>JBQTID010000262.1:0-11549 GCA_052389275.1 Gemmatimonadota bacterium | reverse complement strand
TCGAACATCAGCGATCGATCTCCGCGATGCTTTGGCGTGCGATGCGTCGCGGCACGATTACAACTGCGATCGAGACCGCGAGCGCGAGCGCGAGGCCGATGCCCAGGCTGACGATCTGGGACGTGGTCAGCGCGTACCCCCTGAACTTGGCATTGAGAACTGAATAGACCGGCCAGGCTTCCAGCATAATGACGATCGTCAGATACGCAGCCGCCGACATCATGAACAACAAGCCGCCAAAGCCGGTCGAGATCTCGGCGCTATTCTCAGTCTCGAAGCGCGGGAACAGCGCGCCGAAGCCGAGCGCGAGCGAAGCGATCGCAAACGTCATGATGGTAATCGTCACCAGTGAAACGACCATCATGAACGTGCCGACGCGCAGGATGATGTTGGTGCCGGTCGTGAGCGCGAGCGCCAGGATCAGCAGCGGCAGCACGCCGACCCAGTACTTGCTCCAAAGCAGCGAACGCAGGTCCATGGGTGAGGACTTGAGCAGCCAGAGCGTACGTCCTTCGAGACTGATTGCCGGGAACAGAAAGCGCGCTGCGATCGCCGCCAGCACGAAGCCCGCGAGTCCGAGGTTCAGGAACGAGACTACGTTTATCAGGAAGAAACCGACCTCTTCACCCGACCAGAGCGGCAGCACTTTCACGTTGTAGATGTAAATCACGACCAGCACGGCGAGCAGAATCAATTGTGACCACTGCGTGGTATCGCGAAAGAAGCTGCGCATGTCTTTTGCGACCAGGCTGCGCGCGGTGACCGGCAGTGACGCGAGGGAGCGCTCCAGTCTGAGTCTCCGCTCTCGGCTTTGCTCGCCTTCGCGCAATTCCGCGCCTTCCTGCGAGCGGCTGAAGCCCTCGCTGTACAAACGGCCGTGCAATGCCGCTCCCAGCACGACGAATGCAGCCGACGTAGTGCCGAGCAACAGCAGCGGGAACAGGTCCAGCACACCGACACCCAGCGCGGACATCATCGCCTCCGCGGCCCATTCGCTCGGCATCCAGAGACTCTGCGGCGTTTGCAGCGCCGCCACGAAGTCGACCAGATCGCGGAACCCCTCCGGTCGCGCCAGCTGCTCCGGGCGCAATACGCGAAACAGCACTACCAGCCCGGCGGCGCCGAACAACGCCAGCAACGCGAGCAGATCGCGCGCACGGCGCGCGGGGAAAACATTGACCAGCACGAGCGTGAGCGCGGCGCCTAGCACGGCCGGCAGCACCACGTAGAACGCCATTGCCGCCAGAGCCACAATGATGTAGAGCAAGCCGCCGTCGTAGGCGAAAGCGTACGCGGAAAATACCGGCACCAGAACCAGCACTACCATCCATGAGGAGTGCAGTGTCGTCTCGATCAGGCGCGCGAAGTAAAAGCGCAGCTGGTCGATCGGCGCGGCGGCGAACAGCTCGAGGTCGCGCGACAGAAAGAACGACGTGAGTGACGTGATGATATTGGACAGCAGCAGCACGGACATGAATGCGAGCAGAATGAGTCCGAGCAGCTTGAGAGCGAGCACGTCGCCGATGCCGGCCGCCGCCTTGAAGTACAGCAGCATGCGGTAGATGATGCCGAACAGCAACGCCCAGAAGATAAAGCCGACGCCGCCCAGTACGGCGACCCGCGCGCCACTGCCCTCGCCACCCATGCGCCGGCGCGCGCTGCGCATTTTGGGTGCAACCAGATGCGCGATCGAAGCGATCCTCACGGTGTGCGCGTGACTCACGGCTTACGCCTCTTTGGCCGGACGCAATGCTTCGACCAGCTCCCTCACGCCTTGGCTGCCCGTCAGCTTGAGGAAGATCTCCTCGAGGTGCGCTGTACCATCGGCGGCTTCCTGTCGCAGCTCCGCCATCGTGCCCATCGCACGGATGCGGCCGGCGTGCAAGATCGCGATCCGGTCACACAGCGCTTCCGCTACCTCCAACGTATGCGTCGACAGAAATACGGTGCCTCCCGCCGCGGTGAAGTTGCGCAGCAGGTCCTTGATGAGACGCGCGGCCTTGGGATCGAGACCGATCATTGGCTCATCAACGACTATCAGATCGGGACCGTGCACGAGCGCCGAGCTGATCAGCAGCTTCTGCCGCATGCCGTGGCTGTAGCTCTCGACCAATGTGTTCTTCCACGCACTCAGCTCGAAGAGCTCGAGCAGATCATCTGCGCGCTTTTCCGCCTCGACACCGTCACGACCCCACAGTCCGCTCACAAAACGCAGGAATTCCGAGCCGGTCAGCTTTTCGTAAACCGATGGGCGGTCGGGTATGTATCCAATGTGTTGCTTCGCGAGCATCGGCTGCTCTGCTACATCGTGACCGCCAATGAATACGCGCCCGCCGGTCGGTCGCAGCACGCCTGAAACCATGCGGATGGTCGTCGTTTTGCCCGCACCGTTCGGTCCGAGAAAACCGAACAGCTCACCCCGCTTTACGTGCAAGTCGAGCGGATGCACCGCTGTAAAACGGCCGTAACGCTTGGTCACGCCCTCCAACCGAATCATATGATCTCCAGCTCCAGTCGCCCGATCAACCGAATCAGCTCGACCTGCCGTGCGAGTCCGCCGACCAGGAAACGAATGTGCGATGCATCCGCGGGATATTGGCCGAGTGTCGGATCAACGGCCACCCAGCCATTATTGATGAAGACTTCCGGCCACGCGTGGTAGTAGAAGCGGCCACGCACGTGCACAACGCCTACCGCCGTGCGCGCCGGCAAACCGATTGCGCGTGCCAACGCCACATATAAAACCGTGTGCTCGTTACAGTCGCCCCGCCGCGCTTCCAGCACTTGTAGCGCGCTCGGCACGCTCAGCGTGATGTCTTTGCGCAGCTCACGATACACCCACTCGTTCAGCCTGCGCGCCGCTTCCGCCGGATCCCGTGTGCGTCGCGTAATGCGCTCGGCGGTGCGGATGATGACGGGATCGTTCGACTGGATGAGCGGCTCCGCGCGCAGCTCCGCCAGCAACACGGAATCATGCCCGCTGTACGGCAGCTGATAGCACGCGCTCAGTTTCGAACCGCTCTCGCGTTCGATCGTCAAGGTGTCGCCGCGTAATGTTTGTCGGCCGCCAGTGAGATCGAAGCCGCTCAGCTCGACACCCTTCAACCGCACGCGTACCTGGTCGCGCGCAGCAATATCCGACAGGTCTACGTTGCTGGCGATTGCGGTGCGCTCGATAACGCTGCCGTAGCCCGATCGCGCTTCCTGGTTGCGGCTCGCCTGCTTCCATTCCTGGTCGGCCAGCTCATACGCGGTGCGCTCGATCGTGAAGCCGAGCGGACTTTCAGCCCTGACCAGGTGCCCGTCTTCATCCACCCAGTTGCCGACCTTGATGGTGCCGAACTCCTGCTCGATGCGCCACACCGGAATCGTGTCGTAGCTGGTGACGACGAACTGCGTCCCGTTCCATTTTGCGCTGTCAGGTACGATAAAGGTGTCGCGCGCGGTGATATGAAGCCGGCTCTCGCGATCAGACATCGTGGATGGATCGAAGACTCGCGCGCTGTAGCTGCGACCGACTACCAGATTGCCACTCGCCGCAACCCGCATCGGCACCGCCGCGTCCAGCATCAACAGCCTGGACGCCGGATACGTTGTCTTCTGAACGCGTCCGCCCGCATTCAGCTCGAGGTCGAGCTGAGAGTCGGGACGCATGGTCCCTTTTACGTTGAAGCGTCCGATCTCGGATGCCAGGCTGAACGTAAAGTTCTTGAGATCCAGCGCCTTGCCGAATTCGATACGCGTCTGTGCAATGGCGCGGTGCACTGTGTCGAGCGCCGGCACGTCCAGCATCATGTTGTCATCGAACACGAAACCGGTCGGCAGCGTGTCGAGCCGCGAACGCGCGAAACCGATCGCCTGGCCTCCCATCCTGACCACGTAGAAATACGAGCCAGGCGCGAGCGAGCGCGCGCCTTCTTCCACGCGCAGCGCGACCGGCTTGAAGTATTCGCGCCTGATGTGCAGTCCAACCACGCCCGCCCAGAGCAGGAGGATCGCGACGGCCAACGCACGTCGTGAAAAATATTTCATGAGATCTACTGACGGTCTTCCGATATAAAGGGCAGGTCGTGGTACCTCAGCAACTGCTCGAACGCCGCCTGCTCGTATGCCGAATCCGCGACCAGTACTGCGCGCGCGGGAAAGCGCGCTTCGGCCATATGGTCCAGCAGAATCGGTATCATCAGTTGGGCGACGTCCTCGGCGTCGAGATTACCCGCGCCGGTGCCAATCGCCGGCAGCGCCAGCGTTTCTACACCCCACTCCGCACAACGTCTCAGTCCGTTCTGCAATCCGCGTTGCACCACTGACTCGCTCACCGGCTCGAGCACGGTCCGCACGATCACATGGACCAGGAAATCCGCGTTCGCATCGCCCGCCGACGTGATCACCGCGCTGCCGATCGGCAGCTCACCTATGCGCGCGCATTGCTCCGCGACCGTTGGACCCGCGGCCAGCTCCAGTCTCCTCATGGCCGGCGTAACCGAATCCCATTCGGCCGATACCGGATGCATGATCGCGCTGGCGTGGATGCTCGCAATATCGGCGAGCACGACGTCGATCATGCGCGCGCCTTTTTATACATAACGATCGCCTGCTGCGGCATGCCCTTCCTGTCGAACAGGACACCCATGATGTAGTACGCCCGTAAGTTTCCGGGTTGCAGCTGCACGGCCTTCTCCAGCGCCTCGAGCGCCTCGTCCACGCGCGCCAGCTGATTCAAAGCTTCGCCGCGATAGAAGTAGGCGTTTGCATTTTCGGCATCCAGCTCGGTAGCCCGTTTCAGCTCGGCTTCCGCATGCGCGTACAAGCCGCGCTTGAAATACATGATGCCCAGCTGCGTATACACGTCCGAGCGCGAAGGGTCGAGCTTCTGCGCACGCCGCAGCTCGCGCTCCGCCTGATCGAACCTGCTGAGCGAGGCGAGCGCGCCGCCGATGTTCAGCAGCACTGCTACATTGTCGGCATCGACGGCGCGCGCCGCTTCGTACTGTTCCAGCGCGAGCAGCGTATTGCCACGCTTTTCGTACAGACAGCCCAAGTTGTTGCGCACGCGAATGTCGGATGGATCAGCGAGCAGCAGCTGCCGGTAGAGCTCGATCGCGCCCGCGCTGTCGCCTTCGCTCTCGCGCACGCGCGCTTCATGAAAGCGGCGATCCGGCGCGACGGTCTCCGTCTCGGTTTCGGTCGCTGTCTCCGTCCCCGCCTGCGTCTCCGTCTCCGGCTCTGCCTCCGGAAGCACCGCAGCCGGCGCGACGGCCGCCTTCTTCCTCGATCTCGGCTTTCTGCTCGTCATACTCTCGAGTCGTTCCTTGCTGCTACAGATTCGCGCACCCAATCCAGATAGCCGGCGTGACCGGTGATCACGGGCAATGACAGAAGTTCGGGTACCTCATAGGGGTGCAGCCCGGATACTCGCTTTGTGAGATCCGCCACCGCTGCCTCCGTGGTCTTCATGATAACGAGTACCTCGCCCGCCCGCTGAGTTTCTCCCTCCCAGCGATAGATCGAAGTGACCGGCATCGTAATAGTCCCACACGCGATCAATTGTTCGGCCACCAGCGTGGCCACCAGCGTTTCCGCAACCTCGGCGGACGGCACCGTCGTGAGCAGCACACGCACGTCCGTCAACTTGCCTCCGCCTTTTCGTGCGATGCCTCTGCGTACAGCGCGTCGATGTTCTCCTGAAAGCTCTTTTCGACGACGTGCCTGCGCACGCTCAGCTTGGGCGTAATCTCGCCGCGCGCGATCTCGAATTCGCGCGGCAGCACCAGTAGCTTCTTCGGCATCTCGTAGCGTGCCAGCCCGGCCAGCCGTTTCATCACTTCGTCTTCGATTTTCGCGTGCACCCTGGCGTTCTGCACGAGCCGATTGCGCTCGCTGGTATCGATGTTCTCCTGTGCCGCCCACGCATTGAGCACGTCGAAGTCGGGCACGACCAGCAGGACCGGGTAGGGACGTTTGTCGCCGATCATGAGCGCGTCAGTCACGAATCTGCTCAGCTTGGCGCTGTTCTGAATCGGCGCAGGCGCGATGTTCTTGCCCCCAGCCGTGACGATCAGGTCCTTCTTCCGGTCCGTGATCGTCAGAAAGCCGTCCGCGTCAATCTGTCCGATGTCGCCTGTGTGAAACCAGCCGTCGGCATCGATGATCTCGCGCGTCGCTTCCGGATTCTTGTAGTAGCCCTTCATGATCTGCGGCCCGCGCGCCAGAATTTCCCCATCTTCCGCAATCGCGATCTCGGTGTTCGCAATCGGCTGGCCAACCGTGCCGAGTCGCATCGCTTCGGTCGTATTCACCGCGATGACCGGCGAGGTTTCCGTCAGGCCGTAGCCTTCAAGCACCAGGATACCCGCGCCGTACAGGAATTTTGCGATCTGGACCGGCAACGGAGCGCCACCCGATACGAAAAATCTCAGTCGGCCACCGATCTTCGCTCGCACTTTGCTGAATACGAGCTTGTCCGCAATCGCGTGCTTGAAGCGCAAATGCGCGCCCGGCCGGCGATCGCTCAGCACCGCGTCGGCCCAGTCGAGCGCAACCTGCCGCGCCCAAAGCACGAGCTTCTTCTTGACGCCGGTCGCGCTCATAATCGCGGCGTACAACTTCTCGTACACGCGTGGTACAGCGACTGCTATGGTCGGCTTTACTTCGCCCAGCGAAGCGACCGCGTTCTCGATCGTACTGTATGCAATCGTACAGCCCAGATGAAAAAGGCAGTAGTCGACCATACGCTGAAAAACGTGCGAGAGCGGCAGGAAGCTCACCGCCACGAACGGCTCACCGGTTGGCGCCTTCATCCAGCTCTGCGCCAGCACGTTGGAGTAGATGTTGTTGTGCGTGAGCATCACGCCCTTCGGCTGGCCGGTGGTGCCGGAGGTGTAGATGATGGTCGCGACGTCATCCGGACGCGCCGACTTCGCGCGCTCACGGAACCGCGGCGCGGCCGTGCGTGCGGCGCCGCCGCGGCCGAGATCCAGGACGTGCGACAGGGATAGCTCACCCGCTGCGCCGGTCGGGATATCATCGAACACGATTACGTGCTGCACCGTCGAAACGGTCCTGCGGCACTCGCGGATTTTCTCGAGCTGTTCCTGGTTCGATACGAAAACCGCACGTACACCCGCGTCCGCCATGATGAACGCCATTTGATTCGCCGGCAGCGTCGGATAGAGCGGCACGTTCAGCACCCCGGTGCACAACATCGCATAATCGGCGAGCGCCCACTCCGGCCGGTTCTCGGAGAGCAATCCAACGCGATCACCCGGCTCGATGCCGAGTGCCAGCAATCCATCTCCGAGAGCGTTCACATCGGCGAGCAGCTGCTGATGCGAGATTGCGCGCCAGCCGTCCGCAGTACGGTAGAGCTGAGCCTTTTCGAGGTTGTGGCGTTCGACCGCGCCGAAGAAAAGATCGACGAGTGTGCCGGGCGGCAATTTAACGGGGTTGGCCTCGTAGGTCCGGGTTGCGGACATACAATCTCTCCAGAAAGGAATTGAGCTCAGCCGAGCACGAGCTCACTGCTGAATTCGATGTCTTTGCGGAGCGAGTGAAGCACGCTACAGTACGTTTCGTGCGAGAGCTGGATTGCGCGCTCGATCTTCGGCTTGTCACTGGTGGCTACGCCGCGCGCGATGTAGCGCAGCCGCACTGCTTTGAAAAAACGCGGCGGCTCTGCATTGCGGTCGCCCTCGATTTGTACCTCGAGACTGGTTATCGCGACCCGCATCTTCCTGGCGATGTCGATGACATCCGCTGCCGTGCAGCTGGCCAGGGAGAGCAGCAACAGCTGGACCGGTGAATGCGCGGTGACACCGTCGCCATCGGCCCTGAATAGGTTGTGGGCTGGGTGCGCCGCCTGAAACCGCAGCCCCTCGCCTGTCCACTCCAGACTGACTTGCGAATCCGCCATTAGCGCGCATCACCCGCGGCGGCTTGTCCCGCAATGGTCGCGAGCGTCTCCCGTGCATGCTCGATGTGACGTTGAGCTTCCGCGCCCGAGGGCGGATTGTTGAGAAAAGTGCGCAAGTGCTCGGCGGCAGCATCGCTGCGACCATCCTTCAACAGCAAAAATGCGAGCCCGTAATGCGCGCCCGCCTCGTCTGGATTGCGATCGAGCACCGCGCGATACGTACGCAACGCCTCATCCGTCATGCCAATGCGCGTGTACGTGATCGCCAGCTGCTGAAGTATCGCCGTGTCGCGCGGATTTTCGCGCTGCGCGAGTCGAAATGATGTGAGGGCCTCGTGGAACTTGCCGACCTTCAGCAGCTCCAGGCCCTCCCGGTAATAATCGACTCTCTCCTGCTCACCGCTGTTGAAGATCTTCTTCCAGAGGCTCATGAGCTCCAACAATAGAACTGGCAGCGGCCAATCGCAATCAAAACCGCGTCCGCTCGGCCACCGTCGTGCGCTCATCCTGTGCAAGCACGTGCAGACCACTGCGCTCGAGCCGCTGCTTTATGGTCGTGCCGGTTTCCGCGTTGCTGCATACGACGACGCGCGCGCGCGGTGCCGCCACCCTCGCCGCTTCCTCGATCAGATCCGCTGCCGCGTCGTCAGTCAGCGCAATCGCGCGCATGCTGCCACTGCGGAACGGCAGCACGCCGCTGGTTGCAAAGCGGCTCACGCCGGCCCGCTCCTGTTCGGCTGCCAGCGGCGCCCATGCCGCAACCGCTTCGATGCCTTCGATCAGATCCGCAAGCGCTGCCGCGTTCGCCGCGCCGGCGCCGGCGATCAGCACTAGCGCTGGTCCTTCGGTCAGCCCAAGCAACGCCGCCAGCCGCGTTACATCCGTCGCCGTCTCCGGCTCCGCCTCCGCCTCCGTCTCCGGCCGAAAGCCGTAGCGCAAATCACAAAAACCGGCCCGAACCGGATACCGTTCTCGACAGTTCGCACAGCCCAGCGACCCTTCCAGCACACGGCGGTTCTCGACCTGGTCCGCCAGCAGGATCAACCCATACGAGGGCCCGCAACGCGGGCACGTCACTACGTCCGAAAGTGGCGCGTACAATGAATGCTACCTCGATTGTCCGGTCTTCTGGCCGGTGAGCCACAGCTGGATATTGCCTGCGCGAATGTCTTCCGCGAGCTCCGACAGGAGAGCGTCACTGGTATCGCGGGCTGCAAATACGCTGGCGAGGCGTTCTGCTTTTGCGAGATTTCCGGCCTCTACGTTCAGCAAGACGTGTCGAATCAGCAAGTCGCGGTCTTCTGCATTCACGCGCTGACCCGCAGGCGAATGCCAGCGCTCGCCGTATGCCGCGGCAAAGGACCGCTCGTTCAGGCGCACCGCGCGCGCATACTCGCGCTCCGCCGTGAGAGCCGCGTTGATTCGCACGATCTCCTCGACCGAGGGTCTAAACCTTCGCGCGAGCGCCTCATGCGCATACGCCGCGGCCAGCCGCGCATCGCCGTGCCGCGCGTACAAAGCGGAAAGTTCCGCATAGCTTTCGCCCAGGCGCGGAAAAATACGAATCGCGGTATCGAGTTGTGCGATAGCGTGGGTCGTGTCACCGATCAGGAGGTAGGTGCGCGCGACGGTGTAGCGATGGCGCACCCGTCTCGGACTCAGCTCCACGGCAGCCAGAAATTCCTCGAGCGCTTCGCGGTAGGCATGGGAGCTGCGCCAGACCGCGAACGCGGTTGTGGCCAGCTGGCCTTGCAAAAGCGGCCATACCTCGTTGAGCGGATCTCGCCGCCGCGCTGCGTCGATTTCCAAGCGCAACTGCGCGATCGCCAACGCCAGCACCTGCTGCTGATATCGATTCATCCGCGCGTTCTCGGGTGCTGTCGCTGTCGTGCGGATGAATTGCGCGTATCGCATCAACGTGTGCATCTGCTGGGGAACCGCGGGCGATAGCGCCTTGTTGAAGTCGGCAATGCGGCGCTCGACGCTGCCGGAGGTCGCAGCGTCGGCCCTCTCCAGGAAATATGCCGCACGGAGCGGCAGCACACAGTGCACAATCGCATACGACGCGAACACAGCGATGCCGGCGGTGCTAATGGTCCTGCCGCCACTTACTCCTGGCTGGGCCTCGAACAAAGGCCGAACGTCAGAGCGGTGGCTTACGTACGCCGCCAGCGCAAGCAGCGCCGCGAAGGACGCCAGGTCTTCGAACCAGAAGAGCAGATAAACGGCATACGCGATAAAGCACGCGGTGAACAATGCGTACTCGCGTTCATCGATCCTCGATGCGTCACGCGCACGCCTCAAACGGTAAAAGAATCCGAGCCACATTCCGAGAAACGCCAGCGCGCCGAGCAGACCGGTTGTGGTGAGGACTTCCAGCGCAACGTTGTGAAAGCGATCGAGCCGCGAGCCTGAGCCGGCAGCCAGATAGTAACTCGGGTCGAAATGCCGGTTAAACGCTATGTTCGCGTTTTCTATTCCCCAGCCGAGCATGGGGCGATCCGCAGCCGCATTGAGGGCAACGCGCCAGCCGATCAGGCGAACGCTTTCGCTTTGATCGAAAGTGGTCGCCGCAAGCCGGCGAATGGGTACAGGCAGGTGTTCGACCAGCGACGTTTGGGAGGCGAGCAGCACGACCGCAACCGACAGAAGCAGGGCAACTCGCGCTGCGACCACGATGCGGGATTTCTTTCGGAGCCCGAAGGTCAGCGCCCAGGCGGCTGCGCACAGAACACCGACGAGCGCACCGCGCGTTTGTGCGAAATAGAAGCCGGTCAAACCGGTCGTGAACGCCCAAAGCGCCGAGTACCGATCGAGCAGATTCCGACCGGCATACAGCCAGACGTGGATAGCAATGGCAATCAGGACGAGGTCGAAAGCTGCGAGATAGCCCGGATTGCCGAGTGTTCCTGACGGGCGCGGATTGCCTGTCAACGCCCACTCCAGCACCGCGGAAACGTTCGCCGCGCCGCCCGCGATAAGCAGGACGCGGAAAAACACGCGCCAATCCTGCTCCTCGAAAAATGTGCGCAGGAGCACGTAATAGAGCAGGAGGTGAAGCCAGGCTGCCGCGCCCCACATCCGCTCAAAGTCGCCGAACAGACTGCGCCAGGGTGCGACCCCGAAGAAGGATGAAAGGATCGCCACCAGCACAAACGCCGTGAGGCCGATCAGTACCGGATCGCGCACATTCACGAGCTTTAGCTTGCTGCGCGCCAGCCACCACAGAAAGCAGATTGCAGCCGCGGTCGTGAGCAACCGGAAGCCGACAGCCCGGGGCGTGACGTATGGAAAATAAAACCCAGGGAGTACCGCCAACGGCAAAACGGCGGTCGCGTGCAGCGACCACCGTGCAAGTTTATGCGGCATTATCGAAGGTTATTCCTGGAGAGGAGAAATCGGGCCGCCAGGAGTCTGGCGGCCCGATCAGATAGCGTCAACTCTTGAACGGTAGCGCTAAGTAGAACGTGCTGTCTGTCGTTCCGGGTTTAAAGCGCAGCTTCCCGGTCGTGCTCGAGGCGGTTTCGGCGGTGCCATCGATCAGGTCGTTGATGAGCTCAAACTCGTCAATGTCGATATTCAGGATCACAGCCGTGATGAAATCCCCGGCAGCAAGGCTAGCCGCCGCGACTCGGGT
>JBQTID010000261.1:0-31558 GCA_052389275.1 Gemmatimonadota bacterium | reverse complement strand
CACGGTCACGATCCCTTGCACGCGCCGAGCAGCATCGCGAACGATGGCCATGTGCACGCCTGAAGCCTGAAATACGTGGAGCAGTCTGAGCGCGGGGAATTCCGGCTCCACCCAGTGCGGATCGCGCACCATTCCAACGTCCAGCGGCGGCACGGCGTCCAGCCTGGCCAGGAAGAGTTCGTGCACGGTAACAAAGCCGATCGTGTTATCGAGTCCGGCGCGGCAAACGGGATAGCGCGGGTGCTCATTCGCACGAATGCGCTGGAGCGCGACGTCGAATTCTTCTTCGAGATCCAGGTAGACGACACGCGCGCGCGGCGTCATGATCTCCGCCACCGTGTGGTCGCTGAGCCGAAACAGGCGTTCAATAATCTGCTGTTCGCGCGCTTCGATTACGCCTTTCTCGGCGGCGTGGCCGAGGATTGCGATCAGCTCCTCTTCTCTGATTCCCGGTTCCGGTTTGGTGGTCCTGCCGGCGAGGCGTAGCACGAAATCGGTCGCGCCAGTAAGCAGGGAGACAACCGGCGCGCCAATGCGTGCGAACAACGTCATGGGGCCGGCAACCCGTGCGGAAATGGCTTCCGCGTTTGCCAGCGCAATTCTCTTTGGAACGAGCTCCCCCAGCACGACGTTGAGAAACGTGATTCCTACAACTACTGCACCGAAGGCGATCGCATCACCGTATGCTTGCGCGACACCAGCCGATTCCAAAAGCGCTGAGATGCCGCCTGCGATTCGGGCACCGCCCAGCGCGCCCGCCAGGATGCCCACCAGCGTAATGCCGACCTGGACGGTGGAAAGGAAACGGTTTGGATGGTTTGCCAGCTCGAGTGCGGCCGCGGCGCGCGGGTCTCCCTCGTCTGCACTGTGCCGGAGGCGTGCCTTGCGCACTGAAACGATCGCGATCTCCGACATCGCGAGCAGACCGTTCGCCACAATCAGCGCCATAAGGAGCACAAGCTCGAGCGCGATACCCGGCATTTGATCGAATCCGATTTCTCGAGATGGTGCTGCGCGTGATGTGGTCGTGTGCATCAACCGCGCCGTGCCACGTAGTGACTGGCGTGGAGCATGCGTCGCGAGGTCCACCCGACGAAACGCGTTGCGGAGGGAACCGAAAGATCGATGGACGCGCGAGCAAACAAACGACGGATATTGCGGCGCGGCTACTGTGGCGCAGGCGTTGTGGGAACGCTGGCGCTACTGGCCGGCTGCCGGATGGAGATTCCGCTCGCGGCGCCCGCACCTGCCGACATCGAGACAACCTTATTTCTGATTGGAGACGCGGGCGAGCCGGATCCTCGCGAGACCGGTGCGCCGCTCGATTCAATGGCCAGGCAGGCCGCAGAGGCGCCGGAGCGGACCGTTGTGGTGTTCCTCGGCGACAATGTCTACCCGGAAGGCGTCCCGGAAGAGGGCCGCGCGGAGTGGGCGGATGCGCGGCGCCGGCTCGCAGCACAGGTCAACGCCGTGCCACGCGGTGCGCGCGGCATCTTCGTGCCTGGCAACCAGGACTGGGCGGGCGAGACACCATTCGGCCTCTACTCGATTCGTCTCCAGGAGCGGATGATCACGGAACTGGCTGGAGGCCGTGAGATACGGATGCTGCCCGGGAACGGCTGTCCGGGCCCGGTCTCATTCGATGCCGGACGGCTGCGGCTCGTCGCGCTCGACACGCAGTGGTGGCTACAGGATTACATTGTTCGCGACGCGCAGTCGCGGTGTCCAACCGAGGTCGCAGCGGTGACGGCCAGGCTGCGCGAGCAGATTCGGCCGCCGGGAGACAATCGCGTCGTCATCGTGGCAGGACATCATCCGTTGATGACCGGCGGCGAGCACGGCGGCTATTGCGGCGTGTCCGGCCCGTTCCGCCGTTTCGGCCGCCGCAGCCAGGATATCATCTCGAGTCTGAATCGAACGCTGCGTGATTCGCTGGAGAGCGCCTTCATTGAGCAGCCTCCGCTCGCGTACGCCGCCGGGCATGAGCACAATCTCCAGGTGTTGCGTGGGGGCCGAAGCGTAGACTATCTGCTCGTAAGCGGCGCCGGCTCGGACTCGAAGGTCTCATGCGCGGTGCACCTGCGGGAAAGCGAGCACGTGAGTCAGCACCGCACCGGCTTCATGCGCCTGGACATCATGAAAGGCAGCGGCGTACTGCTGCGCGTCTTTCACTTCACGAGCCGCGGTGCCGGAGGCCTGGCCTACGCGCGCTGGCTGGAGCCGCGTTGATGCACGGACATGCCTGCACCGGGATGCTCGCGCTGGCGGGCGCGCTGTTCGCGGCAGCGCCTGCCGTCGCGCAGACGTCAGATGATGAGATCGAGATCCTGCGGCTCGAGGCGACGCCCGTCGGCGCGTTGCCGCCGATTGCGCTGCCGATGCCGGCGAGCCGTAACCACAACTACTGGGGCATCCGCGTACAAGCCGGCCACCGGGGACGCCGCGGCGGTGACGACCTCGAAGCCGTCGCGGGCGGCATTGACCTCCAGTGGCGCGGCGGCTCGGTCTTCGGCGTCACCGCAGGTTACCAGAAGCGGGATTGCACGCTCATCGGTCCGGACTGCGGCGGTCACTCGCTCTTCGGCGCGCGCGCGCGCTTCAACGTCATCACCGGCGGGCCCACCGTGGCCGCGATCTTCGGCGACTACAGCGCAAACACCACACTCGGTACCGAGGTAGGCTTCGGCTACGCACCTCGCGTTATGCCCGACGTGAATGCGTGCACGATCGATGTCGGCGCGCCACTTTCTCTCGCCATGCTTCAGCACGTCCGCCTCGCCGCGTTCGTGACGCCTGGCGTTGTCTGGGAGCTCGGTTGCTCGTCGGAAAGAGCGCCGACGCGTGCCAGCTATCTCATGGGCCTCGGCATCGGCGCGCAGCAGCTCGGGCACCGCGGGCTCGACGTGTATCTCGGTTTTCAGAAAATCTTCCGCAGTGGAACTGGCTATCAGCTCGGCGTCAGCGTTACCTACGTCCGGTTGCCATAAAGCTGTCCGATTGCGTGAATTGAGCTCCAGACTGTTCCGGGCAATCGATGATTAGTAAGTTCGACCGGTGAGCAGGTCTTGCACTGGCGGCTGATTTTCCTCCAACCGAAGTATTTTCGTGGACCATCTTTACGAGCGCATAGCCCAGCGCGCAGCCGATTGGCGGACGGGCGGCTACAGCCATAATGAGTATCCCGTCATTGCGGAGATTCTGGAATACCAGGCGGATCCGGATGGCAGCCTGCGCTACTTGCGCGCGGCGCAGCTGCGTGCGCTCGAGACGTACTGGTATCTGCGAGTCGTCGAAAACACGCCGCGGATTATGGATCTGTATCACGAGCTGTATCCGACGTCGACCGAGCTGCTCACCGCGCTGGGCGTAATGAATCACGAGCTGCGCGAGCACGCTCTCGAAATGGGTGTCGATGCATGGCTCGAAACACTGCGCGCAGACGATGAACTGGTACTCCGCCATCACCTCGAAGCGCTGCGTGAAACGCTCGATCTGGAATATGCTAGTTATATCCTCGCGCTCGCGATGGGCGCCGGCAAAACCGTCCTGATCGGCGCGATTATAGCAACCGAGTTCGCGCTGGCGCAGGAATATCCGGATGGCGATTTCGTCCAGAACGCACTGGTCTTCGCGCCCGGCAAGACGATCATCGAGGCGCTGCGTGAGTTGGCCGCAATGCCGTTCGAGCAGAAACCTGCTCGGCCGGTGGCAGCGCGATCCCGTGACGGGTGCGCAGGTCTTTCGGCCGTCCGGCATCAAGAAGGTCCGCCGTACCGTGGATTACCTCGCGCAGCAGACCAACGTCATTTGCGTGGTCAACACGACCGGTACTCCCTACTTTGAGAAGCAGCCGCTTAAGGATGTGGTGGTCTGGTATGGGCTGTCGCAAGGCATCCGCGACGGCATTCTGAAGGACGTGCAGGACAATATCATGTCGTACGAAATCGACGATGACAACGTCGGCTCACTCGTGCGCGACGTGATTACCGACTTCTTCACGGATTACGGCGACGTGGGGCTGCCGAGCGGAGCGCCGTCCAAGCTCGCGCTCTATTTCCCGCAAAATGACGATCTGCGCGAGCTGCGCGTCGAAGTCGAGGTCGCACTCGCAGCACTCGGTCTGCCAACAACGATTGTGTTGCGCAACACGTCGGAATCTTCAAAAGAGAAAATCGACGCATTCAACCGGCTGAACGAGCCGGCCGCGCCGCATCGGGTGATCCTTCTCGTCAACAAAGGCACCGAGGGCTGGACCTGCCCGAGTCTGTTCGCCTGCGCTTTGATCCGCAAGCTCTCGAACGCGAACAACTTCGTGCTCCAGGCGGCGACGCGCTGCCTGCGGCAAGTGCCGGGCAACGACCGCAACGCACGGATTTATCTGACGAAGAACAACGAGAGCGTGCTCGACAAGCAGCTCATGACATGTACGGCGAGAATCTGAGCGAGCTAATGCGCGCGCCGCGCGAGCGCAAGACGGAGCTGCTCGTCTTGCGTAAAGAACGCATCCCGCCGCTGGTCGTGCGCAAGAAGACGCAGCGGTGGCTGCGTGCGCCTGCGAGCGAACGAGGACCGCTTCGCCTGGAGCGGCCGATCGTGTCAGCGCCAGCCGTCGGAAGGCGCTCCGTACTGTCACTGCTCGACGATGCGCACGGCAAGCACATACTTCGAGCGACCGGCGACGCGCTGGAGATCGAAGCAATCGACGACGCGCTCGACACCCGCTCCGCGGCGCAGCACCTTGCCGCGGTCTATCGTCTGTCGTTTTGGGAGGTGTTCGATGAGCTGAGCCGGATTTACGGCGAGGCGGCTGTACCGCTAATCGAGCTGGAGGTGATTGCGGGCCAGATCGAGGTTTATCTGGGTGACTACGCGCGGACCGAAGAAGAAGTCGAAGTAGCGCTTGCGCTGGTCCGGCTCGATGAGACCGATACGCGGCGCGGCGGCTGGCAGCGCCGGCAGCTGGCCGATGGCGAGGCGTATGTCACGGAGATTACTTATCTTCGGGATCGCGAGCGGTTCCTCATGCGGGTCGGTGACAGTCCCGGCGATTTCGGGTACCACTATGCGCCGTACAATTTCGATTCGAATCCGGAGATGGACTTCTTCCGGCGCATGCTCCAGCGGCTGGGGCAGCATCCCGATGAGGTCGAGGACATCTATTTCACCGGGGCACTGACGGATCCGCGCAAGACGGATTTCTTCGTCGAATACAAGGGAGCGGATGAGCGCACCCATCGCTATTCGCCGGATTTCGTGATTCGCCGCAAGGATGGCGGCTGCCTCATCGTCGAGATCAAGAGCGCGCAGCAGCGCGAGCATCCGGTGGACGGCGCTTAGGGCAGCAAAGCCATGGCTTTGGAGAAACTCGCGTCGCTGAATTCAGAACAGTTGCGGTATCAAATGATTTTCACGAGCTCGGACGCGATCGGCGTCGCAGACATTCAGGAAACGCTGAGGAAGCTCGGGCTCGCCGCCGGCGAGCGGGGCACGAGTGCGCCACGGCCGGAAGCGCTCGCCGCGTTTTGTGAGAAGTGGAAGGTATCGGGCATGTGGCTGTTCGGGTCTGCGGCCCGCGGCGATGCGGGGCCAGACAGCGATATAGACGTCCTCGTGAGCTTCCGCGCCGGCGCCCGTACTACCCTGTTCGACCTCGCCGACATGGAGGAGGAGCTCAAAGCGCTCTTCGGTTGTGACGTCGATCTGGTAGATCGCGTTTCTGTGGAGCGCTCTGAGAACCTGATCCGGCGAAATGAGATTCTGCGCGAGGCCCGCCCGCTTTACGATGCTAAAGCGTGATCTCGGGTATCTTACTGACATGCTGCTCGAAGCGCGTCGCATGACGCGGTTCGTGAGCGGACTCACGCGGCAAGAATTCAGGTCGGATGATTTGCGCCACTACGCGGTTTTGCATGCGCTGATGATTTTCGGTGAGGCCGCCAGTCGTACTTCGAACGAAGCGAAGGCCGCCACGCCGAGCATTCCGTGGCGCGCCGTCAACGGCATGCGGAATCGAATCGTTCACGAGTATTCGGATATCGACCTGGACCTGGCTGGAGGAATGGAACCGCCGGCGCCAAGCGGACGGCGGCGCGAACCGCATTCACACGATCGAGCTGCGCACGGATCCGAAGTACGGGAAATTCTTTGCGCACGAGCCCGCGCAAGCCCGCGTCGACATCAAGCGCAAGAAGGACACGATCCACGTCGAAATCCGCGATTTCATCAGCCCCACCATTGTCGAGCGGCTCGAGATGGATGTGCCGCTGTTCCGCGCAAAGATCACGGACTGGCGCAGCATGGTGGACTCGGTGCTGATCGATGACGCATTCGACGGCGAGGTCTTTAATATCGCACTATCGGATATTCCGGAACGGAAGGATGATGTCGTTGCGGGAAGCTATCAGCTGAAGACCGACCGAAAGAAAACTACCGTCGCCGTCAAGATCATCGACATGCTCGGCGAAGAGTTCGTGGTCACAGCCGAAGTCTAAAAAGCGTCCGGTGCTGTGATTTCTCTGACTGTGCATTCCAGCGTTGGTCCCGCCGGCATGGGCGTCCAGCGCAGCACATCCTTGACAATCGCCGGAGTCTCGGCATCCAGTGTGAAGCGGTAAACTTCCACCGTGTGCGCATCGGGGTCCACGATCCAGTATTCGGGGACGCCGAAATGGGCGTAGCGACGTCGCTTAATGTCACGGTCGCGCCCGGCCGTTGCTTCGGACACAATCTCTACCACCAGATCGGGCGGCCCTTCGATGCCCCTGTCGCTGACAATTCCCTGGCGCTCGCGCCTGACGAACACGAGGTCCGGTTCCAGATAATCGCCCTCGGCGAACAGAACATCGATCGGCCCGGGATAGATCGACCCGAGCCCGTGTGTGGCGGCAAAGTTCTCCAGCAGGATCACAAGGCGCGCCACCACGCGCTGGTGTAACGGACGCGGTGCGGGCGTCACGTACAGATCGCCCGCAATGATCTCGCGTCGCTGCCCATCGCTTGGCAGGCGCGCGAATTCGGCATATGTCCAGCCGCGAGCCATCGGTTGCGCTCCCATCTGTCTCCTCGGTACTGGATTGTGGTGCGTTGTGCCATGTCCCGCAATATTCCCGCCCAAGCGGGCGAATCCATGCCGGGAACGGACAGTCGCGATGCACCGGCGCGGCTATGTCCGATCCGGTTCTGCTGACGCGTTGCTCGCCAGGGAAATGACATGCTTACCCGAATGAAAATCATGCCCGTCGCGCTGCCGCTCCTGCTCGCGTGCAATTCGCCGACCGACATCGACACGGCGGGCCTTAAGCCGATTTCGTCTGTCGACTCGCTAGACTACTCGCGCATTCAGCCCTCGCAGTCGTACGAGTATTGGGAGCTGCGCTGCTCGTGAGAGCGAACGGGTTCTGGTGGGACCCGGACAACCGCGACACCGGCGCGAGGGCACGCGGCAGCAGTTGGGAATTCGTCGTGATGCACCGCAACTCCTGCATCTGAGCCTAGCCAGCTCACTGTTCCATTTGCCCCGCTGGCACGTAAGATTGGGAGCCAGAAGGAGCCACTCCCATGACTCTCTCAGTGATCGTAGCGCTGGCGCTGCTCGGCGGCGCCGGCATTTTCGCCGCCCTCGCTCTGCTTATCGGCCGCAACCACTATCCGGCCGGCGCACGCTACATGGCGGTGGCCACCGCGGGCATTGCGGTCTGGTATGCCGCCGCGGCGGGCGAAGTGCTGGCCGCATCATTGCCGGCGGCCTTTTTGTTCTTCCGTTGCGTCAAGTACATCGGCATTGTCGCGGTCGCGCCGAGTTTCTTTCTCTTCGTGCTGCAATACACGATTGGCCAGCGGCCACGCAAGCTCGCGACTGCCGCGACCTATCTCATTCCATTCACGACACTACTGCTGGTTTGGAGCAATCCGTGGCACGGCTTGATGTGGCAGCACTCGCTTCAGCTGCTCGACCCGCGCGTACGGCCGATCTGGGGACCATGGTTCCTCTACGTTTACGCACCGTACGCGTATGCACTCATGGCAACGGCGGTGTTGCTGCTGGTGCGCGAAGTGTTGCGGCCGGACGCGCTCCAGCGAATGCAGGCGGCCGTGCTGCTTGCTGCCGCACTCGTGCCGGCCACCGTGAACGCGGCGTACGTGTACAGCCCTACCATGGCGGACGTTCAGCAAACGCCGATGGCGTTCGGCGTGACCGCGCTCATTGCCGGCTGGGGCTTCTTCCGCTTTCGCATCTTCCAGCTCAGTCCCCTCGCGTTGCGCGCAGTCTTCGATTCGGTTGGTGAAGCGGTATTGGTCGTGGATGCGGCAGGCCAGGTAACGGATATCAACCGATGCGCGTCGAAGATGTTTGGCGTTCTCGAAGCCGACGTGATCGGCCGTAACTTCGGCGAAGTCGTGCCGGTTATGGGATTGCCGCGCGAGCTGCTCGAGCCACAGCCGAAAACGTTCGAGGTCGAAGCGGCGGCCGGCAGCGTGCTGTTCTTCGAAACATCCGCAATCGCCGAGCGTTCCGGCCGCGTCCGCGGCACTGTCATAGTCGCGCGCGATGTCACCGCGCAGCGGCGCGCCGAGAATGCTTTGCGTGACAGCGAGCACATGGTGCGCAACGTGCTCGATCGTTCGCCGAATGGGATTTTGCGTTTGCGGCCAATACGAAGCGATCGCGGCCGGATCCGCGATTTTGTTTGTGTCCTCGCCAACGCTACTGCCGCCAAATACGTCGCATTTCCGCTCGCTCGGTTGATCGACGCACGCTTGACGCAAGTGCAGCTGCCGCACACTGGCCTGCTGTTCGATTGCTTTCGCCGGGTTGTCGAAACCGGTGAAGGCGGTGAGCTGGAGCTGGCGACGAACGTCAGCGGTGAGCCCTTCTGGTTTCGCATCATCGCCGTGCCGCTCGGACAGGATGTCGCCGTAACGTTTATCGACATCACGGCGGAGAAAGAGCACGTGCTGCGCATGGAGGCGGTCGCGCAGGAGGATCCGCTGACCGGATTGCTGAACCGGCGCGGCTTCGAGAGCGATGCGGCCGCGCTGCTGGCCGCAGGTGGCCCGATTGCGGCAGATCGGCGTTTCGCGCTGCTCTACATTGACCTCGACAACTTCAAGCAGGTGAACGATACGTGGGGTCACGAAGCTGGCGACATCGTGCTCGTCGAGTTCGCCAACCGATTGCGGCGTTGCACACGCGGTCAGGACCTGATCGCGCGCTTCGGCGGCGATGAGTTCGTGGTGCTGGCCACCGATTGCGATGCCATGACCATGCAGCGGCTGGTCGACAGGATTCGGGAGGCGGGACGCGAGCCCTACATTGCGGGCGAGCTCAGCTTGCAGGTCGTCGCAAGCATCGGCACCGCCGAACTCGCGTCCGCGCAGTCGTTGCCGGAGATTTTGCGGCTGGCCGACGGCGCGATGTACGACGAGAAGCGCGCAGCCAAAGCCAACATCATTGGTGCATCGCGTTAAGGTGTACGAATGAAAAGCGTAAACCCCGCCACCGGCGAAGTGCTACGCAGCTACGAGCAACTTAGCGATGCGCAGCTGGACCTCAAGCTTGAGCGCGCCGCTCAAACGTATCGATCCTATCGAAAAACTTCATTCGACGAGCGTGCAACCTGGCTGCTGCGTGCCGCCGAGATTATCGAATCCGAGAAGGCCGCGCTCGCGCGGCTGATGACGCTCGAGATGGGCAAGCCGATTCTCGCCGCGGTTGCCGAAGCGGAGAAATGTGCGTGGGCCTGCCGCTACTACGCCGAAAACGCGGCGCACTTCCTCGCTGATGAAGACGTCGACACCGACGCCCAGAAGAGCTTCGTCGCATACCAGCCGATCGGCGCGGTGCTCGCGGTCATGCCCTGGAATTTTCCATTCTGGCAGGTTTTCCGCTTTGCGGCGCCGGCGCTGATGGCCGGCAACGTCGGCTTGCTCAAGCATGCGTCGAACGTGCCGCAATGCGCATTGGCGATCGAGGCGATTTTGCTGCGCGCGGGTTTCCCGGACGGCGCGTTTCAGACGCTGTTGATTGGACCGGATCGTGTCGAACGCATCATCGATGACGACCGGGTTGCAGCGGTCACGCTCACCGGCAGCGAGCGCGCGGGCAGCGCGGTCGGCAGTCGCGCCGGGCAGCGCATCAAGAAAAGCGTGCTCGAGCTGGGTGGCAGCGATCCATTCATCGTGATGCCGAGTGCCGACCTGGACAACGCCACGCAGACCGCGGTGAAGGCGCGCGTCATCAATAACGGTGAGTCATGCATCGCCGCCAAGCGCTTCATCGTGCACGAACAGATTGCCGAAGAGTTCGAGCGACGCATGGTGGACGGCATGCAGGATCTGCTGGTCGGCGATCCAATGGATGAGACGACCGATGTCGGCCCGCTGGCAACCGAGAAGATCTTGACGGATCTGGCGGACCAGGTCCGGGATTCCGTTGCCGCCGGCGCGCGCGTCCTGACCGGTGGCCAGCGCATCGACATGCCCGGTTACTACTACGAGCCTACGGTGCTCACGAATATCCCGAAGCACGCGCCCGCATACGACCAGGAATTGTTCGGGCCGGTCGCATCGATCTTCCGCGTCGAATCAGTGGCTGCAGCGATCGAGCTGGCGAATGCGACACGCTTCGGATTAGCGAGCGCAGCATGGACAAACGATCCTGCCGAGCAGCAGCAGTTCGTGCGCGACATCGAGGCCGGCCTGGTATTCATCAACGGCATGGTGGCCTCAGATCCACGCATGCCGTTCGGCGGCGTGAAACGCTCCGGCTACGGCCGCGAGCTCGGCGTGGTTGGCATTCGCGAATTCGTAAACATCAAGACGGTGCATTTTGGCAAACCAGGCGGCCCGAAAACCCACGAAACCGAATAATCGCTCCCATGCTCCCACGCTCCCATGCTCCCATGCTCCCCTGTTAGTCCCAGTAGCCGTGCACGAACCAGCGATCTTGTCTGCCATCTCTGAATAGCCAAATCAGCTGTCCCTCTACCGTTACTCCACGGAAGTATTCACGCGCGTACGCGACATCCCACTTTCCGCCTGAAATACGATCGGGTCCCGCTGCGCTAACAAGCTGCTTCCATTTACCATCGCGGAAGCGAATCGGAATGATGTGATCGCGCCGGTTCACGGTCTCGACCAGCACCTCGCGCGGCTCCGGCAGCAGCTGAAGCCGAAGCTCCGGTGTTACCGTGTCGGCCGTCGCGGATAACGCTTCGTCCGCCACCCAGGTCGTTCGCTGCTCCACGAGCGGATGCTGATTGCGCTCCGGCTTGACGACGACGTTTCCCTGAAGCTCCACCAACCTCGCGACCGCGTCTTCAACCGCGGATGCAGTGGCGAAACCGGCGTCGAACAGATCGCCCTGAACCGCGGCGGCCGGCTCGGTGGCAACCACTTCGATCTCGATACCGGTCACCGCGTCGGGCACGGTCAGGTGCTCGAGCAGCGCGCGCGTGAGCCGCAGCCACACCCCGCGATTTGCGGTCGGTCGCGCTGGCCGAATCGTGCGCTGCCAGCTCGTGCGATTGCCGAGCGACAATGTCAGCAGCACACGACGCGCGTGTTCGCCGCGCGCGCGCAAGCGATCACACAAGCCGCTGAACATCGAGTTTGCCACGAAGATCAACCGCTCCGGATCGGTGACCACGTAATCTATGAATTCAGTCGATGCGTGCAGTCGCTCCGGTGCGATTCTGTTGAACACGCGCCGCTCATCGACGGCACGCGACCATTGCCAAGGCGCGACGGCTTCCGCGCCGAAGCGCACTTCTACTGCTTCACGATCGAGCGCGGCCAGCTCGCTGCACGTGGTAACGCCGACGCTTTGCAGAAGATTCCGGAGACGTGCATCGGCAATCAGAGCGTCCAGAGGGATGGGAGCGATGAAAGCGCGCTCGTCGTCATCGACCACAACGACGGTTTGCGGTTGTGCGGTTTTAGCCGCGAGCTCTGCGACAATAGGAATGCGCGCGACACCCGCGCGGACCGCGCTCACACCACTCGCATCGGCGCGCGCGAGAAGCTCGAGGCTCACCTCGTGCGCGGGCAGGCCGTGCGCATCGGCCCACACTACGTCTGCTGCGATGGTGATGCGCGGCACAATCGCGAGCAGCTCTGCGGGCAGCGGCGACGAAGCGAGGTCCGGCCAGGCCGGGGCATAAAGGCAAACGAACATATCGACTCCTCCGGCAATTTACCGAAGAAATCCCGAAAATCAAGCGCGGCTCACACCCTCAGCTTCTGCATGAACTTCGAGCGCGCCTTCGCGACTTTCGGCGCGATGACCGCGCTGCAATAACCCTGTGTCGGATTGCGCTCGAAGTAATCGCGATGATACTCCTCGGCGGGATAGAACTGCTCGAGCGGCTGAACCTGCGTGACGATCGGATCGTCCCAGGTCTTCTCCGCTTCGAGCTCGCGGATCTTTTCCTCGGCTGCCCGCTTCTGCTCTTCATTGTGGTAGAAGATCGCCGAGCGGTACTGCGTGCCGACGTCACCGCCCTGCCGATTGAGCGTGGTCGGGTCGTGGATCGTGAAGAAGACGTCGAGCAGATCGCGATAACTGATCTGGTGCGGATCGTAGGTAACCTGCACGACTTCGGCGTGGCCCGTCGTGCCGGTGCATACTTGCTCGTACGTTGGATTCGGACGTCGCCCGCCGGCATAGCCGGAGTCGACATTCTCTACACCGCGCAGCTGATCGTAAACGGCTTCCAGGCACCAGAAGCAGCCGCCCGCGAGTGTGGCTTTTTCACGCATACTACGGCACCAGTTCGGCGATCATGCCTTCGCAGGCCTCGACACAACGCCGGCACGCTTCCGCGCACAACCTGCAATGCTGCATTTCCAAATCGCGCGCGTGCTTTTCGCATTCGTCCGCGCACGACTTGCACGCCTGCGCGCAGGCCTGTAGCTGAAGGTGCAATGTGTTCGCGTCACGATGTCCGGTGCGAGCCAGCAGGGTACCGGTGACGTGACAAATGTCGGCGCAATCCTGATTAAGCCGAATGCAGTGCACGAGCTGATTCATTTCTTCTTCCGCCAGGCAGGCATCCGCGCAGATCGAACAGACCTCGGCGCAGTCGAAGCACGCCTCGATACACTCGATCGCGGCGTCGCCATTGTCTCCGGCGGGCGCCGGATGCGCGCGCAGCATGGCTTTTAGTCGACTCATTTCCGTCCCTCCGTCACTGGTCACTCGTGCTGGTTGATGCAGGATTGACGCCGCCCAGATAGGTCGCGAGCCAGGCATAAACCTCGTTGAAGAAGAAGCGGCTGTCCTCGCCGCTCATGATCCAGTGGTTCTGGTCTGGAAACACCAGCAACCTGCTCGGGATCTGCAAACGTTGCATGACCGCCCACGCCTCGAGCGTGTTGTTCATTGGCACGCGATAGTCCTTCTCGCCGACGGTCAGCAGCATCGGCGTCTTGAAGCGCGCCGCGAAGCGGATCGGATTCTGTTCGCGCCAGACCGGCCCTTGCTCCCAGACAGGACCGCCGAAATAGACTTCGCGATGGTAGATCACATCGCTCGTGCCCCACTGCGCTTCCATGTTGATAGCCCCAGCATGCGCGATCAGCGCGCGGTAGCGAGTAGTCGTAGCTTGCAGCCAATAAGCAAGGTGACCGCCGTAGCTGGCGCCGCCGGCGGCCTGGCGACTTGCGTCAATGAATGGCAAGCGCTTGATCGCTTCGTCAGCGGCCTGGTTGATTTCTGCGCCTGGCGTGGCCAGCGGGTCGCGCTCGATCGCGCGTGCGAACTCTTCCGAGAAACCCGTAGACCCCGTGTAATTCGTGAGCAGCACGACATAACCCGGCCGGGCCAGCATGTGATAGTGCCAGCGCAGCCCCCATGAATCGGTATGCGCGCTGTGCGGGCCGCCATGCATGATGACCAGTAGCGGATACTTTTTCGATTCATCGAAATTGGGAGGCAGCGTAACGAAGTTATGGATCTGGCGTCCCTTCTCGCTGGTGAACCAGAACTCTCGCAGCGGCGGCAAATCCAGCTCGGCGATTTTCGCACGTGTGAAGCTCGTCAGCTCGCGTGTGCTGCCATTGGCGACGTCGACACGAACGATTTCCGGCGGCTTGGTTGCGCTCTGCCAGCTTGCCACCATCACTGGCGCGTTCGACTTGCCGCCGACCTCGACACCGCCGAATACACCCGCTGCCTCGGTCACGAGCGGCCGCACCGCACCACCGGTTGCCGGCATGCCGTAGATACGTACACGTCCCGCATCTCCGACTTGCATGTAAATCGTGCGGCCATCCGGTGAAAACTCGTAGTCGTCGATGCTGCGGTCGAACGCATCGGTCAATCCGGTCGGCGCACTGACCGTCGGCCAATCCATCATCACGAGCCGCGCGTGATTGTATTGTGAGCCACTGTCCTCGGTGCGTGCATACAGCCGCTTGCCATCCGGACTGAACTGCGGATCGAAGTAGCTGTCGGCAGCGCGCGTGATCGGCTGCGGCTCACCGCCGTTCACATCGATGCGGTAGAGGCGCAGGCCCGGTGCCGCGAACGCGATGCTGTCCCGACCTGTACCGGCTACGAATACGATGCTGCTGCCATCCGGCGACCACGCGGCCTGAAGCTCGTCATCGCTGTTGCCTGCCACACCGCTGTAACCCGGCGCAGCAACCAGCCGAGTGCCGGCCAGCAAATCGCGCGGCGTCGCGCCGGTCTCGAGTGACTGCACGAACAAATGCGCCTGCTTGTCATCCAGCCAGCGATCCCAGCGGCGGATCGGAAAGCTGTCGTAAACACGAACGTTCGCTTTGCGTGTAGCGGGCTCTTTCGGATACACCGAGCTGGTGAACAGCAACGCGCGTCCGTCGGGACGCCAGCGTGGTGAGCGCGCGCCGGTCGACAGCGATGTGACACGCGTCGCGTCGCCGCCGCTCAAGTCGAGCATGTAGATCTGAGCGACGTCGTCATGCTCACGACGCGCGGAAAAGGCGATGCGCCGACTGTCGGGGCTCCAGGCTACACCGCTCTCACCACTGCGCGTGGAGGTGAGGCGGCGCGCGGGAGCGCTGCCATTGGTCGCTACAATCCACAGATCGTTGACCGTTTCGTTCGACTTGTAGGATGGCTCGGTCACGCTGAAGACCGCCCATGCGCCGTCAGGACTCAAGGCCGGCGCGCCGACGCGCGGCAGCAGCCAGAGGTCCTCGTGCGTGATCGGTTTTCTTTGTGCGGCGGCTGGAACTGTGAGGGTCGCGAATGCGATGAGGGTCAGAACGCGGACGCGGGTCGGGAACATCTACATCTCCTTGAAGTGGGCCGGCGCGTAATCTGCGGCCGCCCCTGGCTCGGCGTCTAGATGGAACCTTCTCGCGGGGCGACGCTGTACTATGCAGATCCTCCTCCAGCAACCAGCGGAGCAGTCAAATTGACCACCATCCTGTTCGTCGAGGATCAGCTCGAGCTGCGCGCGGTTCACAGCGCCTACCTGCAATCGCACGGCTATCGCGTCGTTACGGCCGCGGATGGCGAGACCGGTCTCGAGCTGGTGCGCTCGGAATGTCCCGACCTCATCGTGCTCGACCATTCGCTGCCGCATTGCACCGGCGTCGACGTTGCCAACGCGGTGCGCAAGGACCCGGCGACAGCCGGCATTCCGATCGTGATGATGACCGCCGTTCCGTACGGGGCGATCGGCCAGAAGGCACGCGCAGCCGGCTGCGTCGGCTTTCTGGCGAAGCCGTGCTCGCCAAGCCGTCTGTTGCAGGAAGTTCGGCGCTTCGTCTGACGCCGAGAATCGGTTCAGAGAATCGGCTCGGAGAATCGGCTCGGAGCGGCGGCGCAGAGAGGCGGATCGATGAAACGGGCCGCGGTTACGAGCCGCAGTTACGAGCCGCAGTCATGAACCGCAGTCATGAGCCGCCTCACGGAGTCAAAGAGTCGCGACCGCGATCGCGTGGCAGATGCTGCCGCCGAGCACGAACAAATGCCACACGCCGTGCGCGTAGGGCCGGCGTGAGAGGTAGCAGAGCGTGCCGAGGGTGTAGGTGACGCCGCCGGCCACCAGCCAGGCGAGCGTCGTCGCATTGAGTGCGCGTACCAGTGGCACTATCGCAATCAATACGATCCACCCCATTGCAATGTAAATCGCGGTGGAAAGCCGCCTGTAGCGGCCGGTCAAGAACAGCTTGAAGACGACGCCCGCCGCCGCGAGTCCCCAGATCACTCCGAACAAACTCCATCCCCATGCGCCACGCAGGCCGGACAGCGTGAAGGGCGTGTACGTGCCGGCAATCAATAGGTAGATCGCAGCGTGATCGAAGACCTTTAGGCGACCGCGCACGGTTTCATTGCGCGCTGCGTGATAAAGCGTGGAGGCGCTGTAGAGGACCAGCAGCGTTGCGACGAAGACCGACACACCGGTGATCAGGCGCGCACCGCCATCCGCGGCCAGCACGATCAGCAGCGCGCCACCCAGCGCGCTCGCCGCAATGCCTGCGGCGTGCGTTGCAGTATTGATCAATTCTTCGCGGCTCATTCTATGGCAATCGTTATCGCTGGCGCGTAAGGTAATCCACGGCCAGATGACTGAGTGCTCTCACGCCGAGCGGCAGCGCGGCTTCATCCACGAAAAAGAGCGGTGAATGATTCGACGCCGCGGCTTCCATGTCGCTGTTGGCCGGCGTGGCGCCCAGTATGAAATAGAAACCGGGTACCTGGTTGGCGAAGTACGAGAAATCTTCGGCGCCCAGTTGTGGTTTGCCGATGTTCGCGTTGCCCTTGCCGGCGACCCGCTCGAGCGTCGCCGCCGCCCATTGCGTGAGCGTCGGATCGTTAACGGTAACCGGATACCCCTCGAGCACCGCCAACGTTGCGTGCGCGCCGGCCGCGGCGGCGATGTGCTCGACTGTGTTGCGCACCCGATCATGGATCTGCGTGCGCATCTCGGGCGTGAGCGCGCGCACCGTGCCGATCAGCATCACGCTATCCGGAATGATGTTGTTGCGCACGCCGCCCTGTACCATGCCGATGCTGACGATCGCAGGCGCGGTCGTGATGTCGAGCTGCCGGCTGACAATGGTTTGCAGCGCCAACACGATCTGCGACGCCGCGACAATCGGATCGATGCCTTCCCACGGCTTCGCGCCATGCGTCTGCTTGCCTCGCACCGTGATGCGGATCTGGTCGGCGCTCGCCCATTGACCGCCCGGCCGATAGAGAACGGTGCCGGCCGGGATGCCCGCAATCACGTGCGTGCTGAATGCAACATCAGGTCGCGGATTCGCGAAGGCGCCCTCTTTCAGCATCAGCTCGGCGCCGGCGGTTTCGTTGTTCGCCAGTCCTTCTTCGGCCGGCTGGAAGATGAACTTGATGCTGCCCGGCAATTGTTCGCGCAGCCCGGCGAGCACTTCGGCCGCGCCCATCAACATCGCGACGTGCGTGTCGTGACCGCACGCGTGCATGACGCCCACTGGCTGCCCGTTGTAAGTCGAGCGCACTTTGGATGCGAATGGCAAGCCGGTTTGCTCGGTGACCGGCAGCGCGTCCATGTCGGCGCGCAGCGCGACCACTGGCCCGGGTTTGCCACCCTTCAGCACAGCGACGACGCCGGTGTGCGCCACACCGGTACGCACTTCCATTCCGAGCGCGCGCAGATGATCAGCGACGATTTTCGCGGTGCGGACTTCCTGGTTGCCGAGCTCGGGATGCTCGTGGATGTCGCGCCGCCACGCGATCACCTTCGCATTGATCGCGGCTGCGCGCTGGTCTATTTGGGCAGAGAGTTGCGCATTTTGGGCCTGGGCCGGCAACGCCGTCGCCAGGACGATCAGGAATGAGAGTGTTTTCATGGGGGGGGCCTGCTTTCACTGTTTATGAGAGGTCGCTTGTAACATGTTCGTGACCGAATCTGCCATTCCACTGACTATCGAAATAGCGCATTATTGCTTGCCAAAATGCTGCATCGGCATTGAATCCGAAAGCTGAGGCATAGCCACAGCGAGCGGTTGGATTTCAAATTCGGTAGTGGGCGAACAGTGAAAGCAGGCCCCGGGTCACTGCAATCCGTCCTCCTCATCATCGAGCATCACATGACCGATCAGCTCGTGAGCGTGCTCAACGTACTGCTCGGGCACCGCAATGGACGCACCGCGCGCGGTGGCGCCGCTGAAACCCGCGCCGAAAATGCCGACGTCTGCGCGCACGACCGCGGGTATATTGGCGTCGTGCAGGATGCCAAGGTAGATGTCAGCCTCTGTCGTGCTCGCGTAGCTCGCGATTACCGTCCATTCGCTAGACATTTCGTCTCGCTTCACTCATGCGCCTCCAGTCTGGCGAGCGCGGCTCGGGCGAGCTGCTCCGCCCATTGCCGCGTCACCGGTGAGAAGAGAAAGCTGATGCTGAAGACCGCGCTGTCGACCTCAACGGCAAGCTGGCTGGTCTGCGCGTTCCACACCGCCGCAGCACCGAGCTCAATGACGGCCACACTGCCTGGAACATCGCGATAGTTCGAGATTTCGCCATGATCGTGCAAAGTAACCATGACGCCATCCTGGCCTTTATCGCTGCGGTCCCAACGACATTGCGAGACGCCCATGTAGTCGTTCGTGACGACACCGGCTTTGAATTCGTGTTTCGTCGCACTCACAAGATTCTCGAGGGTCAACAAATCGCATGCTTTGGCACCGATCGGCACGGTCGCAGCCGGCGGCTGCGCAGCCGCAACCGAATCCGTTGACGGCTCGCCGCTGCGGTCGCTCGCGACGCCACCACACGCGGAAAGCACGATCAAATACGCTGCGATCTTGTTTGCGATCATTCAGGCATTCCGATCAAGCATCGCCATGATTGACTTTGGCGTGGGTCGGCACGCGCAGCTCGCGCCATTCGACCTTGCCCGCCAGCACCGCGTCACGAATTTGCCGCTGCCTGGTGGTGAGGCCGGACGTGCTGGTCTTGATCTCGAGGAAGATGATGCGGCGCATGTCCTCATCGTCGCAGCCGTCGAACACGATCATATCGATCGGGCTGCCGATGAAACGCGCATCCTTCGGATTGTACGGGAAGCGCGGCAGCCACGGTGCCATGTGCTCGGTCACCTTGCCGATCGTGACGGAGCGGCTACGGTCGATCGCGTCCTGCCGGATCAGCGACTCGTTGTCGATGCGCCAGCGCTCGTACAGGTGACGCGCTTTCGATTCGACGTTGGCGCGCGCCGTGAAGTAGAGTATCGCAAACATGGCCGCGATGGCGAGCGCGATGATCGTAACGACGTCGTAATTCATGCCGCTCCTTTACTCCAGCGATCGGCGGAAGCAGACAATGCGCTCGGTTTCCTGATAGCCGAGCGCGCGGTGCGCCGTAATGCTGATCTCGTTGCCGAGCTGTGCATCGCTCGCGATTTCGGTGAAGCCCTGACCGCGCGCCCAGTCTTCGGCAGCGCGAAACAGCCTGCCGCCGACGCCCTGCCTGCGCAGGTCCGGATCCACGTACCACGCCTCGATGTACGGCACCGGCGAGGAGTCGCAGTCTTCCGCGTAGCTGCGCGTGCCGATTTCGACGAAGCCGCCGAGCGTGCCGTTCGTGCGTTCGGCCACGAAGATGATCGCTTGCTGCGGAATTGCCGTGATATACACGTCGAGCTCGGCGTCGAGTTCGTCATGGTCGTGCTCCGGGAAGAGCGCGCGCATCAGGCGCCGCAGCTCGGCGCCATCTGCCGCGTTGGCCGCACGCATCTTCACTGCGTGCCTTCAGGCCACCGTCCTTGCAGAAACGTCTCGACGGCGGGAAAGAAGACGTCGGGCTGCTCCAGGAACGGATAGGCATGGCCACTCGCCGGTACCAGCAGCACTCGTGCGTTCGGGATGGAGCGCGCCCAGGTCTCGATCTCAATCATGGGAATCGGCGTCAATGCTCCTTCGACGATCAGTGCAGGCACGGCAATGCGAGACAAGAGCGGACGAAGATCCCAATCGCCCAGCGAGGCGAGCGTGCGGCGCGCCGTCAGCGCCTGCTTGTGAAACGCACCCACCGGAACATCGCAATAATCTCCCTGCTTTCTCGACAACTTGCGCGAATCCGCGAAGTACAACCGGTCATTGAGCTCGACTATGCGGCGACAGATCGCGGCCGGGTCCGGTGCTCGCTCGAGCGATGCGCGCAGTCGCGCGACTTCCGATTGACCAACGCTGTCACGGCGCGCCAGGGCGGCGAATCGTTCGACGAAAACCGCGTGCGTCGGCGGTCCCGGCGCGATGAGCAGCAGGCGCTCGACCCGCTGCGCGTGCGCGTCGATATACAATGCCGCGAGCATCGCGCCCCATGAATGACCGATCAGCGTCATGCGTTCCAGGCTGAAATGCCGGCGCAACACGTCCAGATCGGCCACGTGCGTCATCGCCGACAACAGGGCGGTGTCGGGCCCGGCGTCGGACAAGCCGCTGCCGCGTTGATCGTAGAGAATCAGCACGTGCGAAACCGCCAGCTTTGCGAGGTCGAGACCGATGTTCGAGTTCTGGCCGGGTCCACCATGCAGAAACACCAGCGTGTCGCCGCGCGTCCCGAGCACTCGGTACGCGAGTTGTGCACCGTCCGGTGTGCGGAATCGACCTGCCTGCTGCGGCGATACCGGAGCGATGCCGCGCGCGCATGACGAGGCGACCGTGAATGCCAGAAGCGTAAATGTGATCCTTTGGAACACTATCGCCCTTCCCGTGGACTGCTAACGGAAAATCAGGTGCGCGACGTCGTACTCGAGATTCCAGTAGATCAGCGCGACCGCGGTCACGTCAAACATTGCATGCGCGATCAGCAGCAGCCAGATCCGACCCGTGAGCGCGTAGATCGCACCATAGACGAGACCGACGATGAGCGCCTGCTGCACACCCGGCACGCCCTGGAGCCCGTAATGATCCGAACGCGATGCCGCCGGCGATCGTCCACAGCCAGCTGCGCGGGCGCCCAAAGCCGAGCGCGTGCCAGGGGATACGCGCTGCGTACGCCCACAGCAATACGAGCAGCGCGCTAAAGCCGAGAAACACAGCGTTGCCGAGCAGAATGCCAACGATCGCGATAATCCCAACCGGCCCGAAGCCGCGCAGCTTTGCCGCGAAGCCTTCGTCGGCGCGCAGCACGACTCGAACATCACTTGTCATGCACCACCGAGTGCCGCGCCACAAACACTTTCGTGTCGACCGGCACGGCGCCTATCTCAGCTTTCGATTGCATGCGGTAGTAACCCGGTCAGCGTTGCGACGACGGGATTGTGATCGCTCAGCCGATCCCAATCCGCGTCGCTCAGAATCTCACAGCGCGTCAGGCGCGGCAGCCACGCGCGCGGAATGAAAATGCCATCGCAATGATAGGGTGCCGCGCGGTTCGCGGTCCAACGTAGCGTTTGCGCGAGCGGCCGTCCCAGATGCATGGCCTGCCAGCAGGGCACAAGATCCAGCTCCTCTGTGATGCGCTCGAGTACTACCCGCTCGGCGCGCGACATGCGCACGGGTTCATGAGCGCCGCGGAAGCCGGCCGCCACGTTGAAGTCGCCGCCCAGGATGACGTCCGCGCCGGCCGCTGCCGGTGTGATCGCATCGAGCAGTTCGTGCAGCGTTCGCACATAGCCGTGCGCGCCGGCCGGACAGTGGATGCTGAAAACCCGCAGCTTGTGCGCAAGCGGGATCTCCGCGCCGATGACCCAGCCTTCGAAGCCGAGCACCATGATTTCTGCCGATGGCAGCCCGCGCACGAGAATGCCCGAGCCCCAGCGGTAGCCCGGCACCGCGCGCCAGTAATGCGTGTCGCCGCCACGGACGCGCGCTGGCGGTTTTGCTTCCTGTGTCAGGATGATGGCTGGCTGGCGTGCGCGCCTGAGCACGCGTGACCAGTGCGCGTTTCGCGTGTTGCTGCCGCCGCTGAGGAAGTTGTACGTAAGAATGCGCATGTTCGGCGCGGCCCTCGTTCAGATGGACTCGACGAACTCGCCCTGCAGCTCGACCAGCTTGATGTCGACCTCGTTCACCTGCGCCACGAGCTTCGGCGACCATTGGTAGCTGAAACGAGACAGTTTTTCGGCGATGTTGATTTTGGTTATGCTCACAGGACTGCCCAAGGAGGCTCGAGCTTCAAGATGGTTCGATAGGCCGCACAGTCCGGCGCATGCGCGCCGGGCAAGTAACCCGTGCTCAACAAGAACTCACCAACAATCTCGCCACCGGTAAACCGAAACGTGCGGTTGAACAATACAACCCAGTCCGCTTTCGACAACGGATGATGCGCATCCAGCCAGCAGCGGAACGAGCCGTACTCATCCTGCAGGCGCTCGGCGACCTGCGCGTTGTGAATCGCGGCTTCGATCTTCAGGCGATTGCGAATGATGCCGGGATCCTGGATCAGCCGCGCGCGATCCTGCGCGCCGAAACGCGCGACGCGCGCGACGACGAAATCCGCATAAGCGCGCCGAAACGAGTCCCTTTTCTTCAAAATCGTGGCCCAGGATAAACCGGCCTGATTGATTTCGAGCACGAGACGCTCGAAGAGGACGTCGTCGTCTTCGACCGGAAAACCGTATTCGAGGTCGTGATACGGTTTGTGCAGCACATCGCGCTGGGCGACCTCGCAGTAAGTGATCATCTCGGCTTCACTTTCGCGCCACGCCGATCAACAAGCTGCGGATCGGGCGCGGTGCGATATGCCGGCGTGACGACCGGCAGCGTGACACTGGTGCGCCCACTCCATCCCATTGCCTGCGCCTCGATCTGCACCTTTACCTCTATGAGTTCGATGGGCTCACCGAATGGATTCATACGCCAGCGGTATCCGTCGGGACTGATGCGAGATGTGACGCGCAGGTGTGCAACCGACGACGTCGCACTCAGAGCCACGAATGCGCCGCCGCCTTCGCGCGCGGCGCGCGACAGCCGCACGTCTTCCTGTGTGAACGCGCGACTCGCACCCGACAGAACGATCAGTCCAAACCCGCCGGAGCGCAGCAGCTCTTCTGCGCAGATCAATGCTTCCAGCTCGTGTTCCGGCTTGAGCAGCAGTGCACCGGACTGCCATGAGTCGCCCGCGATGGTGCCCGCGGCATCGATCCATGCGGACCGCTCGCCTCGCTCATTCACGGCCTGCGCGGCCGCGTACAGGATCGCGGTAGCACCACCCCCCGGTGTCCATAGCGAAATGCGACAGCGAGGCAGGCCACCGGCGGGTAAAAGGTTGTCCAGTGGGGAGATGCCGGTCGCGACCGCACCCGCAGCCCGATACGCCACCGGCTGTGCATTTGGGAAACGCTGTTCCAGCGCGGTTTTGAGATCGAGCACCTGGGCCAGGCGGGCTGCGGACATGCCTCGAATTTATACCGAATAAATACCGAAAACAAGCACGCCTAGGATTGGAACCGCTGAAAACGAAACCAGCCGACCAGCATGAAGACGACGCCGCGCGCCGCGATGCCAAATTTGGAGGCGAGCACAACCCACCGCTTGGTATCGCTCGGCATTTTCAACCTGCGCAAATGATCGGCGACTTTGCGCCGGAGTGCGCGTACGAGCTGCGACACTCCGTACGCGGCGGCAAGCAGACCTGCGGCGCCGACTGCGTATTTCCCGGCCGGATGTGCCATCACGACCGCGCTCCAGTGCACCGTCGGATCGCCTTCCGTGCGCGGCCCGCCGAATTTGAGTGAGAGGGAAAATGCTTCGGCCGCGAAGAGGGGTGTGATTGTACTCAAACCTATGATTCCGCTCGAGAAAGTGTTATATTCATCGCCGATTCACATAGTGGCCCGCGGACACAGCGTCTCGGAGACGCTAAGACCCGTGGGCATTTTTACGTTTAGGACACACCGACACAATGGTTGATTTCAACAAGTTCGGTCTTCATGCCAATCTCATGAAGGCAATCGAGGATCTGGAGTTCACGAAGCCGACGCCGATTCAGAGCGACGCGATTCCGCACGCGCTGGCGGGGCGCGATCTACTCGCGTGCGCGAGCACCGGCAGCGGCAAGACGGCGGCGTTTCTGCTGCCGATCATCGAGCGGCTTCAGAAGCAGCCCGGCAAGGGCTCACGCGCACTGGTGATCACACCGACGCGCGAGCTGGCCGCGCAGATCGTCGATCATGCCAAGGCACTCGCGAAGCACACGCGCATCCGCGCGGCCGCGGTTTACGGCGGCGTCGGTATGAAGCCGCAGGAAGCCGCGCTGCGCAAGGGCATCGACATCATCGTCGCGACGCCGGGCCGTCTGCTCGATCACATGCAATACAATTATACGAATTTCGCGAAGCTCGAGGTGCTGGTGCTCGACGAAGCGGACCGCATGCTGGACATGGGCTTCCTGCCCGATATCCGGCGCGTGCTGCGTAATTTGCCTGCGACGACGTCGCGTCAGACGCTCTTCTTCTCGGCGACCATGCCGGCACCGATCGCCGAGCTGTCGCGTGAGCTGCTGAAGAACCCGGCGTCGATCAATATCGAGCGCACCGCAATGCCGGCGAGCGGTATCACGCAGGCGCTCTATCCGGTACCGCAAAAGCTCAAGGCGGATCTGCTGATCGAGCTGCTGCGCCGCGACGAGATCGGCAACGTCATCGTGTTTGCGCGCACCAAGCATCGCGCGAATCGGCTGTACGAGAAGCTGGAGCGCTCGGGCCTCAAGCCCGCGCGCATTCACGGCAACCGCAGCCAGGCGCAGCGCACGGAAGCGCTGGACGGCTTCAAGAGCGGTCGTTATCGCGTGCTGGTCGCGACCGACATCGTCGCCAGAGGTATCGACGTCGAAGCGCTCGACCATGTCGTGAACTTCGACGTGCCGAACACGCCCGATGACTACATCCATCGCGTCGGCCGCACCGCGCGCGCCGAGGCAACCGGCGATGCGTTCACATTTGTCGCGCCGGATGAAGAGCCGCAGATCAAGGCAGTCGAGCGCGCGACCGGCAAGAAGATTCAGCGCCGTACGGTTGCAGGGTTCGATTATAGCCGTCAGACGGATGAGAAGCTCGAGGTCCCGCTCGAGGAGCGTATTGCCGCGCTGCGCGCACAGCGGCGTGATGAGCGGGTGCGCTCCGAAGCCAGAGCGCGTGGCGACGTGCCCGCCAAGCGAGGCCAGCCGCATCGGCGTCGTCGCGGCAACCGTGGCGGACGTCAGGCGAACGGCTAAACTGTAGAGTCTTCGTGCGCGGGCAGCCGCAGCGTGAAAACGCTGCCGCGGCCCAGCGTGCTTTGCACGGAGATAGTGCCGCCCAGCATGTCAGCAAACATGCGCGCAACCGACAGACCCAGTCCGGTCCCGCCCTTCGCGCGCGTCGTGCTTTGATCTACCTGCGTGAACGGCTCGAAGATTCGACTTACAGCTTCCGCGGGAATGCCCGGTCCTTCATCACTCACCCGAAATTCGATCGTGCCATTACCGCGCGCAACGGCAAAGCTAATGGTGCCTGAGTCGGCGAACTTCACCGCATTGCCGAGCAGATTCAACAGAATCTGATTGAGCTTGGCGGTGTCCGTGCGCAGAGGCAGCGCAGTCTCCGGCAGCTGTGCGGCGAGCACGAGGCCCTTCTCGTTCGCGGTCGGCTCGATCATCGCAATCGCGTTTCGTGCAACTGCCGACGCATCCACCTGCTCCAGCCAGATCTCCTCGCGGCCGGCTTCGACGCGCGAGAATGAGAGGATGCTCTCGATGATGGCGACGAGGTGCCACGCAGCCGCCTTGATGCGCGCCACTTGCACGCTTTGCTTTTCACTCAGTGTGCCGCCCACGCCGGTTTCCAACAAGTCGACGTAGCCGACAATTGCCGTCAGCGGTGTGCGCAATTCATGACTGGTGACCGCCAGGAACTGGCTTTTCGCGTGGCTCGCTTCTTCCGCTTCTTCTTTGGCCTCGATCAGCTCACGCTCTACAGTCTTGCGCTCGCTGGCGAGCACACCCAATACGAGGAACGTAACGGTTGTTACCGCCAGAAATACCTGCAGATGCTCGAGTCGCATATGAAGCTCGGTTGCGGTGAATGGGCCCAACCCGAGCGCGGTGCCCCAGATCGCGATACAGGAAACAACGAAGATGGCGGTCACCGCACCGAGCTGCTGGAAGCGCAGCGCGGCCCACATCAGCAGTGGTGCGAGGACGTATGCCTGCCAGAACGCGGTGGCGCTGCCGGTTCGCCCGGTGGCGAATATCGTCCAGCTCGCGATGGCGAGAACAATCCCAAGCAGCAGCGCCTCGGCGAGCGCCGCGCGATTCAGGGCAGCAGGTCGCCGCAGCCGTATTACCCACATGAGGATCAGTGGCGTTACTGTCAGGATGCCCATCACGTCACCGAGCCACCAGGCGATCCAGGCTGCGCGAAAGCCGGCGCTTTCGACGACGCCGCCCGCGACCAATGACGATACGCCGATGGTTGCCGCAACCATCGCACTGATACCCGCACCAAGCGTTACGAGCGCCAACACGTCCTTCACGCGCGGCAACGCCACGTCGAACTTCGCGTATCGTCGCAGCAGATGCGTGGCGATCACCGCTTCGAGCGTATTGCCGACGGCGATGCCGGCGGCTACCAGAATTGGCGCGCCGGTCGCAACGTTGACAAGCAGCGCGGCGACCGCAATGCCCGGCCAGATTCTGAGTCCGTAAAGCAGCGATGCCGTCACGGCAATGCCGGCGGGTGGCCAGACGAGTGTCGCGAAGCCGCCGACCGGATCCAGAGACAAACCGAGCTTGCCGGCCGCGAAATACAACGCGGCCAGAAGCGCAGTTACCGTGACGTCGCGGCGGTTCACCTGATTATGTCCTGATCTTATTTACTTACGGCCCCAGACCCGCTGGAGCGTCTGCTCGCGACCGCACGAGAACTTGTAGTACTTGTAGCGAGCTGGATTCTTGATGTAGTAGTCCTGGTGGTACTCTTCGGCCGGATAGAAGCGTGTCGTCTGCGCTACCTCGACATATACGTTCTTGAAGCGCTTGCTGTCCACGAGCTTCTGCTTCGACGCCTGCGCGAGCCGTTGCTGCTCCCCGTCGTGGTAGAAGATGGCCGCGCGGTACTGATTGCCGCCGTCGCAGAACTGCCGGTCCCTGGTGGTCGGATCGATATTCTTCCAGAAAACATCGAGCAGCTTCGCATAGCTCACCCTGGCCGGGTCGTACACGACTTCGACCGCTTCCGCATGACCAGTCCCGCCATCGCTCACCTGCTCGTAAGTCGGATTGGCGGTGCGCCCGCCGATGTAGCCGGACGTCGTCGAAAGCACACCGGGCACCTTGTCCATCACTTCTTCCCTGCACCAGAAACAGCCGCCCGCGAAGGTCGCCTTTGCCGTTTGCGACTGCGATTGCGACAGCGATAGCGAGAGCAGCAGCAGTACAATCAGGTTCATGTTACGTCCTCAGCGCGGGGAGCTTGGCGCCGTCCGGAACGAATTGTAGCGCGACGCCGTTGTTGCAGTAGCGCAGCCCGGTCGGCGGCGGGCCGTCGTCGAACACATGACCCTGATGGCCGCCGCAGCGAATGCAGTGATACTCGTTGCGCGGAATGACCAGCAGGAAATCCTTCTTCTGACCGACGCGGCCGGGGATCGCGTCATAGAAGCTCGGCCAGCCCGTGCCGCTCTCGTACTTGGTCGCGGACGTGAACAGCGGCAGGAAACACGCGGCACATACGAACGTGCCTTTCCGCTTCTCCTGGTTGAGCGGGCTCGAGCCCGGATACTCGGTGTCTTCCTCGAACAACACGGCGTACTGCTCGCGCGTGAGCAGCTGCTTCCACTCCTTCTTGCTTTTCTTGAGCGGAACGATGCTCGACTTCTGCTGCTGCGGTTGCGAGCAAAGCACGGCCGGTGTCAACGCGGCTGCGCCGAGCACGCCGAGAAACTTTCGTCTATCCATTTTCATCTGCCCATAACGTTTGCGAGAATGTACAGCGACGAGCGGTCTGCGGACCTTCCAACCACCATCAGCCGTTCCGTACGCTCATCGAATGCTGCCGGATGCGCGACGATCAACCGTGGCGTCGGGCCGTCCGGCAGGATGCGTCGCCATTCGGCGTATTCACCTTTGCCGTTCGCACCGACGAGAACCCAGACCTCCTGGTCGAGTTTGCCGTTGCGGCCGTATACGACCATGCGATTGGTGGTCGGATCGAAAACAGCGCTGTGGCCCTGACGCGGCTGCGGTGGTACTCCGCGCGGCTCGAGTTTGATCCACTCCGGAACGCCGCCATCGCCATTCGCGTGGGTCAGGATCCACACATGGTTGTAAACCTCTTCGAATCCGTTCGATCCTCCGAAAACGATGAGCCGGTTTGTGACCGGATCATAGACCGCGGAATGCGTGCGGATGCGGCCCGGACCAGCTTCCGGATTGCGAATCTCGAGGCGCTGCCACGTGGGTGGCCCGTTCCTGCCGGTGGCGTTGCGCAATACCCACGCGTCGTCGAACATGGTTTGAATGCAGTTGTGGCCGCCGTGAATGATCAAGCGGTCGTTGCGCGCGTCGTAGCCGCCGCGATGGTCGGCGCGCGCGCTTGGTGAGACGCCTTGCGTTTGCAGTTGCCTCCAGCCCCTCATGCCGGAGCGGCCGGATACGTGCTCGAGTGCCCACGTTTCATCCGTGCATGGCGACGTGTGACCGAGCGCGCCGCCGTGCATCACGATCATGTCGGCCTCTTCACTCAGGACCGCAAACGGAATCCAGCGCGGCCGTGGCAGGGGCTCCGGAATAACGAGTTTTTGCCAGGCCGGCTCGGCACCAAGCTTCAATCGCCACACATCCCCGAAATTGGTGGGGGCGTTGCGGCCGCCGAACAGCGTGATCGTGCTGTCGGCCTGTCCATAGAGCAGTACGTGGTGCACACGCGCGAGCGGCGCGTTGCCGGCTACCTGCAGCTCCGACCAGGCGGTAAGCGTGTCGCTGCCGCGCGCCTGCGCGCCAGCGAACCACACGACGGAAATGCCGGCGACCACTACCAGTGCCGCCGCCACCGCGCGCAGTGTGCGAGCTGCGCGCGGCGCACGCAGCGTGCTCGCCTGAACGGGTGATGGCAATGGCGCCGCGTGCGCGCGAATGCCCTCGATGAGCGCGCGTGTTTCCTCCGATATGGCGAGCTCGTACTCGCCGTTCACCCGATTCTCGAACGCCTGGTAGGTCTGGAGCGCACCCGCCACATCTGCCGCGGCCTCGTGCAGCTTCAACACATACCTCAGCACGGTCTCGTCGGTCGGATTGATGACGAGCGAACGGCGCGCTGCTCCGATCGCGCCTGGCAAATCGCCGGCGGCCTCGCAACGGCGCGCAAGTTCGTGCGCGGCGCCGGCAAACAGCGTGCGATACTCAGTGCGCTGTTGCTCGAGCCAATCGTGAAAGGCGGGCGCGTCGTCGACGTGCATGCCTGCCAGCAAGTCCCCGTCATATAACGCTAGCGCTTGGTCATACTGACGACGGCCGATGAGACGGCGAGCGGTGAGCGCGTCACAGCTGAGCAGCTCGGGATCAATGCCGACTTCTTCGTTGCCGCGTGTGACCAACGCATCGCCGATCGATGCACGCAGACGGTGCAGCGCAGTACGTAACGCGCCACGCGCGTGCTCCGCGTCCATTTCCGGCCAAAACGCAGCAAGCAAGGTCTCGCGCCGGACGAACGACCCGGATGCGGTCAACGTCAGGTAAACAAGCAGCGCCGCTCGCTTGGGCTGGAGCAGCACGCTCTGAAGCGAGGCGCTATGCTCGTCGCGCAGTTCGAGGCCGCCGAAAATATGCAGTTCGTACATTGACTTTCAGAGGCAAATCACGGGAGGACACGGCGGAGTCACGCCGAACTTCCAAAATAGTGCGGTCATTTCACCCGCAAAAGGAGATTCTATGCGTCTGGCCCCCTGTCTCGTCCCAATCACGTTTTTCGTGCTCGCCTGCGACTCGGATTCCGGTATTTCGGACCCGCCTGTACCGGTCCGGGCGGCGGTGCCCACGTCCATAAGTGCCGTCGACGGCTTCCATTTCCTGCCACCGGTCGGTGAGCCATCCAGCGCAGCCAACGATCCCACCGTACATGACCGGTTGGCTGTCGATGCATGCGTGCCGGCCGCTGCGACGTGTGCCGTTGCTGCCAGCTACTCTCACGACGCGATCCGCATTGAAGACGGTTATTACGCGCTCAACGTGCACACGAAGCCGCTGGCTCTCGCGCCGGGGACTGCGTATCGCGTGCGGGTGACCGGCGATGGTTTCGAGCTGGGCGCCGCCGACTTCGTTGCGGACAGAGGCGGCCGCACGATCGCGCTCAAGTTCATTGTCGAAGCCGGCGCAATCCCGTCATTCATTGCGTTCGTCAGCAGCCGAACCGGCGATTACGAGATCTACACGGTCAAACCCGATGGCAGCAGCGAGACACGCCTGACAACCACGGCGGGTGATGACTACTGGCCCGCCTGGTCGCCCGATCGCTCAAAGATCGTGTTTGCGAGCAACCGTCTGACCGGGCCCGCAACCAACGGATTCGACATTTACACGATGAATGCAAACGGAAGCAATGTGACTCGCATTACGACGTCGTCATCCTACGATGGCTGGCCGCGCTTTTCGCCGGATGGATCGAAGATCGCTTTCACGAGCGATCGCGCCGGAAACTTCGACGTGTGGGTGATGAACGCGGACGGCAGCAATCCGGTGCGCCTGACGGTCGGAAGCGATTACGATGTAAATCCCGAATGGTCGCCGGATGGCAGCAGGATCCTGTTCCGGCGGCTGGTCTCAGGGAATTGGGATCTTTATGTAATGAATGCGGATGGCAGCAACATGACTCGTCTGACTACACAGCCAGGTATCGACTATGATGGCGGGTGGTCACCCGACGGTACTAGAATCGTCTACTTCAGTGATGCGAGCGGCCAGGACGGCGTGTGGGTGATGAATGCGGATGGCAGCGGCAAAACCAAGCTGCCGCAGGTCGGCTCGCGCGACCTGGAACCGGCCTGGTCACCCGACGGCTCGCAGATCGTATTCTCGGTGACGGAAGCCGGCGGCAATCACCTCTATATCATGAACGCGGATGGCAGCAGTCCGCACCGGATCACCAATAGCAGCTATGACGTCCAGCCGCGCTGGCACTGATTCGGACCTCTGGCGGCGGGCAGCGCGGGAGCGCGAGATTTGCAGTCTCGCGCCTCTCGCGTTTCCGATACCAGGAGCCCATATGTTCGCCACCATCCGCCGCTACCGCACGATCGGCCCAGTCGACGAAACGCTGCGTCGCGTGCGCACCGAGTTCGTCCCGCAGATCCAGCGCATTCCGGGTCTGATCTCCTATTCGATCATCGTGGCGGGCGAAACGTTCGCCGCCATCAGCGTGTACCAGGATTTCGACGCCGCCGAAGAATCGAATCGCATCGCCGCCCTCTGGGCCAAGCAAGCATCTGACGGATCTGCTCGAGATGCCGGCGCAGGTGACGGCGGGGGAGGTCCTGCTGCACGTGTCGCCGGCGGTCACCGTTTGAACACCGGATTAGAACTGCGGATTAGAAAGTCGGATTAGAAAGTCGGATTAGAAAACCGGATTAGAACACCGGATTAGAACACCGGATTAGAACACCGGATTAG
>JBQTID010000260.1:0-9651 GCA_052389275.1 Gemmatimonadota bacterium | reverse complement strand
AAAGCTCCTACCGCTTGTAGGCACACGGTTTCAGGTTCTCTTTCACTCGCCTCCCGGCGTTCTTTTCACCTTTCCCTCACGGTACTCGTGCACTATCGGTCGCGGACAAGTATTTAGCCTTGGAGGGTGGTCCCCCCAGATTCAGCCAGAGCTCCTCGGATCCTCCGGCTTACTCAGGTACTCGGGCCACACAACCAAAGACCGCTTCGCCTACAGGGCTCTCACCTTGTATCGCGGGCCGTTCCAGGCCGCTTCTGCTCACGTCTTTGGCTATGCGAGACGAACTCCGCCCGAGCCCTACAACCCCGCTCCCACATGGGGAACGGTTTGGGCTAATCCGCTTTCGCTCGCCGCTACTTACGGAATCTCGTTTGATTTCTCTTCCTCCAGGTACTTAGATGTTTCAGTTCCCTGGGTTGGCTCCCTCTTTCGAGAGTGACAGATCTTCAATCTGCCGGGTTGCCCCATTCGGACATCCATGGATCAAAGGTAGCGTGCACCTCCCCATGGCTTATCGCAGCTTGCCACGTCCTTCCTCGCCTGTCCGCGCCCAGGCATCCCCCGTGCGCCCTTACTACGCTTGGCTAGTCTCCAAAGGAAAGAGCAATAAAACCCTCCCCAATTTCGATCTCTCCAAACCTCTTCTACGCGCACACCTTTAGTTTCACCTATTGGCGCTCGATTCAGCTCGCCACTGCCGGACAAACAGCAGTAACGATCTGCGCGACTCGCAACTCAACCGCGTGCCGCCTCCTGGCGTCACGCCTGCTGGGTTGGGTCGCTTTCTTTCCAAACCCAAATTGTCAAAAATCGCGTTATGTGCCCGGCACTGATATTTCGTTCATGCCAAGCCTCTAAAGATAGCAAAATCCGCGTCTTCGTCAACTCCCGCTCGGGAGCAGGCCAGCCGTTTGTTGCGGCCGGCAAAACGCGGATTCAAGAGGTCCCGCAAGGACATTGAACTCCTCTTATTTCAACTCTTTGAATTTAACGGCATCCGACCGTAGCGTCAACCGTTACGTACACCACATGGTGCACGGGAGCCAATAATATGCTTGCGCCGCCAGCCCGCCGTAATGCAATGTTACGGCGCAACTTACCCTGTCCTGCTGGAAGTGGATCAGCATGCGAACCGCGCGACATTCTTTCAGAGCTGAACGCGCAGACGCAGCCAGATGCTTTTTCCGGGAGGTTGGACGATGCGATTCACGAATCGATGCGCCGGGGTTGCCGTGCTGATGATCGTTGCGGGCTGCGAGAGGAATCAAACTGAGAACGCGGTTCCCGCCGACAGCGCTGAAGTTGCTGCCGCGCCGCGCCCAGCGATTCCACTGCCGCCTAAACTGTTGAGCCAAGCCGATACGAATGCGGTCATTCAAGCCGTATCAGCAGCCCAAATGACGAATCAGGAATTCAACGGTCATTTCGGTGACAGACAGCCGATCGGCAATAATACCGAAGGGTTAATCGAGCCTCACATACGCTCGCAGGTCGGCAATATCGTGAGTGGTAAAGTGCTGGCTCGCATCGGCGTCGACCGCGATGTGTCTGAATATGGCTGGTCGAGATCAGGCTGGAATTACTGGATCGCCGCGCAGCTTACGAACATTCCGGGCTGGAGTGCCCTGATGGTAAATGTGACGACCCGTTCGGTGAAGGCGCTGCCGATGGAGTTGCAACCTGGGCAGAGCCACAAGGATCCGGGCGCGAAATTCGAGGCACCCCGCAGACTCGCAATGGCGGTGGAAACGGGTAGTTGGGTCACCTGCGACGGAGCGACCTGTTGCTGCACCGGCCCGAACTGTGAGGACCGTAAAGTACCGCCGGACTCGTCGCCGCCGGCCATGCCAGATACGGTTCCGTAACAGCTTCGAAATGCCTGATTAGGATCAGGAAAAGCTTGATTTCGACGGATGGGCGGCACACCATCCAGTAGCCGCATTTGTTTCCTCTATTAGTCGGCTAGCGCGCCCCTGGCGTTCTCTCCTCCGGATGGCTGCGGCCCATCCCGCGACGCTCGTGACGCGACCCCTGCTTCATTATGAGCATTCGGCTCACCACGCTGGGCCCGCCGCGCTGTTACGTGGATGATACGCTGACGGATCTGTCAGCGCAGAAGCTTCGCTTTGCCCTGCTTCTATTTCTCGCTGTTCAAAGGCGTGTCGCTCGCGAATCCGTTGCGGCCATGTTCTGGCCGGGAAAGGACGAAGAGCGTGCGCGTCATACGCTAAGCCAGAACATTTACGAGCTGCGGCGGCTGCTTGGCGAAGACTGGCTGAAGGCGACAACCGACCCGCTGGAAGTCACGGACGCGGTGAGCGTCGACGTCGTCGAATTCGAGCGGCTCGTGAAGGCCGGTGAGCTCGAGCAAGCGCTCAGTCTCTACCACGGCGATTTCCTCGCGGGTTTTCACGTCAAGGGCTCCAACGAATTCGCGTCTTGGATTGACTCCAAGCGCCGCGACCTGAAGCGGCTGCATCACCGCGCGTACAGAGAGCTCATTGCGTCGCGAGCGTCGCGCGGTGATCTGGCGGGCGCCACCTCATACGCGCAGAAGTGGGCCGAGATCGACGCGCTCGATGACGAAGCGAACCATACGCTCATCGACATGCTTGGGCAGTGCGGCCGGCGCGCGGAGGCGATCAAGCATTTCGAGCGTTATGAAAAATGGATCCGCGCAGAGCTGGATGTCGCGCCGCTGGACGAGACGCGTGAGCTGATTGCACGCATGCGCGAGAACACGGCCGGTACGTCACTGCCTTCAACTCCACTCCGAGCGGCGCCGATATCGCGGCCGCGCTTCCGCGAGATAGCGGCCGCCCCACCCGCTGAGACGTGGTGGACGCGCATCACGTATAGTCGCGTGGCAAAGGTAGCTGCGGTCTACACCGCGACGACTTTCGTAGTCATCCAATTTGCAGACGTAATGGTGCCGTCGCTCAATCTTCCAGCCACAATCATCAATATCGCAGCTGTACTGGCAGTCCTCGGATTTCCAGTTACAGTGGGGATCGCATGGGCCCTCGAAACTGGGGGCATTATTGGTAACCACGAGAGCCTCAAATCAACTGAACCATCTTCATCTCTTGGCAATTTTTGGCTGCGAAGCGCCGCAGTCGTCGCTCTGTTGACCGTGATTGCAGTAGGCGTCGCTACCATAAAACCTGGCAGCATGCGAATATTTCGGCAGCCGTCATTAGATCCGGCAAGCTATGTCGTATTTCCACTTGCGAATCCTGCCGGCGAAGAGCGAGATGCACTGGAGGCCGCTCTGTACAGTGCGCTGACGAAGTGGACAGACATCAACGTCACTTCTCCTCGCGAAGTGCGCCTGGAGAAACCATCGGCGTTGACTGCAACCGTGGGCGAACGCGCGGATATCGCGCGCGCGTTTGCGGCCCGTTATTTCATTTCCATGACCGTATCGCCTGCAGGGAAACAGCTTAGGGTCGGAGCCGATCTCCACGACGTTGAGAGCGCAGCAAGACCGATTCGGCACGCGGAAGTCGTCATATCCCAGACTGAATTGCAAGCCGACACGATCTTTGCTCGTCTGGCAGCAACACTCCTTTTCGACAATTCCGCGGCCGCACTTCCAGCGGGTGGCACGGCTTCGTTCGTCGCGCGGACTGCTTTTGAGCGCGGATTGGCATCTGTGCGCGAATGGAACCTCGGCGCCGCAGATTCATTGTTTTTGGGTGCGGTTCAGAGCGATGCGGAGTTCGCGCGCGCCTACTTATGGCTCGCCCAGGTCCGATATTGGCAGAAAGCCGACCCGGCAGCATGGTCATATCTGATCTCGCACGCTGTTGAGGACAGTGCGAGGCTCTCCCCGCTGGATCGGCTGTCTATCAACGCACTGAACTCGGTTGTTCAAAAGGACCCCGTCGCATGCGAGCAATTGAAAACAGTTACACAACAGTACGCGCATGACTTCGCGGGGTGGTTCAGCTACGCAACCTGTTTATTCCTTGACGACGCTGTGGTACCAGACGCCAAAAGCCCGAGCGGATTCAGCTTCCGTGTGAGCCATCGGCAGGCGATCAATGCGTACCAAAAAGCCCTGCAGCTGATGCCGTCCATTCACCGTGGACTACAGGGCAATTCGTTTATCGCGGTGCGGCAAGCCTTGTATACTTCGCGAAACAGAGTTCGCAGTGGCCGGGCTGCAGCCCCAGACACAGGAACCTTTTCTGCGCATCCGAGTTGGCAAGCTGATACGTTGGCATTCGTTCCGGTTAGAGATGTCGATTTGACGAAACCCCTGTCGTGGCTGAAAGGCAGTGAGGTTGACGAAGCACTGCGGCGGCAGCGACGCCTCTTTTACGACGTTGCGAAAACGTGGGCGACGGCAAATCCGCGTAGCCCTGAAGCGCTCGAGGCTCTAGCCCTCGGGCTGGAACTGCTGGGACACCCAACAGCGGCGGATACGCTTAGGCGCGCCCGCGAGCTTGCGCAAACAAACGAACAAAGAACGCAACTCGGCACGCGTGAAGTGTTGCTTCGTCTCCGCACGTCAATTCCGGACGATGTGCGCGGAATGACTCGAGCGCGAGTACTGGCGGACTCCTTGCTCGCGGGTTATGACGGTAATGCAAAAGGTCGCGCGCTCATTGCAAGCATCGCAGCATTAACCGGGCGCGCCCGCGATGCAGCCCGGCTATACGCAGCGTCTGAAAGCACGATCAATGTGGATCCGGCTGAGGCATCCATGGTTGCGACGGCTGCACGCTTGCTGGCGTACTCTGCGTTAGGCGGACCGCCTGACTCGCTCGCAGCTCTCGAAACAATCGTTACGCGCGCAATTGATAACTCGCTTAGCCAGCGAGCGGCCTCGAATGCGCGACGTCAGTGGATCGTGCGGGCTGCTCTGCTGGCCCTTCCCGTCCACCGTTTCGACTCCTTCACGAAGCTGGAAGATCCACTACCCGTCTATGCGGCCCAACGCGCGTGGCTTGCGGGCAACGACTCGGTGGCATTACGCATTCTCGCCGAGCGCGAAATCGTGCGCTCACGCGTCAAGCCGTGGGATCAGACATTCGACATACTGTATGCCGAGGGATGGCTGTGGGCGAAATTAGGTCACCCGCGGAAAGCGCTTCAATGGATCGAGCCGACTTTGACCAGTCTCGAATGGTCGTCGCCCGAAAGTCTTGCAAGCCCTGTTCGATCAGGTGCCTTTCTGCGCTCGCTCGTTCTGCGCGCCGATTTAGCTATGCAGACGGGTGACAAGCGAGGCGCTGCCCTTTGGAGCAGATCCGTCCTCGTTCTGTGGCAGAACGCTGACGAGTTCCTGCGCCCAGAAATCGAGCGCATGAAGCGCTATCAGTCACCGTAGCAGTCCTTCTAACACTCACAACCCGGAGGAGACGATGTCGTACTTCCGCGGAACGAAGCAATGGTTTGCGCTGTTGGCTGTAATAGCCGCGGTCGGTTCTGGCGCATGTGATCGCTCGTACGCGGATCGCGCCATGGCGGAACAGTACCGGCCAGAATGTCCGCATGATTCTACACTCACGTATTACAAGAGCGGAGATCATGCTGTTGGTACAACGACGATGAACACAAATGAAGTGACGTTGTCCAATTTGCGAACTGACATCCCGGAATTTCATGATTGTCAGAGATTACTCAAGCAAGACTCGACGTACGGGCCGCTCGTCGCAATATACGCTTCCTCCCGTCTCGACAGCGCGATGGCCGACCTTTATCGGCTGAATCCAATGGAGGAAAGACGCGGCAAGCAGGGACGCAGAATTGTGACGACGCCGCGCGCACCACGCTCGGCTCAAAGGTCAGCATGGGCGCTGGCAATAGGCACGATTTTGAGCTTTGACGGCGATTATCCCCAGTTGAACATCAAAAGAGGCTTCAGCTGCGTTTATCTCGCCGGCTCCCTGCAGAACGGGCTGGCAGCCTGGATCGTCTTCAATGGTAACAATCCGCGCTGCGCGCCGAGACTTTCCATCTCAGAGGTGACTGCGAATGGCTTCTTGTTGGAAGTGCTGCCTTACACCGTCGCAGGAATGACGGATGAGGACTACCCCCCAGCCGCACGCTGGGATTGGGACTCAGTCAACGCGAAGCAATACATCGGTTTCAAGTGCGGTGCGGCGTGGTGCGAGGTGGGCATTCCGGACTTCACGCCATCTCGCAGATGGACCGCGCCATCTTCGATGACTTCGCGGCTCGAGCGGCGGGTTTTCGAAATCAAAGGCTGGTATGACGAACAGCTCCTCGCGATCAAGGATCCGGGCACCACAGCACCTCGACCAAGTTCGATTCTTGGCACGGTATTCCCCGATCCTGGGCTCGACACGCTCGCCTCCGGCACATTTAGCACAGAGCGGCCGGCTGTGTTCGTCATGATTAGCAAAGACTCCGCCAATTATTACAAGAATAAGTTCAATTACCTTGCGTACACACCGCCGACGAATCGCGTTGTTCTCGCGAAACTGAACCGCTTGTGGATTAGAAACACCACCGCTACGGGCTGGAACAACAAGATCTTCTCACACCTTGGCACAAATGATCGCGTGAGGCGAGAGATCTTCCGCGATCACTCGGCAGACATTGCAACGGGCAACTTCGTTATCCCTGGCAATGCTCGCTGGCGCTGGGTCTTGTCGGATGAGACCGTTTGGAAAGGGTGCGACGCGGGCTGCTGCGAATCGCAGCCGTTGTAATACTGCCTTCGTTGTTATGAAGGTGTTGGCCGCCGGCGATTCATGACGCCGGCGGTCAGCGCCGTTACTTGCTGGTACGCAGAATGTCGTAGATTACCACTTCGTTCTCGTCGAGTTCGCCCTTTCGGATAGCTACATACCTGTTTGCGTTAACGAATCCGATTGGAAATGGAGTGTTCGGCGGCAATGTACCGAGATGCTTCCCCACCGCATTAAAGACGTCGATCTTGAAGCCGTTTCCGGTCCGCCTCCGAACCCACCATCCTCCATTCGGTGTGTAAACAATGTCGCGAATAAGATGCGGTTCCTTCCACACGCCACGGCGGCGAACTACAGTCTCCATCGGCAACGTGCATTGGTTATCGCCGGTTCCAAGCCAGAACGTCTCGCCATCCTCGGCTACTGCAGCCGCAATGCTCGGTTTCAGGTGATCCAGCCGAAGCCCGATTTCGCGGCGTCGACTTAGTGCGTCGTACTCCTTGATCGAATAGCTCGGCAGACTTGCCACGAGCAGTCGAGTTCCATTGACTGCGAATGCTATTTCGGGCGCCAAAGCCGGCGGCATGATAGCGCGCTTGCCACCGCATTCGGGCAACTGTATCGGAATAATCTGAGGCAAGGCTACACTTGCGATCACGTGGTTCGACGACTTGTTGAAGCCTATCAGCTGATAGCTTGAGCCCACAGCTAATCCGTGAAACACGCCTACCAGCATATCCCCTAAATATGCGATTCTCCGGACGAGCGGCGCGGGCGTTCTAACGAAATCTTTGTAGCTCCCGTCTTCCCCGAAAATGAGAACACCGCCTTTTGAATAATCGTGCACAGCGACGTTGCCGGCGGCGGAAACTGCAATGTCCGATGCAGCGCCGAACTCGCCAGGACCGCCACCGCGGCGGCCAAACGAGCGGATCAACACGCCAGAACTATCAAATACGGATACCAAGGCATTGGCCGTGCTAAGCAAAAAGATCTTCCCGGACTGCGCCGCAGCGACTGCAGTGGCATGATGCACATACGCAGGAAAGCCATCTCCATCAGGATCTTGAAGTACCCGTCGGAGTCTCGCCTCGAGCTGCACAGGCCTTTCAGTCGGAGGCAGCACCTGACTGTAGGCGGGCTTGGCAATCATGGCCACCACAAAAATGAAAGTGCTGCTGTGTCGGTACATGAGCGCTTCCTTCGCTACACCAATTCACGCAGTAATTAGGACGAGATTCAATGGAATTCAGGCGGCATTTGCGTGATTGTGATGCTTCGGTTCGGCCTGGCTTGCGAAGGAGGCAAAGGCACGGTACTCCTTCTGAGAATCACACTCCGTAGTTGCCCGTTCATACTACTAATTGTAGGCACGATGCGCCACCGAAACGTAGCACTCTCAGTTGCGGCAACGGCAGTTATCAGCATGGGGTTCGCATTCACGGACCCGTCTGACAGCGACAGACCAACCCCGGCTCCGAAATTCTCCGGCGATATTCGGGGTGTGGATCGGTCGGAGGTGTTGGCTTATGCCAAGAGCCTCGAATTCGATTTCTCGCACAACGTCGCGGAGCGCGATCGATGGGTGTTGAAGAGTCCGTCAGGACCGGTAATGGGTCCGTATATGACGCTGGCTCCGGAAGTTGGTTGGACGAAGGTAACCGAGGAGAATCTCAGACGAGGCAGAATCGCGCTCGTGTTTCGCGCTGAAGGTGCAGTGCCATCAGCCGGCCTGACAAAAGGTGACAATTACGTTTGGATTGAAGGAACGAAGGAAGGTCTTCAAGCGTTCCTGATTCCTGGCGACGCCAGCGCCCCCATCCGGGAGTGGCGAATTACATATGCTGCAAAACACCTGCAGGATGATCGCGGTGCGATAGTACGCATCCTGTCCGACGAAACAGCCTGGGCGTCCTGCATCAATGGTTGCTGCCGGATCGACCCGCTGTAACGGATCGGAGCCTCCGCGCAATCACGCGGAGGCTCCTCGCTCCCATCAGCTTTCCGCCGTGGCCGGATCGATCTTCGTCGCGATCTTCGACACACGGTTCGCCGGAAAGCCACCACGCCGCGCGTGCTCCAGCACGCTCTCTTCATCCGGCGCAATGTAGACGCAGTAGATCTTGTCGTCGGTGACGTAGCTTTCCAGCCATTTCACGTCCGGCATGCCGCTCAGCACGCTGTTCGACTTCTGTGATATCGCTTTCAACTCGGCCGGTGACAGCTTGCCCGCACCGGGGAGCTCCCTCTCAATGACGAATCGTGGCATGATTTCCTCCTAGAGTTTGGCGGAAGCGGAGTGCGCACAGGATACCGTAGGATTCCAGCCGGTAAACAGGCCGGCCGGATTATCGCGCCAGATCCACATGTGCAGCGCCCAGACTTTGAACATTTCGTTGCGCGCGAAACTATGCCCGAACAGCTGTGGCGGGTTGGGCGATGTCCATTTGTCGAACGGGACCACGTATTCGATGCCGACCAGCTTCAATTCACCGTTCGGCGCGGGTTCGTACATGACGATCTCCGGCTTCATCTCCTCGACCGTCCCATCGATGTAGCTGCCCTTGCCGAAATGATAACCCATGCCACCCTGCGCGTCTGACATGCAGTCGGTGATCTTGGTGTCATAGCCAGCGCTTCGTGCCTGCTCCAGGTTTTGATAGGGTCGGGTCAGCTCGCGCAGCGCTATCACGCTCTGTTCGAGCGCATCAGGTGCCGTGGTTTCGCTGCGCGACGTACACGCAGCCACGCTCAATGCAACGCCGATCGCGATCGTATACTTCAACATCCTGCCTCCTGAGTGATAATGGTTCTTGCCGCCGGTTGGTTGGCGCGGCTAAGATGGAGGCCAGGCATCGACGCTTAGTCCTTGATTTCATAAATACAGTGACGTATTAATAGGGCTCCTGAAGCGGGTTGTTCGACCTGTGCGAAGGGAGCCCTCGCGTGCCGCGACGCAGCCCATACACGATTCTGCTCTCGAATG
>JBQTID010000259.1:0-22308 GCA_052389275.1 Gemmatimonadota bacterium | reverse complement strand
CGAGCGATTTGTGCTGCTTCGTCACTAGGCTTCGCGCGGATCGTTCAAGCGTTTGGATCAGGGAGGGCGCTCCAGAATCGTTCCGAAGCAGCAAAATCGCTCGCTCGCGCCGCTAGCGCTTCAAGATTTTCGGTCAATACGGGCTGTATCTGACGCAGGCCGATATCCAGGAATTGCTCGGCGTTGCATACGAGCGTGCACAGCAGCCGGACAGCGCGTTGGCGATGTACCAGCGGGTGCTGAAGGCGTGGCAGCACGCCGTATCCCACCTCGAGCGTCACCTCATAGGAGCGGTTCAAAAAGGCGTACGCCGAAGTTCTGAACCGATGTTCTGAACCGATGTTCCGAACCGATGTTCCGAACCGATGTTCTGAACTCAGACATCGGCACTCTGCGCTGACGTTTGCAGACCAGGGGCGGCCAGCCAGCGCGATGACCGCCCCCCAGCGCTCGACGGCTGCGAACCTCCTTGCCTTAAACCCCCGCGCCAGTCAATACTTCCACCATTCTCTCCGTACCGCACCTCGCGGGAGCTGTTTGTGCTTTCCTCATTGTTCGCAGAACTGAAGCGGCGCCGGGTCATCAAGGCGGCAGTTGTTTATGCCATAGTGGGCTGGGCTGTCATTCAGGCGGCCGGCGCACTCGTGCAGCTGCTGGAACTGCCGACCTGGATCGGCAAAGCAATCTTCCTGGTCGTGGTGCTCGCGTTCCCGCTCGCCCTCGTCTTCGCATGGATCTTCGACGTCACGCCCGCAGGGCTGCGCGTTGCGCCTGCCGGCGACCACCAGCAGCGGACGTCCAACACCAAGGCCGCCTTCGCGGGTCTGACGCTGATGGTCGCACTGGTTGGGTTTGCCGCGTATACGCGTCTGTCACCAAGCCGCTCGCTCGATACCGGCGCGAAAATCGAATCGGTGGCGGTGCTGCCGTTCGCCGATCTCAGCCCCGAGGGCAACCAGGAGTATTTCAGCGACGGCATCACGGAGGAGCTGCTCGACGCGCTGGCGAAGGTGCCGGGTTTGCGTGTGCCGGCGCGCACGTCGTCGTTTGCATTCAAGGGCAAGAACAGCGATGTGCGCGACATCGGCAAAAGTCTGACCGTGCAAGCAGTGCTGGAAGGCAGTGTGCGCAAGTCGGGCAACCGCGTGCGTGTGACCGCCCAGTTGATCAACGTCGCGAGCGGGTACCACGTGTGGTCCGAAACCTATGACCGCGAGATATCGGACATCTTCGCGATACAGGATGACATCTCGCGCGCCATCGTCGACGCGCTGCGGTTGAAATTGGGCGCCGCTGGTGAACAGCCGCTGGTCAAAGGCGCGACGCGCGATCCGACGGCGCACTCACTGTTCCTGCACGGTCGTTTCTTCTGGAACAAAAGCGATTTCCAGCGCGCCGTGCAGTACCTGCAGGAAGCCATCGAGCGGGATCCGACCTATGCTGCCGCGTACGCGGTGCTGGCCGACTGCTACATCGAACGTGCGCGCTCGCGCATCCTCTTCAACCAGCCCGAGGCCGACGATCCGAGCCGCGGCAAGGCGGCCGCGCGCAAGGCGCTCGAGCTCGACCCCTCGCTGGCGGAAGCACACACCTCGCTTGCGCGCATACTGCATCTGGAAGACAAGCTGGCGGAGTCAGAGGCCGAGTATCGCACAGCACTCAAGCTGAATCCGAACTACGCACCGGCACACAGCTTCTACGCAATCTTGCTGCGCCGCCTAGGCCGCATGCAGGAAGCCGTGCGCGAGGCGCGCATTGCCTACGAGCTGGATCCGCTGTCCGCCTTCATGGCGCGACAAACCGGCGCCATCTTCTACGAGGCGCGTGATTACGCGGCCGCGAAACAGCAGTACTACAAAGCGATCGAGCTCGACCGCACCGGCCCCATCTCGTACAACCTGCTGAGCCGCATCTATAGCATGACCGGGCAGGGCGACAGCGCGGTGATCACGGCGCTCAAGGCTTACGAGATGGATCCACTCGCGTCCAGCATCGATGAAATCGCGCTGGCCTATGCCGTAGCCGGCCGTGTCGTTGAAGCGCGCAAGTACATCGGCGACTACGAGAAATACGGACCGTCCGGCGATCAGCGTGCGGCCATCCTGCTGGCCGTGTTGTACGCCCGGATCGGGGACGAGGTCGCTGCGCACCGCTGGCTCGAGCGCGCCGCCGTCGAGCGGCCGGTGCAATTCGCCGAACAGCGCGGTGGCGAATTGGATACCGATCCTCGCCTGGATGTCTTGCGGCAGAATCCGCGCTTCCGGCCGCTGCTCAAGAAGCTGCAGGTTCTCTGATCGGGAAGCTACCGGCGCTAGCGGCGCCGGCGGGCTGGCGATTTCTGCTGCTTCGGTGTTCTAGACCTCGGGCCGCATGTCCAAGACTTTGAGCATGCGATTGCGCTGCGCGTATTTGAGTAGTGCAGTGTCCGCGGTCGCCAGCCGCAGGCCGTAGCGCAACGCGGTCGCGGCCAGGATGCGATCGGCGGGATCGCGTGTCGCCACCTCGAGCAGCGCACTCTTCACCAGCACCTCGCGCTCGACTTCGACGATGCCGACACCCGGTGTGCTCGCTGCTTCGCGCAGCCACACGACGACATCGCGATCCAGCTCCAGCTTTCCTTTCGCCGCTTTCGTCGCAATCTCCCAGAACGAGATCTCGCTGACAGCGAGGGAATTGGTGAGCGAGGCGTCGTCGATATCCTTCCAGGCTCGCGCATTTGCACGCCTTCGCTCATTGAATACGAGCCAGATCCATGCATGTGTATCGAGCAGCGTGCCGACTTTCATCATAGCGGGTCGTGCGAGTCGTCCTCGTCCTCCCACTCGCTCGGGTCCGAGGTGACAATGTCACCAACGATGCGGCCGGTGCCCTCCATCCAGCCGAACGGACTGTCCTTGCGCTGAACGGCCGGCACCAGCTTCGCGACCGGAATGCCGCGCTTGGTAATGACCAGCTCGATGCCGGTGCGGTTCACCTCGTCCATGAGCTTCAGACACTTCGCCTTGAACTCGCCGGCCCCGATCTCCTTCTGTCGCCACGTCGTCATGGGTACCTCATTGTCATGGTCACATTAATATAGTCATTTCGGTGCGACTCCACCACTCGCCGGCTGTAAAAGCTGATCGCCGTGACGTTGCTTGCAAAATGGCGCTGCAATCGCCATTTTGAGACTCAATATGGCAACTATAGGGCGATTTTTCGGGCTGTCGCGACATAGCTGCTTCCTGTTCGGGCCGCGAGGCACCGGAAAGACCACGCTGCTGCGCGAGCGGCTGCCTCACGCGCTTCACATCAACCTGCTTCAGCCCGACACGCACCGCGAGCTGGTGGCTCGGCCAGAGCGATTGCGGGAGATGATTGCCGGGAGCCGGCCGCGCGACGTCGTCATCGACGAAGTGCAGCGTGTGCCCGAACTGCTTCATGTAGTTCATGATTTGATCGAGCAACCCGAGCCGCCTCGCTTCGTGCTCACCGGTTCCAGCGCGCGCAAGCTGCGGCGCGGCGGCGTGGACCTGCTGGCCGGCCGCGCGCTGCTTCGGACGCTGCATCCATTCATGGGTGCCGAGCTGCCGCACTTCGATCTCGCCCAGGCGCTCGAGCTCGGGCTGGTTCCGCTGGTCGTTGATGCCGCGGATCCGGCCGCGACTCTGCGCGCCTACGCGGCGCTCTACTTGACGGAGGAAGTTCAGGCGGAAGGACTGGTGCGCAACATCGGCGCCTTTGCGCGCTTCCTGGAGGTATTGAGCTTCTCTCAGGGCGCAGTGCTCAACGTCAGCAACGTCGCGCGCGAGACCGGCGTCAGTCGCAAGACCGTCGAGGGCTATCTGGAGATCGTGGTGGACCTGCTGCTCGCGTTTCGCGTGCCGGTATTCACGCGCCGCGCGCAACGCGCCACCGTCGCGCACCCGAAATTCTTTTTCTTCGACGCAGGCGTGTATCGCTCATTACGGCCGCGCGGGCCGCTGGACCGCCCGGAAGAAATCGAAGGTGCGGCGCTGGAAGGGCTGGTCGCCCAGCATCTGCGTGCCTGGATCGCGTACGGCGGCGACAGCAGCGGCGATTACGAGCTGGCGTACTGGCGCACACGATCAGGGGTCGAGACCGACTTCGTGCTTTACGGCCCGGGCGGCTTCCACGCGATCGAGGTCAAAAATGCCGCCCACGTCCGCCCTGCACACCTGCGCTCGCTCGATAACTTCGGAAAGGATTATCCGGAGGCGGAGTTGGTACTTCTCTACCGCGGCGCGGATCGGATGCGCATCGGTCGCACGCTCTGTGTGCCGGTTGACGAGTTCCTGCGCGGTTTAAAACCCGGACATGCGTTGATGCCCGATTAGTTCAAACTTCAAAGCCCAGCTTTCGAGCAGGGTCGACGAGCACACGGCGCCGAATGCGGCAATGCGCTCCGCAATCTCAGCAGATCGGGATTCGGCTAAAAGCTGGGCTACGAAACATGAACTATCGACGTAGGCGATGCTCAATCGCGCGTTACTCCATGCGATCTTCACCGGCGGCGATTTCTGCCTGGCTAGAGATTCATCATTTTCCGGAGCGCGCGGTATTGCGCGGTGTTGCGAATGGGATCGAATCCGCCGCCGGCGCTGAAAATGACGCTTGGATCGCGGATCGCAATCGATTCTTTCATCAAGCGAAACGCGCGCGCCGTGTCGCCCAGCGCAATCCAGGCTGGCGCCGCGCTGAAGGCGCGCGGGTCCGAGTCGAAAGCGCGCAGCACCGCGAGTGCGCGCGTGCGCTGGCCTGCTTTCGCGTAAGCCAACGCCACCGCTCCGAGCGCATGCCGGCTCTTCGATCCCGGCGACGCCATGTACTCATCGGCAACCGCGGCCGACTCGTCCTGTTGTCCGTCAAGCGCAAGCAGCATCGCAAGCGTTGCTTTGGCGAGGCGGAAATCCGGCGCGAGCTCGATGGTCCTGCGCACTTGCGCGATTCCTTCCGCGCGCCGGCCGACCGCGCTCAGGTGCTGCGCGTAGTTGTTGTTGATGATCTGTGACAGCGGATCGAGCTTCAGAGCGGTCTCGATCTCGCGCAACGCACCGTGTAGATCGCCGTAGCAGCTGAGCGCCCACGCATACCATTGATGCGCGGTTGGGTATGCCGGATTCAATTTGATCGCGGTCTGGTACTCCGCGAATGACTGCTCCCACTCGTACAGATGACTGTAGATGTTGCCGAGCGTGGCATGCGGTTCGGCCAGTGTGCTGTCCAGCTCGATCGCACGCCTGGCGGCGCGCAGCGCTTCGCGGTTCGCCACGTCGATGGGCATGTCGCCGTACTCGGCCGAGAGCGTGTACGCGTCCGCGAGCGCTGCCCACGCGCGCGCGAACGCCGAATCCTTTTTGACGGCCTGCCCGAGGATAAGGCGCGCTTTCTCCAGGCCTTCCGACGTCCGCTGGTTCCAGAAGAAACGGCCCTGGAGGTAGAGGTTGTACGCGTCGACGTCGTGCTCCGGGACTTTCGTTTCGCCGCGCGCACCGAACGACACTTTCAGCGCGTCCGTGATGGCGCGCGCGATTTCTTCCTGAATCGCGAAGACGTCAGTCAGCTCGCGATCATAGGTCTTCGACCATATGTGATAGCCGTTCGCCACGTTGATCAGCTGCGCCGTGATGCGCAGTTTGTTACCGCCGCGCCGCACGCTTCCCTCCAGCACATTGCCCACGTTGAGCGTCTTGCCGATTTCCGCGACGGGCACCTGCTTGTCCTTGAATGCGAACGACGACGTGCGGGCGGCGACACGCAAGTTCTGCATCTGCACCAAAGAGTTCAGCAGCTCTTCCGTGAGGCCGTCACTGAAGTACTCCTGCTCCCGGTCGTCACTCATGTTGACGAAGGGAAGCACGGCAATGGAGGGTATGGACTCCGTAGCCGCAGTGTCGACGTCGCCATGATCGATGTAGGCGTACGCACCCACGCCGACCAGCGCGACGATTACGCCGACGGTGCCGTAGGCGAAGGCACGCTGATTGTCCCAGGCGACGGTCGCGATGACGATCGGCAGCGCGACCAACGCGCTGATGGTGAGCACGGTCATGATCCAGTCGGGCAGGTGGAGCGATTGAACGAGCAGCTGCACGCCTTGCAGCACGGCGAACGCGCCGGCGAGGTAGATGCCGGTCGCGCGCACTACGCGGCGCTGCTTGAGGTCTTCGAAGAAGGACATACGGGGTGCTGTAATCTGAAGCCCGATCGTCGGCGCTGACAACCTTCTTCTCGAATCAGCGGGTCACGACGTCGAACCCTTCGCGCCGCGCGGCTTCAGCGAGTCGTGCGTCAAACGTGACGAAATCCCCCTCGCCGCCGTAACCCATCCACACGATCGCGGCGGCAAGCTGAAGCGCGTCCGCCGCGCGCAGCGTGTGAACATTGAGAAGTCGACGCGCCTGTTTCCGAACATCCTCTGTGGGCGCAAGCTCGTACCACGAGCTTCGCAGGCCGTCGAGCCATGCCAGGCCGCGCTGTTCAGCTTGCGGCGCGAGTCGTTGCTCGCGTCGGCGTCGGGCGACAGCGGAGCAACATTCGACGTAGGTCGACCACCACACAACGGCTTCTTCGTCACGCTCGAGCAGGCCGCGCGCGAATTCAGTGCGCGGATCGTCGATTATGACGCAGACGAGCGCGGATGTGTCCCAGAACCTCACCAGCCCTCTTCGCGTTCGTCGAGAACGGCGCGGACAATGTCGGCGTCGGGAGCAGCAGGAAGCGGTTCGGTGAAGAACTCGCGCGGCAGTTTCGCGGTCGGGGGCTTGACCAGTCCCGCCCGGACCAGCTCGGCCATGCGTGCCTCCATCGCCTCGGCCTTCGCGACGGCCGTCAGGCGCGCGATCGGCCGACCGCGCTCGGTCACGATCACGTCCTCGCCTCGCTTGGCAGCAGCCAGGAACTCACTCAGGCGGGCCTTCAGCTCCGCAATCGACGCGCGTCTCATTATGACCATAATAGTCATATTCCAGCGCAGAGTCTAGCTCAGGTCCAGCGCGGCGCGCAGCGCACGGAGCCGCGATCGAGTGCAACCTATGGCTTACCGTCTCCCGTCGGATCACCTCCTAACGCTCGCAGCATACGAGCAGCTGCCCGAAGATCCGCGATACCGTGACGAGTTGGTGCGCGGCCAGCTCGTGCAGGTGCGACTTGCTGGATTGCTGGACCGGTGTGTCACCGAGCATCAGCTGGGCTACGTCGTCGTCGAAAGCGGCTTCGTGCTCGAGCGCGATCCGCGAGCTTGTCTAAGAACTACCTCCGGACCGGCGGACGCTTTTCGTACAAGCCTCGCGCCCATGAGATGAACTCCGCCGATCTCTTGAGAAGCTGCGCGGCATCACGCGCGGTGTAGTAGCTCCCGGTATAGGACACACGATCCTTCGTCGACAGCACGCCGCGCAGGACTTTGATCTTGTTCTCGTCACGCGAGGAACCCAGCACTTCGAAAAGCAGGTCCGCGGCTCTCGAGTGATCGCCGTCCGTGGATTTGCGGGCACCGTACGCGATCGTCAGCGTGTCCGTCCACGCGATTGCCGCGTGAATCGCGATAATGGCGATCGCGTTGCCATAACGACCACCCTCGTCCGCCAGATCGCTCAGCGCGATTGCGCTTTCGAGGAGCGCGTCGCCGACTCGGCGGTAGGACTCGGCTTCCGAACGATCCGCGGCGCGAGTCCGGCTACGTCCGGCCACGTACGATTTCCTGGAGAGTTGGGCCGCCGATCACGCGGCTGCCGCGAACCGCCGCCTGAGCGAAGCCGCTCTGCTCGCGATACATGGTGCGAAAGCGCGAACGAAGCAACACGATCGGCGACAACGATACGGCGAGCTCCTCGCGCAACGCCGGGGCTGCCGAGGCAATCTCTTCCATGACGTCTTCGGCGTTCCCGCCCCGAGCCACCAGCACGAGCAGATCGAGATCGCTGCCGGGCTTGTCGGCGCCGAGCACGGCGCTGCCGATAAGGTATGCGCCGACCAGATCGTCACCCGCCGCGCGAGTGGCGATATCGCGGATGCGCTCGAACAGCCGGTCGGTACGAAGCCGCTCCCCTTGAAACAACTCAGCCAGGGAAGCGTTCAGCGGATTGTCGTGATTGAGGCGATAGAGGTGCTGGCGTCCTGCAAGCTTTCTATGGACGATACCCATGAACGCCAGCTCGTCGAGTGGCTTCAGAGCCGCCACGTGAGAGATCTGCGCGATGCGAGCGGCCTCGCGCACGGACATCTCCGCGTCGCTCGCATGCAGCGCGCGCAGCAGCCGGACTTTTGCCCGGTTGCCCAGCACATGATCCAGCGGCTCGAAGACGAGTCCCATGGTAGTGATTTATTCCGTCTGGTAAATAATACTACCACATGGTAATATATGATACCATTCGACGCAAGTTCGCCGTGGCCGGCCGGCAGCAGCCGCGCTTATCTTTCGACAGCCATGAACGATACTGCACGCGAGCCGACATCGGCGGTGCCGCTGCCGGACAACGTGCGCTCCATCGACGCGCCGAACCTTCACCGCGCGACTATCGAGCCGATCTACGCGCAGGGACGGCACCAGGCCGACGGCGTCATCACCCAGAGTGAGCACGGCCTGCTGCGCCCCCACATCCGCCGAGCAGCAATTCATTCAGCCCCTGTGCATCGACTGGATAGTCTGGCAATGCCGGCGCTGATGGTGACCGCTTCCGGGCGGCCACGCTCGCTGACCGGCAACGGCGTTGCCGCAACCTGGCGCAACACGTCCTCGATCTTCTACACCGCCGACCCACGGATACGCGATGTAGCGGTAGAACGAGGTGCTCAGCAGCAGTGCGACCACGACGATGCGGACCTGCGCCGCCAGCCATTCGCCCTCGGCGCCAGCTTCCGCAAGCAAATGCATCGGGTTTCTGCCACATCGGGGCCAGCGTCAAGCAAATTCGACGCGGGGGTTAGATGCTTGTGCATCACAGCGACATCCGGATTTACAGCATATATGCTGTAAATCGCGAGGGTCTCGAGAGGGTACAGGTCGCCCGGCGGCGCTGCCGATACAGACATGGACCGGCCCCGCAAAGACCGGCATCAATGCGCAGATGCGACTCTGGTGGAATCATCTCTGGAAATCCAAGTCGTACCGCAGGGGCAGCGCGGAGCAGCGGCGCATGATCGAGATACGGTTCAGTGTTGCGCGGGCGGTCAAGGCCAGGCGCCGCGCGCTACGCGTAACGCAGAAGACGCTGGCGCAGCGCATTACAGTCGCGCAGGCGACCGTCTCGCGCGTCGAGCGCGCCTCGAATCGCGTGTCTCTCGATATCGCGGTGCGGAGCCTGATTGTGCTCGGTTGCACCGATGCCGAAATCGCGGCGGCCTTCAACGCAGAAGAGAATGCCGGCATTCAGCTGCTGCGCCGGCGAGCGCGCGAGCGCTGCTACCCGAAGCCATCGGCCGAGGCAGCGTCCGCGCCGGCCGGAGAACACCGCTTCATTCGCAAGAAGCGACTACCGAAGAGTCTAGCCTGGGCAAGCGAAACATGAAGACCAAAGCATTCACGCTAATGCTCTTCGCGGCATTGATCACCGCATGTTCCGACCATGCTGGTAGCATCACCGACCCGCCACCGGTCGTTGAGCCGGATACGGCGGTGCCGCCATTACAGCGGGAAATGCGCGGCCTCTGGATCGCGACCGTCGCCAACATCGATTGGCCGAGCAGGAGAACGCTCACAGCCGAACAGCAGCAGGCCGAGCTGATCGACATTCTCACGCGCGCCGCCAGCAACGGTATCAATGCCATTGTCCTGCATGTGCGTCCCGCGGCGGACGCGCTCTACGAATCCTCGCTCGAGCCGTGGGGCGTGATGCTGACGGGTACGCAGGGCAGCCATCCCGGCTATGATCCGCTCGCCTTTGCGATTCGCGAGGCGCATGCACGCGGCTTGGAGCTGCACGCGTGGATCAACCCATTCCGTGCCGGCAATACCCGTGACACCGCGCAGCTCGCAGCCTCACACGTCTTCCATGCGCGGCGGGATTGGGTGCGCGTATACGGTAGCAATCTGTGGCTGGATCCGGGCGAGCCCGCGGCGCAGGAACACTCGCTGCGCGTGATCAAGGACATCGTCGCGCGCTACGATATCGACGCGATCCACGCGGATGACTACTTCTATCCGTACGTGGAGAACGACGCCGCGAATGTACCGATTCCGTTTCCAGACGATGCTACTTTCGCGCAGCACGGCGCCGGCAGCGCGCGCGGCGATTGGCGGCGCGCGAACATCGACCGCTTCGTCGAGCGCATGTACCGGGAAGTCCATGCGATCAAGCCCACACTGAAGGTTGGCATCTCGCCGTTCGGTATCTGGCGGCCGGGCAATCCACCGGGTGTGCAGGGACTCGACGCGTACGCGTCCATCTACGCCGACTCGAGGAAGTGGCTGCAGGAAGGATGGATCGACTACCTCGCGCCGCAGCTGTATTGGGCGATTGCCGCGCCCCAGCAGAGTTTTCCCGCGCTGCTCGACTGGTGGCTCGCTCAAAACCCGAAGGGCCGTCATGTGTGGCCGGGGCTGGCCGCATATCGCGTGGAAAACGGCACGTCGTCGGCATTCACGTCGTCAGAAATTCCGAATCAGATCCGGCTGACGCGAGACCGGAATGCGCGCGGGCAGCTGCTGTACAACACAACCTGGACGCTGAAGCAGAGGGGCGGACAGCTGGCCGGTTTGTTGGCGGCGGACGTTTACAAGGACGCAGCGGTAATTCCGGCCACACCGTGGCTGGACGGCAGCGCGCCCGCGGCGCCTGCCTTGACGCTGTCCGGGTCCACCATCCAGATCACGCCCGCGCCGGGCGAAGCTGCGCGATGGTGGATCATTCGAGTGCATTCAGCCGGTCAATGGAGAACGCGCGTGCAGTTCGGCACGCAACGTTCGCTCTCGATCGACGCTGCCACCGTTCGCGTGCTCGTGCATGGCGCGGACGCGGTCATGAATCTCAGCGCGCCTGCGGAGTGGCGCCGCCCCCCGACCGCTTGAAGATGAATTCCGCTTAGATCTGCTCGGCGTCGCGATGTCCGGGCTGCACCGGCGGATTCACGTCCGGAATCTGCGGCTTGGTCTCGAGCGGAGCCTGCTTTGGATCCTTCTCTCGAACCGGTTCGGGATCCTCGGCTTTGCGCGGCCGCTCGGTCACGCGATCCGGCTCCTGTGTGTTTGGGCCGCCCTGTTGCTGTTCGTTCGCCATGGTTCCTCCTCATGCATGAAGGCTCTGTCGCGATACAGCAAAGGGCAGGCCCGCCGGCGCTCCTGCGCGAGGCGCTGCTCGCCGGCACAAATTACGCAGTAATCGGCTGTGCGCATCGTCGCATGCAGCAAAGGAGTGTAATTATGCCACATCGCAAAAAGCCGATCACACAACGTCCGAAAGACGAGAGCACGGGCAATCCGCATTATGAGCGCGAGCGCAGCGAGAGTGGTGAGCCAGGCGGTGGCGCGGGTCGTCGCGATGAGGATGTCGGCGGCTCAGGCGTGTACCCGGCATCGGCGGGTGAGCATCCGCCAGGCGCGGAAATCCGCTTGCAGGGTGAGTGGGCCCAGCAGCTCGGCGGTCAGGTTGGTGGTAGCTCGGAGTTGAACGCGTACGATCTCGGGCTGACGGATCGGGAGCTGGACAAAGTGGAGGAAGATGAGAACAACGGGTGAATAACAACTTCGGCACCGATAACTTCGGCACCTTTAACATCGTCACTTGAACATCGTCACCTGAACTTCGGTGCCGGGTTATCGTGACGCTGTTATGGTGCCGGTCTTAAAGTGGCGGTGTTAAGTGCCGATGTTAAGCAGTTCCGAAGTTCACTCGATATTGATGTGTTTGCGCTCGCGCTCGGCGCCTATGGGCGCGGGCACGGTGATCTCGAGCATGCCAGCCTTGAACGATGCGTGGACCTGCTTCTCATCCACGCCCTCCGGCAGCGGCAGGGCGCGGTAGAAGCGGCCGTAGCTGCGCTCGCTGCGATAGAAGTCGTCGCGCTCTTCCTTCATATGTACGCGCGCGCTCCTTGTCCTCGATATCCCTGGCCATAACAACCTCCGTTCGAAATGTTTGTAGTGGTTGTCTATTGGCTAAAGGCGCGCGAAAATAATGTCATGACCAACGGCAACATAATCGATTTCAAACCGCGCCAACCGGTGCATGGCGCGCAGCACGGATTCGTGTGTGCCAACATCGCGTACGAGCTGAAACAATACATCGCGGACAATCCGATCGGCTTGTGCTTCGGCTCGGGTACGGGATTTCTGGTCAGCGTTTCACCGCCACGCATTGTCGCGCTCGACGCGGCATTCGTGCGCGGCGAGCGCATGCCGGAAGGCGGCCTGCCGCTGACACCCTTTGCGGGCGCACCGGATCTAGCGGTGATCGTGATTGCGCCGACCGACAAGTTCGACGAGATCGAAGCCGACGTGCACGATATGATCGACGCCGGTACCGCGCACGTGTGGATCATGCGGCCGCGCGTGCGCATGATCACCGTGCACCGATCGCGTAACGAGCTGGCGATCCTCGGTGAGACCGAGGCACTCACGGCCGAAGACGTGTTGCCGGGTTTCAGCGTACCGGTGAAGCGCGTGTTCGACGGCTAGTCGTTGAGCGCGCCGCACGCCAGGATCGTCCCGAGATCCGTGGGCGAGCGATGCACGTTCACCGAATAGGTCGCGTCTTCAGTCAATCCGACACTGACGGTCGCGGACGCGGTAGCAGTGCCGTTGGCGCCTACCATCAGCACAGGATACGCCGCGGCAGCACCGACAATCGGGCCATTCTCGCCGCACGAGCCGCGGTGAATGTGCCACGGGTGCTGGCCACCAGACCGCGCGCCAGCGATCGAAATCGACGACGCTGTTTGAGTCGCCGCGCTGCGCGCCGATGTCGCGCCGCGAACTCCCGAATTATTCACCGGTTGGAGCGTAGCGCTCCAGTCGCCAATGCGATCGGTGATCGGATCCACGTCGACACCGTCTTCCGTCGTCCGGGCTGTGCACGCGACCAGTGTGCACAGCCCTAGTATCATGAGCTTGCCCATAATCAAATATGCCTAGATGCCCTCTTCGCGCGGACGGTTGCCCGTCTGCGTGCCCTGGCCACCCTGACCACCCTGACCACCCTGACCACCCCGCTCCTGCTCCGTGCCCTGATCGCCGCGACGCGGGTTCTGGCCGGCCTGCCGCTCCTGCTCGGTGCCGGTAGTGCCCGTCTGAGTCTGCTGCTCCCGCTCCGGCTGGTTGCCGGTCTGCTGATTTTGCTTGCGTGTGTCCGCCATACGATCCTCCTGTAGGTTAACCTGCCCTCCGGGCGAGGACGCAGCAGGAAGTTGCAAGAAAGGCACCAAAGTATCGGCCGGCCGCGCGAACCAAAAAGCAAGACTTTCATGAAATGCGCGGAGTGCCAACGAGATACGCCACAGGTGCCGCGCAGGGAATACAAATTGCTGAATCGCGTCCGGGCTTCCCCGCCTAACAATGCCCGGAGTTCCGAATGAGTCCCCGTAAGAAGACGAGAAAGCTGAGCGCCGCAAAACAGCGCGAGCTTCAGGTTATCGCCGCGGTCGCGCGCGAGGCCGTGCTGCAACTGCACGTCGCGCGCGCCCTCAAATTGATCGACCTGGCCGGCAACCGCGTTTCCGTGATTCGCATGCTCGCGATCTACACGCGTGTGCATGCGTTGTCGGAAGCGGATGCGGAAGTGCTCGGCAACAAGGTGCTCGCCGCCGTTGGCCATCGCACGCGCAAAGGGCGGCAGCCGCTCGTGTATCTGGAAGGCGAGGATGAGAACATCGGCGACACCCGCACATTCGTGGGCGTGGTGCGCGACCGCCTGAAAGGCAGAGTGTTGCACGAACTGCGACGGTGGGTCGAGCTGCACGCGGGCAGCACGCAGGCGGCGCTCATCGACCTGCACGTGCGACACGCGCTGCGCTTCGTCAAGGATCTGAACGACAGCCACGGCATCATCGAGGCGCTGACAGTTTACCGTGAGTTGGTAGGCGTGCCGTCGAATACGGCGGACGCGCTATACATTTATACGCTCAACAGTCTCGCCGCGGAGGAGCTGCCACGCGCGCAGACGCAGCCACCAACCGTCGAAGATCCCGCGCAGGTGCCGCTGTTCCCGCCGCAACGCCGTCGCTCCAAACGCGCGGTCAGTTAGCCGTTTGACAGGTGCTGGGCATGCAAACATGTTTGCGGCATGGCCACCACTCGTCTCGAGCGAACCCTTGCGTGGGTCGAGCGCGCCGGTAACAAGCTGCCGCATCCGGGCACGCTGTTCGCCGGCATGGCGCTGCTCGTCATCGTCGCGTCCGGCATCGCATCGCTGTTCGATCTCCAGGTAACACATCCCGGCACGGGCGAGCCTGTGCACGTCGTCAATCTCATGTCGATCACGGGATTGCATCGCATCCTGGAAGGTCTGGTCACGAACTTCACGAGCTTTGCGCCGCTCGGCACGGTACTGGTCGCACTGCTCGGCATCGGCGTCGCGGAAGGCAGCGGTCTGCTCGGCACCGTGCTGCGCATGGTGGTGATGTCGACGCCGCGCCAATGGCTGACCGTGGTGATCGTGTTCTGCGGCGTGATGTCGAACATGGCGAGCGAGATCGGTTACGTGCTGCTGGTGCCGCTCGCGGGCGCAATCTTTCTGGCGGCGGGCAGGCACCCGCTGGTCGGGGTAGCGGCGGCGTTCGCCGGCGTGTCCGGCGGCTACAGCGCCAACCTGTTGCTCGGCACGGTCGATCCCCTGCTGGCCGGCCTTTCGGAAGAGGCCGCACGCATCATCACGCCGACCTACGAAGTCAATCCGACCGCGAACTACTACTTCATGGCGGTGTCGACCTTTCTGATCACGATCGTCGGCAGCATCGTGACCGAGAAGCTGATCGCGCCGCGGCTGGGCGAGTATACGGGTGACGAGAAACCGGAAGACCTGCGCCTGCTCACGCCCGCGGAAAAGCGCGGGCTTGGCGCCGCGACCATCGTGCTGCTCATCATCACGACCATCCTGCTGATCGGCACAGTGCCATCCAATGGCTTCCTGCGCGATCCGGAGACTGGCAGCTTGCTGCGCTCGCCATTCATGCATGGCATTGTCGCGCTGATCTTTCTGATCGGTGCGAGCAGCGGCATCGCGTATGGTGTAGTGGCGGGCACCTACAAGAACGATGCGGATGTAATGAAGGGGATGGGCAAGTCGATGGAGACGCTCGCGCTCTATATGGTGCTGGTGTTCTTCGCGGCGCAGTTCGTCGCCTTCTTCAACTGGACGAATCTCGGCCTGATCGTAGCGGTGACAGGCGCCGAGCTGCTCAAGGCATCCGGTCTCGGCTCGATTCCGCTCATTCTAGGCTTCATTCTGATCTCGGCATTCATTAATCTGTTCATGGGCAGTGCATCGGCGAAGTGGGCGATCATGGCGCCGGTATTCGTGCCGATGCTGATGCTGCTCGACTACTCGCCGGAATTGACGCAGGCCGCGTATCGCATTGGCGACAGCTCGACCAATGTGATCTCGCCGATGATGACGTACTTCGCGCTGATCGCCGCGTTCGTGACGCGCTATCAGCCGAAAGCCGGCATGGGTACCGTGATCGCGACCATGCTGCCGTACTCGATCGCATTTCTGATCTCGTGGTCGGTGTTGCTGGTTGTATGGATGCTGCTCGGCTTGCCGGTCGGGCCGGGCGCGCCGTTGTATCTGCGATGAACATTTCCGAAAGGCAGGCTCAAATGCCGATCAACCCGGGCACCTCAGGAGTGCATCACGTTTCACTGCGCATAACGGACCTCGCGAGAGCGAAGCGGTTTTACCATGAGACGCTCGGTTTTCCGGTCGTGGTCGAGATGCCTGACCTCTGCCTGGTGCAGGCAGGCAATGCACTGATCGGGCTGCGCGCGGCGACGGCCGAAATGCCACAGAACGATTCGTTCGACCCCATGCGTGTCGGTATGGATCATTTTGCGCTGGCGTGCAGCGACCTCGAAGAGCTGAAGCGAGTTACGGCGGCACTCGAGGCGGAGGGTGTGTGGAACACGGGTGTGAAGCATCTCGAAGCGTTCAATGCGCACTACGTCGGCTTCAAGGATCCCGATGGCATCAAGCTCGAGCTCTGGCTGGGCTGAGCGCGCCCCAACATGAGCTCGCCGCCGGTCTCATTGTAAGCGGCAATTGCCTGGCGGTGGCGGGTGTGAACGCGGATCGCGATTGCGCTGAACGCTTCGGTGTCGCGCACGGTCTCGAGCCACGGATCGTGCGCATAGACGGGTGCGCAGAAAAAGCCGCCATCGACCGCCACATCGAGCAGCGTTAGCGCTCGCGCGCTATCGCCGAGCCGCGCCGACTGGCGCGCCATGTAGAATATCGCCTCGCCATCACGGCCCACGCTCCGAGGGGAAAGAGCTTCCTCGATCAGCGCGTGCGCGTCTTCGGTTCTGTGTTCGAGCAAAGCGCGCAACGAAGCCAGATACGGCGCGACCAACGTGCGGGCCTGCGCGTGTTCGCGCGCCGCGAGCAGCGCGATCGCTTCACTTTCCCGCCCGAGCATGGCGAGCGCGAGCGCTTCCACGTAACCAATATCGGCGTTGTTGTATTCCGCGAGCGCGTGCTCGTAGCGGCCCTGCATGAAGTAGGTATGCGCCACACTGGTCCGTACATGAGGATCCAGCTCCCGCGCGCGCTCGTACGCGGTAACGGACGCAGCCAGCAGCCCGCAGAAGCGACACGCCTGCACCAGGCCCGCGAGGATGTCGGCGTCGAGCCCGACTACGCGGCTGCGCGCAAGCAAACGGACCATTGCGTCTTCAGCGCGGCCCAGATCGATCTCGAGCTGCGCATACAGCGAATGCGTGAGCGACAAGTCGGGATCGATGGCGAGTGCGCGCTCAAACGCTTGCTGCGCCTTCGCGAGCTCATTCACCGTCTGATTTGCTTCAGGCGCGAATTTTCCGAGCAGCCGATAGCAGCGGCCGAGCCGAGCCCATGCTGGCGCGAAGTCGGGGTCCAGCTCCAGGCACTCGAGATACAGGGCGCGCGCACGCGCCCATTGGCCCGATTGCACGCTGTATTGATTGGCGCGGAGGTAGAGTTCGTACGCATGCGCGGATGCAGGTGTGCTGCCCTTGAGCTGACGCTGCTCACGCGCGTCGAGCGGCAGGTTCAGGGATTCGATGACGCCGCGCGCAAGATCATTCTGGCAACCAGCCAATGCATTCAGCGGCAGCTGCGCGTTATGCGCCCACAGCAACGTGCCTTCCGGAACGCGCAGCAATTGGGCGCGAATCTCGAGATCGCCGTTGCGGCGCAGCAACGTGCCGGTCAGGACGACGTCGACGTTCGCCTCCCGCGCGATCAGCTGAAGGTCCGGCACACCGGCCGCGTGTTTCGCTATCGACATTGTCGAGCGGACGACGAGTGAGCGGATGCCGGCGAGGCTACAGGCGATAGCGTCAGCCAGGGAAAATCCGAGAGCGTCGGTCTCGGCATCGCCACGCAAAGAGCGGAACGGCAGCACAACCAGCCGCACGGTCGCTGGCGCCACGGTGTCGGGCGTGCGCACAATGCCATGTCGTGAGAAGTCGTAGATCCAGGCGAGCGCGATGACAATCGGTAACCCGACCACGCCGGCGGCGAGCAGGACCCGCAGCGTCCAGTCGGGAAGCGGAAGTGCCGGAGTGATGACATCGGCTACCTGCAACACGAGCCAGAAAGCGACGAGGTATATTCCGACCACGCGCAGGACGTGACGCCGCTTCAGCTCGGCTAGCAGCGATGGGCGAGGAACAGTTGCCACGGTTTGCAGTTTACGCTTGCACTTGCCGTAACGCTACATACGGAACATCGCTTGCAGTCATGGGAGAACATGGAAACCACGGGTTTTGATACACTCGGCTTGCGGCCGGAGCTGCTCAAGTCGCTCAATTCGCTCGGCTACGAAGAAGCCACACCGATTCAGACCGCCACGATTCCACCGCTGATCGAAGGGCGCGACTTGCTCGGCCAGGCAGCGACCGGCACTGGCAAGACAGCGGCGTTTGCGCTGCCGATCCTGCATCGCATGCCGGTGCGCAGAAAGAGCCCCGAGCCGATCACGCTGGTGCTGGTGCCGACGCGCGAGCTGGCGGTGCAGGTCGCGGAAGCGATGCATCGCTACGGCAAGGACATTGGCGTGCGAGTGCTGCCGATCTATGGCGGCCAGCCGATCGGGCGACAGTTGCGCGAGCTGGAACGCGGCGTCGACATCGTGGTCGCGACACCTGGCCGCGCGCTCGATCACATCAGCCGCGGCACATTGAAGCTGCAGGGCATTCAGACCGTTGTGCTGGATGAGGCGGACGAGATGCTCGACATGGGCTTCGCGGAAGACATCGAGTCGATTCTCTCGAATGCGCCAACCGAGCGTCAGACCATCCTGTTTTCGGCGACGTTGCCGCCGCGAGTCGGCGCGCTCACCCGCAAGTACCTGAAGAATCCGGTCAACATCCAGATCGAGCGCGAGGCGACGCCCGCAGGCGAGGCGCCGCTAGTGCGACAAACCGCGTACGTCGTGCAGCGCGCGCACAAGCTCGCCGCGCTTGGCCGCGTGCTCGACATCGAGGCGCCGGAAGCCGCGCTCGTCTTCTGCCGCACGCGCAACGAAGTCGATCAGCTGACGGAAGCGCTGAACGCACGCGGCTATCGCGCGGAAGCGTTGCACGGCGGCATGTCGCAGGAGCAGCGCGACCGCGTCATGAAGAAGCTGCGGAGCGGCGCGGCAGAGCTGCTGCTCGCAACCGATGTCGCCGCGCGCGGGCTCGATGTGGATGTCCTGACGCACGTCATCAATTACGACGTGCCGTCCGCGCCCGAATCCTACGTGCACCGCATTGGTCGAGTAGGCCGCGCGCGCCGAGAAGGCGTTGCGATTACGCTGGCCGAGCCGCGCGAGCATCGGCTGCTCAAGAACATCGAGCGCGTGTCGCGCCAGAAGATCGAGATCGGCAAGGTGCCGACGGTAGCGGATCTGCGGAACCGGCGGCTGGACGTTACGCGGGCATCGTTGCGCGAGCTGCTGCTCGATGAGGACTACGATGATTTCCAGGTCGTGGTCGACACGCTGTCTGATGAATTCGACATCGTCGACATCGCGCTGGCGGCAGTGAAGCTGGCGCATGGCGCGACCAATCCGGTCGAAGACGAAAAGGAGATCCCGCAGGCCGCGGCGGCGCCCGAGCGAAAAGAGCGTGGCGCCAAGACGCGCAAGGATGGTGCGAACATGACGCGCATCTTTGTGGGCGTCGGGCGGCAGGCGGGCGTGCGGCCGCAGGACCTGGTCGGCGCCATCACGGGCGAGGCAGGGCTGGCCGGTCGCGATGTCGGCGCAATCGAAATCGCCGACCGCTTCTCACTGGTCGAAGTGCCGAAGGCTGCCGCGAACGATGTGATCAATGCGTTGCGCGCCACGACCATCAAAGGCAAGAAGATGACAGTACGGCGGGAGAGGCATTGAACTGCGTAACCGAACTGCGTAACCGAACTGCGTAACCGGAACTGCGTAACCGAACTGCGTAACAGAGCTGCGTTGCAGTACGGTTCGGTTTCCTGTCACGCCTTGATTACGCTTTTCCGTTACGCCTCTTCCGTTACGCAGTTCGAAATGCGCCTGTCCTTCCCGCTTCTCCGTTCCGCTTCCGCCGGATTATGCGTCATCCCGCTCGGTGTCGCGGATGGTCGTAGGCGGGTAGGCCCGTTTTTCGCTGTCGGTCAATTCGACGAAGCCATCGCGAATCAGTAGGTCCTCGATCGCGGCGTGGTCGGTGATTTAACGATTGATATGATCACTACCGATGTCAGCACGATCGGAAATATCGACCTGGAAAACCTCGAGCCGTGGCTCAGCGATCAGTTCGTCCATGCATTGCACACTGCAGCCGACCAGTGTAAAGCGAAAGTCAATCTCCGTAGACACGCACCAAGAGTGATCGTCCGGCCACCATATATTAGGCGTCATCGCGAAGCCACTGCCTTCAGTAAAGAGTTGACCCTCCCGAAGAGCCATTAGGTCAGCACTCACTAGATAGTATGTCCTGTTTGGCAGTGTTACCCGGGCAGCCTGTCCGAGGACATCGGACATACCTGCAAAGCCCTCCCAAAAACACATCCATATCTTCTCTGCCCGCGTATGCGATCGAAGGAGCTGTGCCAAAACTGCGCGCAAATGGGGCGACATCTGGCCGATTTCCGGCTCGCGTGGCGGAGAATCGAAGCATTGGGCGCCTGTGACCGGGGCACTAATTTTATCCCATTGCATCCCAGCATGAACGACGCGGCCACATGAATCGGCAACTTCGCTCCACTTCATCAGCCTGCCCTCTGACGGGGAGCGAGAATTGGCAATATATGCTGGATGAAGGACCCGCGCGTACCGTTCGAAACCCGTGGGTATCACAGACGCCACGAGCGTTGATCCCGCCGGAGAGGCCACCAGTCGCAACGTGAGCCAATCTGCAGGAGAACTCGTTTTCGCCGGCACGACTCCCTGCCTCAGACGAGGCATTTCATCGCCGGGATGGGGGTCTCTTTCAGGCCCCAAAGGACCAAAGCTGCGTGATCTCCGCATTACCGCCTTCTGCTAACGGGTTTGCGCTGTTCTCTTGCGATTTTTAGAAACAGGAAATGTATCTGGGAGGTGACACGTTTCGGTGAGCACCCGTCCTCCCGTTGGGAAACATCGCGGTATGAAGCGAGCTCCCTCTGTGATATCCGAACATGCAAGGTGCGGCTGCGTTCGTGGTTATGAGCATACCGGGACCGGAGGTCGAACTGCTACTCCGTCCTGAATACCAACAAATTATCCAGTAGCATTTCCAGACCTGCAACGTGACTTTGAGTGTGAGCGTCGGCGAATAGAACGGGCACTTGGTTCGTCCGACCACATTTATCGTGCCCGGGACATGAGACGAAAGATGCGCGTAATCTACCTCGCCGAAACACGGTGCTTCCATCTGATTAAATCCTGCAACTGGATCAGTCCCAATATTCTGTAGACCTTCAGAACCGAATTCGGTTGGCACTGTTTCCTCGGGCGGCACAACCGATGGCTCCGCTGTCTGAGCAGACTCGCCGTTCGTACCCCAACCCTCACAACCTGCTTGGCTTGGATTGACATCACATCCGCACCCCCACTCGGGATCACATTCACCCGCCTGACCATCATAGATGTAGTCGGTAATCATTTGAGCGGACGCGCGGCCGAATATAACAGGACGCGAGCCGGCCGGTCGGTCAAAAGAGGGAGGCTCTCCAGCGATCCGGCCAGGAACGATTGGACGGCCACGCGACACGAGCATTTTCACTCGCTCGAGCGCCTCTGCTGAGTGGGGGATTTCACATTGGGCAAGGTTTGTCGGATCGGGATTTTCTTTCGCCCAGCCGCGATAGAGAAAGCGCACGGTACCAGCATTTGCGGTCGATTGCCGCGGTACAGCGAAACGCACCAGCTTTGTACGGTAACGACCACTCGGTGTCAACGACGCGAAATTGCAAGTCGCTATGCCATTCGCGGTCGCTGCACTGGCAACTAAAGGAGAATCGAGCGGCGGGGATGTCGGTACGCTGTCGTTGCACGCTGCCACAGCAGCAAACAAAAGCGTGGTTGCAACCCTTGACAGAATCAGCTGAAATCGGCAACCGCAGAACAGATTGTTGAATACCATCGAAACTTCTCCTAGTGGTCAAATGGGTGTGCCAGCTCCGCTGTCGGCCTCGGTTGGCAGATGGGTGGTGACGAAGGATTGTCTATTCGTCTCCGTCAATTGCGGACGCACCAATACTAGTCTCTCACGTCCGCTCGCGAATCCCTCATTTTGTAGGATACGAGACGGCGACACAAAAGGAGCTATGATTTATAGTGCGTTACGCAGAGCTAACCGCGCCTTCCCGTTGCGCCTTGCCGTTACGCCTTGCGGTTACGCCTTGCGGTTACGCTTTTCCGTGACGCTTCGCCGTTACGCAGTTCGAAATACGCTTTCTCCGTCCCGCTTTCACCGGATTATGCGTCATTCCGTTCGTTGTCTCTGATGGTGCTGGCGGGATATATGCGTTTTTCCGTGTCGACCAAATCAATGAAGCCGTCGCGAATTAGCATGTCCTCTATGGCAGCGAGCGCCGCATCCTGGCGTGCCGCGGGATCGCCGGCCGGCCGCACATCGTTCGGCGCTTCGTATGCGGTCAATACCGTCTGATCGGGAGTCTAGCCGCGAAAAGAATGCCGCGGTTATACTGCGCGGTATGCGAACCCTGTCCCTGCTAC
>JBQTID010000258.1:0-20810 GCA_052389275.1 Gemmatimonadota bacterium | reverse complement strand
GAGTTCGAGCCGGAGCCACTCGCCGCCGCATCGCTCGGGCAGGTGCATCGCGCCGTGTTACGCAGCGGCCGCTGCGTAGCCGTGAAAGTACAGCGCCCGCGGATTCGCGAGCAGATCGCGGACGATCTCGACGCACTGAATGAAATCGCAGACTTCGTCGACAAGCACACCGACGCCGGACATCGCATGAGGTTCGCCGGTATGCTGGATGAATTCAGGCGCTCTTTGATCCAGGAGCTGGACTATCTCCAGGAAGCGCAGAACCTCACGATCCTGCGCCGCAACCTGGTCGATTTCCACTTGATCGTCGTGCCGGAACCAGTCGCCGATTATACGACATCGCGCGTTCTGACGATGGATTACGTTCAAGGTCGCAAGATCACGGGCTTGAGCCCGCTCGCGCGCATCGAGATGAACGGCGAGGAGCTGGGCGAGCAGCTGTTCCGCGCGTATCTGAAGCAGATCCTGGTCGACGGCTTCTTTCACGCAGATCCGCATCCCGGCAACGTTTTCCTGACGAGTAGTCAGCGGCTCGCGCTGATCGACGTCGGCATGGTCGGACGAATTGCGCCGGCCATGCAGGAAAACCTGCTGAGGCTGCTGCTCGCGGTCAGCGATGGGAAGGGTGAGGAAACGGCGGAGATCTCCATGCAGATCGGCGAAAGCCTGGAGAACTTCGACAAACAAACCTACAAGCGTGAGGTCAGCCAGCTGGTGGCGCAGCATCAGAGCGCTACGGTCGAGGAGATCGACACCGGCCGCGTAGTGCTCGAGATAACACGTGTCGCTGGTCAGAACGGGATGCGCGTGCCGCCGGAGCTGACCATGCTCGGCAAGACGCTGCTGAATCTCGACATGGTCGCGCGCATCCTGGCGCCGGAATTCGATCCGAACGAGGCGGTTAGGCATAATGCATCCGAGCTGCTGCGGCGACGCCTCACCAAGATGATCTCACCTGCGAATGCCATCTCGACGCTGCTCGAGATGAATGATTTCGTGCAGCATTTGCCCGCGCGGCTCAACAAGGTGCTGGAACGAGCCGCGGACGATCAGTTCACGATTCGCGTGGATGCGATCGATGACGTCAGGGTGATGGAAGGCATGCAGAAGATCGCTAACCGCATCACGCTCGGCCTGATTCTCGCCGCGCTCATTGTGGGCGCGGCGCTGCTGATGCGGGTGGACACCGCGTGGCGGATTCTCGGCTATCCCGCGCTTGCGATGCTGTTCTTTCTGGCCGCTGTTGCTGGAGGTGTTGTGCTCGCTTATGAGATTGTTTTCAAGGACGAGCACAAGGACAAGAAATAAAGGCAGTCCGGCTGCTTAGCCTACTTTCAGAAGCTCGCGGAGCTGCTCGGGCGTGAGCTCTTCCGCCCGCCGCGAGCCCATGCGCGAGCCGCTACGGTTCGTGGTCCCCAGCTTCGCCTGCTGCGCGGCCGCATCGGGCAAACTGCCTTCGTAATCGAACCCCGGCAGCGAGATACGCGGCAGTTTTTTACCCAGCACCCGCTCGATATCCGCGATCGCGGCCAGCTCGCCGCCCGACATGAACGTCACCGCGGTACCCTCGGCGCCGGCCCGGCCAGTACGGCCAATGCGATGCACGTAATCTTCCGGGTTGCGCGGCACATCGTAATTCACGACATGGCTGATGCCTTCGATGTCCAGGCCACGCTGCGCGACATCGGTCGCGACCAGCACCTGCACCTTGCCCTTCGAGAACTGCTCGAGCGCGCGACCGCGCTGCTTCATGTCCTTGTCACCATGGAGGACATCCGCGGAGATGCCGGCCGCATGCAAACGGCCGAGCAACGCATCCGCGCCGGTCTTGCGAGCCGTAAAGACGAGCACCTGCTCCCAATGCGTCTGCTGCAGCAGCTCGATCAGCAGCGCAGGCTTGCGATCGGTGCGCACGGAATAGACGGATTGCTCGACGGTCACTGCTACGGTCGAAGGCGGCGTCGCTGCCACCCACTCCGCGTCATTGGTTATGCGCAAAGCCAGGGCATGCACGCCGTTCGGCATGGTCGCAGAAAACAGCAGCGTCTGACGCTGCTTGGGCAGTCGGTCCAGGATCGCTTCGATCTGCGGGCGGAAACCCATGTCGAGCATGCGATCGGCTTCATCGAGGACGAGAACTTCGATTTTGGAGAGGTCGACATTGCCGCGCTCGAGGTGGTCGTACAGCCGTCCCGGCGTTGCGACCAGGACATCGAAGCCGGCGGCCAGGTCGCGGATCTGCGGTCGCATCGGCATGCCGCCGACAACCTCGCCGACCCACAACTCAGTGTGTTTGGTCAAAAGGCGCGCATCGGCAGCGACCTGTTGCGCGAGCTCGCGGGTCGGACAGAGAACGAGCGTGTGCAGCCCTTCCTTGTCGATCTGGCGCTCGAGCGATGGCAGCAGAAACGCGGCAGTCTTGCCGGTGCCAGTCTGCGCAATGCCGACTATGTCGCGGCCGGCGCGGGCTGGAGGAATCGCTTTGGTTTGAATCGGTGTCGGTTGCGTCCAGCCGTTTTCTTCAATGGCTCGGAGCAGGGCGGGCGTTGCCGTTAGCTCTGTGAACTTCATCTGTTACGTGTGCTTCCCAAAAAAAGACCGGATCGCCGAGCGGAGGCGTCCGGCTGTCCAAATAACCATTGGAACTTAACGGTTTTCCGGCTCAATTCAAGCACAGAGTCTCATTCCGGCTTCAACCACGCCTCATAATGGGTCTTGAGGTCTCGTTCCAGCTGCTCGAAAACATGGCCGTCACGGTCCACCCAGCCCTTGACCACGGTTCCAAACAACCGGCCCATGACCAGTGCCTGATCCTGGTCCCACCCGGCCGAGGTCAGCCGGTCCGTGCCGCTCTGGTAGGCGTCATGTGCCGCCTCGTAGAGCAGGCTGTTGCGCTCGAAGGCATCCTGTGGAATCCGCTCGGCCCGGCCTCGAAAATCCTCGAAGTAATGCCGCCACGCTTCGTTTTCCATACCCTGCAAAAGGGCAGAATCCGGGCCGCGCGGAACACTTGCCCGGCCAGCCGCAGTAGATGAATGCGGGCAGCCACAGCTCTCGGAGGAAATGAATGCAACGAATCCTTGGTTTGATGACGGTTGCCGCGCTGGCCGGCTGCGATCTCGATCTGTCCGGCCTGGGCTGCGCTGCTGAGCGCAACTTCTCGGATGAGATCAGCGCCACGACCCTGAACGGGTTGCTGGTCGACGCGGAAGACGGCGAGCTGCGGATCGAAGGCCGCAGCGGCATCAACGAAATTCGCGTACACGCGACCGCGTGTTCGAACGACGATCGTACGACCGACGACATCGACTTTCAGCTTTTCCGCTCAGGAGGCGAAGCTCGTATCATCACGGACGTGCCTCGCTTCGACGACGCGCGGCTCGATCTCGTGATCGAAGTGCCGATCGATTTCGATGTCAGCGTTTATGACACGGACGGCGATATCGAAATCGAAGATGTCTTCTCGGTGTGGCTGGTCGATGGCTCCGGCCATATCGACATCCGCAACATCGAGCTCGACGTCATCATCGACGAAGACGGGTCCGGCAACATAGACGTGGACGGCGTGGGCGGCGATTTCATCGTGCGCCGCGACGGCAGCGGCAGAATCGATTATCGCAACGTGCAGGGCCGCGTCGACCTGCCCTGACCGGCGGCGGCTCTGATTCAGCAGGAATCGGGTTGAACCGGAGCCGCTTCGGCCACATCCTTGAGCATGGCCGAGGAGAACACCATGCGAACCGATTACGACGTCGTCGAAGCGGCGATCACCTATCTCGAGCAGCACGTCGCCGAGCAGCCGGAGCTGTCGGACGTCGCGCGTCACGTGCATCTGAGCGAGTCGCATTTCCAGCGGCTCTTCCGGCGCTGGGCCGGCATCAGTCCGAAGCGCTTTCTGCAATTCCTGACCGCCGAGCACGCGCGCCGTCTGCTGACCAATTCGGCGAGCGTGCTGGAGGCCAGCTATGCGGTCGGCCTCTCGGGCGGCGGCCGGCTGCACGACCTGATGATCAACGTGCACGCTGCCACGCCGGGCGAAATTCGGAATGGCGGCGCCGGCATCGATATTCGTTACGGCGTGCACGCCAGTCCTTTCGGTGACGCGCTGGTTGCGACGACGGCGCGCGGCTTGTGCGCGCTTTCCTTCATCTGCCCAGATGATCCCGACCTCCCGTTGCGCGAGCTGCGCAAGCGCTGGCCGCATGCGATGCTGCGGGAAGATATGCGCGCGACCGCGGGCGCCGCTCGCGCCGCCTTCGGCGCTGGCGCCGCCGAGCTGTCACTGTTCCTGAAAGGCACGAATTTCCAGATCCGTGTGTGGGAGGCGCTGCTGCGTGTGCCCGCGGGTCATGCGGTTACGTACGAAGACATTGCGCACCATATCGGCCGGCCGACCGCCATGCGCGCAGTAGGCGCCGCGATCGGGCAGAACCCGATCGCGTACCTGATTCCCTGCCATCGCGTGCTGCGCAAGTCAGGTGTATTTGGTGATTACCATTGGGGCAGCGCGCGCAAGAAAGCGCTGCTGGCGTGGGAGTCGGCCGAAGCCGTGCGACGCCGCGCTCAGGACGTTGTGTTGCCAAGGCTCGCAATGGCCGGTCCGTTCAGCACGTTGCCATAAGGATCGAACCGCGAGCCGTGGCACGGGCAGTCCCACGACTTCTCGATCGAATTCCATTGCACGATGCAGTTGAGATGCGTGCATACCGCCGAACATTCGTGCAGCACGCCATCATCATCGCGATACGCGGCGACGCGGTGCGCGCCACGCAGGATCACGCGTCCCTCACCCGGCTGAAGCCCGTCCAGTGATTCCCCCGGCAGCACGTACTTCGCGTACTGTAGCATGACATCGGCTTGCTGCTTGATGAACTCCGGCGCCGCGCGCAGCGAGATGCGGTTCGGATCGTAGAGCTGGGCCCAGGGGTTGCGTCGCCCCAGAATCAAGTCCGTCAGCAGAATGCCCGCCATGGCGCCGTGTGTGATGCCGTTGCCCGAGTCGCCGCCGTGCATGTAGACGTTCTGCGCGCCGGGTGAACGGCCGGTGAACGCCAGATAGTCGAACGGCTCCATGATCTGACCGGACCAGTAATAAAGCAGCTGGTCGGCCATCGGGAAGCGCTCGCGCGTCCAGGACTCGAGTCGGCCGAGTCGCGTGGTAGCATCGTCCGCATGTCCGGTCTTGTGATCCTCGCCACCAACGATCAATACGTCATGGTCGCTGTTCGGCTGAATGCGAATGTAGTGATACGGATCCGGCGTGTCCCACAGCAGGATGGCCGGCAGCGATTGCTTTGGTATGCTCACACCAATCACGTAGGTACGGTACGGCGCCTGCTTCAGGTGCGTGACGACGTAGTCGGAGACGGATGCGTTGGTTGCGACGACGACGTGACTGCACGTCACCTTCCGTCCAGCCGACGTCGTGACCTTGCACGGCGCTCCATCCTTGATTTCCGTTACCCGCGAGCCGCTGTAGATGCGTCCACCAGCGCGCTGAATGCAGTGAGCGAGGCCTGCCAGAAAACGGAGTGGATGAAACTGCGCCTGCCGCGGGAATTTCAGGCATGGCCCGGTATTCCAGAAATCGAGCGGTGCACGCTCGACGAGTGTGGTATCGGTGATGCCCGCACGCTGCACCGCCTCATGCTCCTTGCGCAGCATCTCAGCCGAATCACCCGGCGCGAGGAACAGGTAACCGTCCAGCCGGATGAAGTCGCAAGCGATGCTTTCGACGTTGCAAATCTCTTCGATGCGATTAATGGCGGCCATGTGGCTGTCCGCAGCCAGCCGAGCGCCGTCCTCGCCGTGCATCGATTCAATGCTGTAATAGCGGTCGTCGAGCGCGGCGGTGAGGTGGGCGGTAGTGCGTCCGGTTTCGCCGCTGCCGATGCCACCGTCATCCAGCACGACCACGCGCTTACCCGCCTTTGCAAGTGAGTACGCGGTGGTCATGCCGGCGATGCCGGCGCCGACAATGCACACATCGCAGCTGATGTCTTCGGCAAGGGGCGCGAACGCTGGCAATTCGGCCGTTTGGACCCAGACCGATTTGGTTTCTCCCGAACCCGTCATCACACCCTCCGGACCAGCCAGTTGGCGGCCGATTTCGCGAAGCCGCTAAAACGCGACCGCACGAAGGCGTCTGCCGATTGTTTCACTGCTTCCGCATACGTCGGATACGCGTGCAGCACCGAGGCGAGCTGGGCAAGAGCAATGCCCGATTTCATGGCGAGTGTAATCTCGGCGATGATGCTGCTGGCGTGATGGCCGAGCACGTGGCCACCGAGAATGCGGCCTTTCGCGCCGGTCACGATCTTGACCATGCCGGTAGTGTGGCCGTCCGCGATCGCGCGATCCAGCTGATCGAAGCGCCGCGTGAAGGTGCGGACATCTTTGCCATGGCGTTTGATTGCGGCTTCATACGTAAGGCCAACACTCGCGAGCTCGGGGATTGTATACGTGACGCGCGGGACAACGTCGTAATCAACGGCGGTAGCAAGCGGGAACAGCGCATTGCGCAACACCGTGCGCGCCTGGTAATCGGCCACGTGCGTGAAACGCGGAGCGCCGGTGACATCACCGGCCGCCCAGACGTGTTTCGCGGTCGTGCGCAGTTTGTTGTCCAGCACCAGCTGCTTGCCCTCGCCCTCGAGCTCGACTCCGCCCACGGCAAGGTCGAGACTGTCGAGCACCGATTCACGGCCGGTCGCGACCAGCAGCGCCGCGCCGCCGAAGAATTGTCCTGCCGCCTGCACGCGCACGCCCACCGCGCTTTTCTCGACGCGCTCGACCTTGACGCCGAGCTGAAGTGAGATGCCGGCAGCTTCCAGCTCGCGCGCGAGTAATGCGGTCAGCTCCTGGTCGTCATTCGGCAGGATGCGCGGCGCGGCTTCCAGCAGCGTGACCCGCGAGCCGAGCAGCGCGAAGGCGTGCGCCAGCTCGACGCCCACCGCGCCGCCGCCGAGCACGACCAGCGATGCCGGCATTGTCTCGATATCGAAGATCGTTTCGTTAGTGTAGAATGGAACCTCTGCGAGTCCGCGAATGTCCGGAATCACGGGGCGCGAGCCGGTCGCAATGACCACGTGCCGCGCCGTAATCGTCCGACCTGCGACACGCAGTGTGCGCTCACCAGCGAAACGCGCTTCGCCCAACAGCACATCTACGCCGAGGCCACGGAACCTTTCGGGCGAGTCATTCGGCTCGATCGCGTGCTGCGCCGCGCGCACGTGTTGCAACACGCGCGTGAAATCGATCTCGATTGTCCCGGTTTCGACACCGTATCGGCCGGCCGCGCGCGCGTCCGCCGCGGCCCGCGCACACGCCAGCAGCGCCTTGCTCGGCACGCACCCAGTCCACAGGCACTCGCCGCCCATGCGGTGGCGCTCGGCGAGAGCGACCCGCGCGCCGAGACCGGACGCACCCGCGGCGGTGACCAGGCCGGCGGCGCCGCCGCCAATGGCGATTAGGTCGTAATCAGCAGCCATGCTAGATTAAAATCATCTCCGAAAGAGGTCATCATATGAGCGATCGTCCACACTATTACGACCACGCCGTTCTCGGTCGTTTCCCCGAAGTCGGCCGTGCCGCCGCGCCGCTCGCCGACAAGTTCTTCGCGTGGTACAACGCAGTCTTTGCCGAAGGCGCGCTCACCGCAAGGGAGAAGTCTCTGATCGCGCTCGCGGTCGCCCATACCGTGCAATGTCCGTACTGCATTGACGCATACTCGAAGGATGCGCTCGAGAAGGGCTCGAACCAGGACGAGATGCTCGAGGCGGTGCACGTCGCCGCGGCGATCCGGGGCGGCTCTTCGCTGGTGCACGGCGTACAGATGCTCAATCACGTGGACGAGCTCGGGATGTGATGGGACGGGTCTTACCGACACTCGAAAAGCGCCACTCACCACTCGCGAATGCCGGCGCACAGCGCGCGCTGCTCGCTGCGCTGCCGCTCGTGCGCTCGTTCGAAGGCGCGCTCGACAGCGCCGGCCTCATGCCGCTGCACACCACCGGCATCGATATTCTACAGATCAACGTGGGCAAGCGCTGCAACCAGACGTGTCGCCATTGTCATGTCGATGCCGGACCCGAGCGCTCCGAGGTCATGCCGCGCTCCGTGATCGAAGCGATCTTCGAGTTCATTGCGACTGCTCGCATCAGCGTTCTCGACATCACCGGCGGCGCGCCCGAGCTGCACCCGGACTTCCGCGAGATCGTGACGCGCGCTGCCGGCGCGGGACTGCATGTCATGCATCGCTGCAACCTCACCGCCGTGGTGTTGCCGAACTACGCCGATATACCTGCGCTGCTGGCGTTGCACGACGTCGAAATCGTGGCATCGCTGCCCTACTTTCAGGCGCGCGAAACCGATGTGCAGCGAGGCGATGGCGTTTTCGAGGAATCGATTGCGACGCTACGGTTGCTCAATGAGCTAGGCTACGGCCGCGGCGTCCACACACTGAACCTGGTCATGAATCCGGTCGGCACTTTTTTCCCCGGCAATCAGCAGCAGCTGGAGATTTTGTGGAAGCACGAGATGAAGAAGCGTTACGACGTCGACTTCGATCGTCTCTATACGATCACCAACATGCCGATCAGCCGCTTCCTGGAATTTCTCGAGGAAAAAGGGCGCACCATCGAATACATGACCCGGTTGGTCAACGCATTCAATCCTGCTGCTGCTGAACACGTGATGTGCAGGAATACGCTGTCGGTCGGCTGGGACGGCACATTGTACGATTGCGACTTCAATCAGATGCTAGAGCTGACGGTCGATGCGCGCGTGCCGCAGACGATTCTTGATGCGACTCGCGCCGCGCTCGAGCGCAGACCGATTGCCACCGGCCCGCATTGCTTCGGCTGCACGGCCGGCAGCGGCAGCAGCTGCGGTGGAGCGTTGACGGGAGAGTGATGGGAGCATGGGAACCTGGGAGCATGGGAGCATGGGAGCGTGGGAACATGGGAGCATGGGAGCGTGGGTGACGGTGTGCGACCCATGATCCCATGATCCCATGCTCCCATGCTCCCCTGTATTGGCCTGTCATATGCAACGACTCGTCCGTCACGCCCGGTCCACCTGTGTGTTTGGCGGTGTTGATTAGGGGTGGTGGGTCGGGCGACTGAATGAAAAACGGCTCGTGAATCGGGTGATCCGCGAGCCGTTTTGCTTTGCTGATCCTGGCGTCAGCGCAGTTCACCCATGCTCCCATGCTCCCATGCTCCCATGCTCCCATGCTGATCCCATGATGATCCCGCGCTCCCTCGAACTGGTTCAGGATCCGAGTCGAACTACGTTCTCCGCGGCCTGACCTTTATCGGTGGCGACCAGATCGAATTCCACTTTCTCGCCTTCACTCAACGTTCGGTAGCCTTGCCCCTGGATTCGCGAATGGTGAACGAAACAGTCCTGAGCATTTTGATCGGGCGTTATGAAACCATATCCCTTGCTCTCGTTAAACCATTTCACGGTGCCAGTGGTGCGCATGATGCGGCTCCTTCCAAACGTTGGTCGATGGCGGGCGGCGTACATCGCCGTCGCGATGGGTGATTTTGCCAATATAGGGAACCGCCCCCTGGGGCTACAACCATGGTCGATTATGACACGTAAACTCAACAATTTGGCGCTCGCGGCCTGTCTTCTGCTGGCGGGCTGCGCCGGCTTCGGTCTGGGCGACGTCCTCCAGGCGCCGGAATTCTCTGCGGCGCCAGGCCGAACCGCCGAGCTGCGGCTGATCGGACCGTCATCGCAAAGTCCGCTGGGCGGCGCGGCGATTCGGGTCTGGGCACACGTACGGAATCCGAATCCGCTCGGCCTTTCGCTTTCCGCACTGGAAGGCGCGCTCGCGCTCGAGGGAACGCGCGCCGCCAACGTCAGCTTCCCGCTCGGCGTGCCGCTGCTCGCCAACCAGGACACTGTAATTCCGCTCGACCTGACCATCCGCTTCTCGGACTTGCCCGGGCTCGCGGATGTTGCCGCGCGTTTGCTAACCCGGTCGCAGGTAGCGTATCAATTGGATGGCACAGTCACTGTAGACGCGGGCGTACTGGGCCAGCCGAGGTTCGGACCATCGACGCTATTGCGCGGAGAGCTGGTGGTGCGGCGATAACACAAAGTCGGAGCTGAATGACGGTCTCACGTCTGTTGGGAATACTGGTGCTTGCGCTCGCGTTCTTGCCTGCGCAGGCACTCGCGCATCTGAAGCTTGCATCGTCGACACCGGCCCATGGCGACACCGTGCGCACGCCGGTCTCGGAGATCGTTCTGAATTTCACGGAAGCCGTCGAAGCGAGCTTCACCACCATCGTCGTAATTGATGCGTTTGGCCGCGAGCTTGCGGTCGGCACCAGCGTGCGTGCCGTGGGCGGCGCACGCAGCCAGCAATACGTGGTCATGTTCGACACGCCGATCGCGGGCGGCGCGTTCACGGTCAGCTGGAAAGTGGTCGGCAAGGACGGTCATGCCGTGAATGGCATGTTCGATTTCGTTGTCGACACGGGCCAGCCGGCACCAGCGACGCCGGGCATCACCGACAGCGCGAGGCTGCACGCGCCCGCACACGGCGGACATCAGAGCGAAGCGACCGAGATTCCGCCGCTCTACCGCCCGGAGTCGTCGATTGCGTGGATTTTTGCGCGCTGGCTGAATTTCTGCGCGCTGCTGCTGATCGTCGGCACGGTTGCTTTTCGCTTCGGCGTGCTGGAACGCGCGAAGCACGTGCTGGGCGAGGCGCTGGTCGTTGATGTCGATGCGAACGTACGCCGTTTCGCGATAACGGCTGCCGCGCTCGCGATCCTGTCCAATCTGCTGCGACTCTGGCTTCAATCCGGATCGATACATGGCCCCGAGCGCATGTTTCAGAGCGACCTTCTATTCGCACTCATTCTGAAAGGTGGCTGGGGACGCGCGTGGCTCGCGCAGACGCTGGCCGCTGTTGCGTTCATCGTCGCCGCGGCGATCCGCACCGAAGACCGCAGTGACAGCTGGCTCACCGCACTGCCGATTGCGGTGGTTGCCGCAAGCGCATCCGCATTTACGGGCCATGCCGCGGCCGTGCAGCAATTGGCGATCGTGCCGATTGTCGACGACGCGATCCACATCATGGCGGCGTCGGCCTGGCTCGGCACCCGGGCGGTGCTGCTGTTCGCGGCCATGCCGCGCGTCGTGAGAGCCGATGATGGTTTTGTGAAGCTTGCCAAGCTAGTGAATATCTTTTCACCACTCGCACTGACCATGGCCATCATCACCGTATTCACCGGCACGGTGAGCGCGCTCGTGCAGCTGCACGCGATTTCCGACCTCTGGGCGACACCGTACGGCCGCATTCTCGCGCTGAAGATCGGGGTGGTGCTGCTCGCGATTACGATCGGCGCCTACAACTGGCGCATCGTCAAGCCGAGTCTCGGCACCGAAGTGGCGGCCGCGGATTTGAAGCGGTCCGCGCGGACCGAAGTGATGATGGCGGTGCTGATTCTGGTGTTGACAGCGGTCCTGGTAGCGACGCCGCCTGGATCGCAATGACCGCCGGCTGGTGAAGGTCGAGGGCTTACAAGGGAATAGTTAAGAACTAAGAACTAGGGCGAGGGATAGGGCTAGGGTAAGGGGAGCAGTTATCTGTCCGTCTCATTCGTCCATTCTTGCGCCACGTGCCGGAATAGAAAACCGGATTAGAACTTCGGTTTAGAACTGCGGTTTAGAACTGCGGTTTAGAAAACCGATTTAGAACTTCGGTTCGAACTGCGACCGGTTTTCTAATCCGGTTTTCTAATCCGGTTTTCTAATCCGACGTTCTAATCCGCTGTTCTAATCCGATTTTCTAAGCCGGAAAGGGAAGGATCCGCCACACCTCTCCCTCTATCCCTCCCCCTGGTTCTTAGTTCCTACCTATTCCCTCGACCCCTCAGCACCCTCGATCCTCGATGAGTCACTCAATGACTAGTCGTCTTCGTAAAAAACTGCCGCCGGCTGCTGCTGTTTTTGTTTGGTCAGCGCGTGCAGCTCCGCGCGAATTTTTTCCGCGCTTTTGCGAACCGCCCGTGCGTCAGCGCCGTGCACGGTGACGTGACCGAGCTTCCGTCCGGGGCGGACGTGTTTGCCATACAGGTGCAGATGTGCGTCGCGGTATTGCAGCAGGTGCTCGATGGGCGGCACGACGCCGATCAGGTTGACCATTGCGCTGTGGCCGACATGGCTGGTGTCACCCAGCGGATATCCGAGTATCGCGCGCACGTGATTCTCGAACTGGCTGGTCTCCGCCCCTTCGATGGTCCAGTGACCGCTGTTATGAACGCGCGGCGCCATCTCATTGGCAATCAGCTGCGCGCCGACCTGGAACAGCTCGATCGCGAGCACGCCCACGTAATCCAGTGAATCGAGCACGCGGGTCGCGTAATCTTCCGCAATCGATTGCAGGTCGGCGGGCGTATCCGGCGCCGGCGCATAGGACGCGCGCAGTATACCATCCGCGTGCTGGTTCTCGATCAGCGGATAGAACAGCGTCTCGCCGCTCTTGCCGCGCACCGCGAGGATCGAGAGCTCGCGATCGAATGGCACGAGTCCTTCCAGAATGAGACCGCTTGTGCCGAGTCGCTGCCAAGCCATATCCAGCTCGTCCTTGCGACGTAGCACGAATTGACCCTTGCCGTCGTAGCCCATGCGCCGCGTCTTGAGGACCGCCGGATAACCGGTGCGCGCGGCGGCGGCCTCGAGATCGGCGAACGAATCGACTTGCGCATAGGGCGCCGTTGGAATGCCAAGCTCTGCGAATGCGAGCTTCTCGTGCAGCCGGTCCTGTGCTGCTTCGAGCGCGGCAAGCGACGGCTGCACCGTGACAAACTCGCCGAGAATCCGGACCGCATCGAGCGGCACGTTCTCCGATTCGTATGTGACCACATCGAGGCCTTCGGCGAAGCGGACGAGCGCATCGGTGTCCTCGTAAGCCGCGGTTACCTGCTCCGATACCTGCCCGGCGGATGTGTCCTGCGCCGAGCCAATGTGGCGGAAGCGCACGCCCAGCGGATAGCCGGCCAGCGCGATCATGCGGCCGAGCTGGCCGCCGCCGAGAATACCGACCTTCATGGCGTCTCCGCGGGATCCGGATGCTCGAGCACGCTGCGGGTCTGCTCCTCCCGGTAGCGACGCAGCGCGTCACGATACTCGGCGTGCTTGTTCGCGATGATCGCGGTTGCGAGCAATGCCGCGTTGATGGCGCCCGCGCGGCCGATCGCCAGCGTGCCGACCGGCACGCCGGCCGGCCTCTGCACGATGCTGAAGAGCGAATCCGTGCCCTTCATGGTCTTCGATTCGATCGGCACGCCGAGCTCCGGCAGCGTGGTATTGTCCGCGGTGATGCACGGCAGTTGAGCAGCGCCGCCCGCGCCAGCGATGATGACCTCGAGGCCGCGCTGCTCCGCGCTTTCGGCATACTCGAACAGCAGGTCCGGGGTGCGATGCGCCGACACGACCCGTCGCTCGAAGGGCACGCCCAGCTTCTCGAGCGTGAGGGCTGTATGCGTCATCGTCTCCCAGTCGGAGCGCGACCCCATGATCAGGCCAACCAATGGCTTCATGCCAGCAACATAAGCGCTCGTGCGTTAGATTCCAGCCCCATATGCAGATCATTCCCGATCGCGCCGAGATGCGCGAGCTGCTCAACCTGGCAATTCCAATCGTGTCCGTGCAGGTCGGCCTCATGTTCATGGGCGTCGTCGACACGATCATGGTCGGTCATATCTCGGCGGTCGCGCTGGCCGCGGTCGCGCTCGGCAACCTCTTCTACTTCGCGCTCGGCATCTTCGGCATTGGCGTGCTGCTCTCGCTCGATCCGATCATCGCGCAAGCCGTGGGTGCGCGTGATGACATCGGCATTGCGCGCGGCATGCAGCGAGGCTTTCTGATTGCGCTGGCGCTCACGATCTTCATGTCGGCCGCGCTGCCATTCGCCGGCACGATTCTGGGATTCCTCAATCAGCCCGAAGAAGTGGTGCCGATTGCGGCGACGTATGTGCTGACCGTAATGCCGAGTACGCTGCCGCTCCTCGCGTTCACGGTGCTGCGGCAGGGGTTGCAGGCGATGGGACGCGTCGCGCCGATTGTATGGACGATCATGGGCGCGAATCTGTTGAATGCCGCACTGAACTGGATCCTGATCTTCGGCGAGCTGGGCGCGCCCGAGCTCGGCGTAGTCGGTGCCGCGCTCGCAACCACCATCGCGCGCTGGGCGCTTTTCTTCGCGTTGCTGTGGGTGAGCTGGCCGTTGCTGCACGAGTATCTGCGGCCGCGCCGCGATGCATTTGCATTGAAGCCCGTGCTGCGCATGTTCAAGCTCGGACTGCCAATCGGCGTCAGCCATTTCGTGGAGTATGCGAACTTCGCCGGCATCGCATTGCTGATGGGTTTCCTCGGCACCTATGAGATGGCCGCGCACCAGGTCGCGATCAATATCGCGTCGCTCACGTTCATGGTGCCGGCCGGCATTGGCGCCGCCGCATCCGTGCTGGTCGGCAATGCCATCGGCCGTGGCGATGCGGAGGGCGCGCGCCGCAGCGGTCACGCCGCGCTGGTCGCCGGCGCCGCATTCATGAGCGTGAGCGCACTGGTCATGCTGGCGATTCCCGAATTGCTCGCCACCGTCTACACGAATGTCGACGCCGTGATTGTCATCGCCGTCGTGCTGCTGCCGATTGCCGGCGTGTTTCAGGTCTTCGATGGCTTGCAGGTCGTCGGCGCGGGTGTGCTGCGCGGCGCGGGCGATACGCGCGTCCCAATGTTGATCGGTCTCCTGGGATTCTGGCTGATCGGTTTTCCAATCAGCGTTTATCTTGGATTCTTTACGGACGCGCGCGCGGCCGGCTTGTGGTGGGGTTTCGTTGCCGGCCTTGCCGCCGTCGCCATCTTCCTGCTGCTGCGCATACGCTGGCGTTTCCGCGGCGAGCTGAGCCGCATCGTGGTGGACGAGCATGTCGTGGAGTGGCGATGAACGAACGTATTCTGAAAGCAATCCGGCGCGAGCCGGTCGATGTCACACCCGTCTGGTTCATGCGTCAGGCCGGCCGCGTGCTGCCTCGCTACCGCGAGTCACGCGCGCTGCGCGAGATGTTTGCGATCCTGCGCGAACCGGCAGCGGCGGCACAGATTACCGCGATGCCACTCGACTACTTTCCGGTCGACGCCGCCGTACTCTACAACGACCTGGTCACACCGTTCATGGCGGCGGGGCTGAATCTCGAGATGCAGCCCGGCACCGGACCGGTGGTGAATGATCCGATCGAAACGCCCGCCGACATCGACCGGCTCCAGCCGTTCGATCCGCGGGTCGCGCTCGGCTACATCATGGATCAGATCCGTATCCTGACGAAGCAGCTCGACGTGCCGGTGCTCGGCTTCGTCGGCGCGCCATTCACGCTATGCTCGTATCTGATTCGCGGCTCGCGCAGCAAGCAGCAGGAAGAGATCAAGGCATTCATCTATCGCGAGCCGGCTGCGTGGAACCGGCTCGCGTCATTCTGGGCGGAGCATCTCGGCGAATTCGGCATCGCGCAGCACGAGGCCGGCGCGGCCGCCGTGCAGGTCTTCGACTCGTGGGCGGGCAGTCTTTCACTGGAAGATTACGAGAGGTACGTGCTGCCGCACTCGCAGCGGCTGATCTCGAAAATGAGCGACGCCGGCGTTCCCGTCATCCATTTCGCGACCGGCAATCCCGCGCTGCTGCCGCTGATCGTGCAGGCCGGCGGCGATTGCATCTCGATCGACTGGCGTCTGCCGATCGACGTCGCGTGGGACATCATCGGCGAGGACAAGTCGGTACAGGGGAATCTGGATCCGGTCGCGCTGCTCGCCGGGAAAGACGTCGCATTGAAGAAAGCGCGTGACATCATGGAGCGGGTCGGCGGCAGAGCCGGCCACATTTTCAATTGCGGCCATGGGCTGCTGCCGGGCACCGATCCCGATGTGATTCGAGCGGTTGTTGATTTGGTGCACCGAGCGTGATTGGTGAACCTGCGCGCGGCCTGTGGCCGCAAGCGCCTTTGAGTGACTGAAGCGAGTAATGAAAGTTGGGATCATTCTTCTGAATTTCGGCGAGCCGGAGATCGCGACGCGCGAGCACGTGATTCCGTTCCTCGAGAAGATCTTCATGATCAACGCCTCGCTCGAGGACGTCGATGCGCGGCAGCGCGCGCGCCAGCTTGCGGCCGAGCGCGCGCCCGGGCTGATCGAGGAGTACGAGCTGATCGGCGGCTCACCGCTGCACGCGCAGGCGCGTGCGCAGGCCGAAGCGCTGGCGGCGGAATTGGAAGCGCGCGGTCATGACGTGATGACGTACGTCGGCATGCAGTTCACGAATCCGAGTATCGCCGACGCGGTCGCCATGGCCCGGCGCGACGACATCGAGCGCCTGATCGCATTGCCCGTGTATCCGTTGTGCGGTCCATCGACGACGATTGCCGCGCTCGCGGATCTGAAAGCCGCGGTTGCGGCCGCGCAATGGGCTGTGGAGCTGCGCGAGATCACTGGCTGGCATACGCATCCGCTCTACACCGAGCTGCGTGCCGATGCGATTCGAGCGGTGGCGACTGCCAATGATCTCGATTTGAATCATCCGGCGACGCGATTGGTTTTTTCGGCGCACGGCACGCCTCGCAAATACCTGGACGAAGGCAGCCGCTATCAGTTGTACGTGCTGGACTCGTGCAAACGCATCGCCGGCGCGCTGGGCGTGAGCCAGTACGAGATCGGCTACCAGAATCACACGAATCGGCCGGGCGTAAAGTGGACGCAGCCCGACATCGAGCAGGTGATCGAGAATATCGATGCCGACACCGTGGTCGTGGATGGTGTCGCCTTCATGCACGAGCAGTCCGAGACGCTGGCCGAGCTCGATCACGATTTGCGCGCGGATGCCGAGGCGCGCGGCCTCCGCTATTTCAGAGTGCCGATTCCGTGGAATGATGCGCGGCTGGCGATTGTGCTGGCGGATGTGTGTGAGCCATTGATTGCGGATCGAAGTGTGGAGGCGGGGCTGCGGCCGTGCTTGTGCAGGGACGCGCCTGGCACGTACTGTCTGGATCGGTAGGTAGTTCGCAGCTCCAGAGACTGGTTAGGCGGTTTTCGCTCGGCAACCGCTGGCTTGGCGACGTATTTCAGTGCTCTGGCTTGACGCTGCCGTTTCTCAGACTTAACCTCGACCCATGACTTCATCTGATCGTATCGTCGCCGATCCGGCGATTCGCTTCGGAAAACCCTGCGTCAGGGGCACGCGCATCTCCGTTGGAGACGTGCTCGGCTATCTGGCCGGGGGAATGTCCGAAGATCAGATCCTCGCTGACTTCCCTCAGCTCACTCGCGAGGACATTCGAGCTTGCCTCGCGTTCGCGGCTGAGCGAGAACGACGGGTTATTACGCCACCTGCCGCCTGAGTTGTCAATCCGCCTTCTTATCGACGAGAATCTTTCCGGTCGGCTGGTCAAACTGGTGCTGACCGCTTTCCCGGATCTCAACACGCGCTGGCTGCGGGTTTAGGCGGTGCGTCGGATGAAGCGATCTGGGATACGCGAAGGAGCACCAGTTCGTGCTACTCACCAGAGACGAGGATTTTCAACAGCTGAGTGCCACCCGCGGCCATCCACCCAAGGTCCTCTGAGTTCGACTGGGCAATTGCTCGACTGAGGACGTCATCAACGTGCTCGCCGCGAATTGCGCACTCATTGGTCAGTTCGTCCAGGACACTGATGCGGCATTCTTAGCGCTCGGACCGGCGCACCAGAAACCAACCGCCTAACGATTGGGTGCAGCTGACGCGTGTTTGCTCAAAGGCTTGACGTAGACAACATTGGTCCGCGCAGCTGACCCAAGTGCAGCGTTAGGCAGCCGGACAATTAAGAGGTGATCGCCACGTTGAACGGCAAATGCACACACGCCTGTCAAGCCATAGCCCTTATAGGAGCTTTCTGGCTCTCAGGCGTTAACATGGCAAACGCACAAGTGGCGATGAGCGTGCAAAACAGCGGAGGCATGCAGCTCGTCGTCGCTCCGCAGCACGCCGAGCCCGCACTGCGCGTCATTCTTCCGGGTCGACCGGTCTCGGACACCTCCATCAGCATACTCTTTCCAGAGCACGTCAGCGCAGTTGAACGCGGCTCAACCGCAGCCAGGCAGCTTTATATGTTCCGTCCAGGCCGCGTAGCGGATCCACCCGCGTGGCGCGGCACAATGAACTACGTTGAGTATGATCGCGAACTCGCGGCCGGCCTACACCTGCGCGCCCGAGCTACGCTCGAGGACGACGGAATACGATTCCGTTATGAGTTCACCAACCGCTCGTCAGTCGCGTACGCGATGATCTACGCTGTGACGGATCCCCGGTTGACAGGTGCCTTCCACGATCCGCGTTTGGAGCGAACATTCGTGCACCACACGGAAGGATTTGATCTCCTCGCCTCCGAGACACCCGTGCGCCTCGAGATGCCTATTGAGGAGTGGCTGCCGGCGCGATATCTAGCATCGTTCACCTGGCCTGTACCAACGGAGCTCACCGCGCGCCGCGACGGTATTATGTATTACAACAAATCCAGACGCGTGGATGAGCCTTTTATCGCCACGATTTCAACCGATCGGGCGTGGGTGATCGCCAGCTTCGCCCGCGAGCCGGGCAACGTGTGGAGTAACCCAGCTCTGACGTGCCAACATGTTGACCCACAGATCTCATTGAACGCCGGCGCCGCCGGCGTGATTGAGGTAAAACTGTTGGTACTAAAGGGATCAGTCGGCGATGCTTTTCGACTTGCACGCGAGCAACGCCTTCAGTTAGCAGAGCGCTGATTCCGCTCAACCGCTCCGCTGCCTAGCCGGCTGCAGTTGACGAGGCGCGAAAGTGACTCGTGGAACGCCGGCTCTCTGTTGGCGCCTCGCAACTGATCCTTGCGTTAGGCACTTCTCGTGATCGACGACCTTCGTCGTCAACTCAAGTTCGGGTGCGATTCTTCTTGTTTCGTGCACTTTTCGTTGATCGTGGCCTGCCGCCTTTCAGTCCATTGAGGCGAGCCGCGCGTGCCTTGGCCTTACTCCTTAGCTGACCCATGATGCGCGGCGCCCATTCTCCCAGATTCAAGGCATCCGCGATCAGCCCGGTCACTGAGATATCGACATTGAGATCGTCCCAGTGCAGACCGTCGCCACTCGGAGAAATGCGCACCGCCCGAAGCTGCTCCGCGTCTATTCTTTCCAAGCCAGCTACTCGTTCGGGAGGAAAACCAAATGCATAGCCGCTTCGCAACTCAACGATGATGAGTCCTTTGCGGGCGTCATAAGTAACAGTACTCGCTCGAGGCTCGATCCGATCGGCCTCGCGCGCCTCACGGATCGCTGTTTCATTCTGGAGTTCAAATGCTGTGTCGTTGCGGGTCGATCTAGCCATGGAGTTTTCTCCATTCTTCAAGAAAACGCTGCTCATGCAATTCAACGATCCGAAGCGCCTCGCGCGCATCCGCCAGGGCCATGTGATGATTCTGCCACAGAGAGGGCGGAGTTGCCTCGTCACCGAGTCGAATTAGCACCTCACCGCCCCGTGAGCATTCCACGTGCACGTGGGGCGGCTGGTGTTCGCGCGGCGGTGAGTACACGTAGACACGAAAGGCGCCCTCCTCGTGCACCTTGACCATGCAAGAAAGCTATAACCTAGCGTTGGGTTATGTCAACTCTGTTTGTTTCCACGCGGATATCAATCAGGGCGTGCCTAACAGAGCGGGTGAAGCTGACGTGGACAACGCGAGGATTGACGCCGACAGCATGGGCCGCGCAGCTTACCCGCAATGACGTTAGGCTGAAATAGCGCGATTGCGGGGTGCAGCTCCAGGTTGTACAGATGTTGAGGAGTGGACGCGCGCCGCCCAAATGAGCCCGAAACAGTCCAATCCGGTGTCATACAGAACTGTGGCGAGCGCCGATGTAAACGCCATGCTGGAGTGCCGTCTCGGCGACGCCGATTCCGGTCCGGGCGACGCTCGTATGCGCGCCTATTTCGAGGGACAGCATCATCCTCAACAGGCTTTGTTGCCGCGCACCGGGTTCGTAGCGGTGCGCGACGGCCGAGTCGTCGGTTACATCGCGGGTCATCTTACGACGCGGCACGGATGCGATGGAGAGGTTCAGTATCTGTATGTTGCCCCGACGCATAGACGCCACGGTGTTGCTGTAGGCCTGCTGCGATTCCTGAGGGACTGGTTCTTCAGCAAGACGCAAAGAGAATCTGCGTTGATGTGAACGTTGACAGTCCCGCTGCAGCGCCCTTCTACGTCAGCCAAGGGGCGGTCCCACTCTCGAAGCACTGGTATGTGTGGGAGAACATCGGGACGCCGTGACAATGATCGGTAATGGTGAATCTACGCGCCACGAGAGTTCAGCCTAATCTATGAGAGCGATTGACAAGGACGTGCGCCGCTTGCGCTGATCGCGTGTTCTTGGCAATCAGCCCCGAATCTTTCGGAGACGCCACAGCTTGTGATGCACGGTGCGCGGGTCAGTCTTTTTCCGCATTCGTCCTTCCTCACTCAGTATCGGACCCCGTTGATGTTGCAAGCGCGTAATTGCGCTACTACGCCGAGCTTGGTTCTATTGTAGGCTCTCCTGTTTTCCAGACGCGCAGTGTGAGCGCCGCGAATTTGCGAGCGAGTGTGACACGGGCCATGTGGGGCCGCATGCCGCGCTCGATCATGCCAAGATAGAGATCACGCAGTTCACCCGGCCGTGTGAGCGCGGAGACCGCAGCGCCCTTGAATGTGTGCTTGAGAATACGATTGTGATTCTGATTGAGTCCG
>JBQTID010000257.1:0-6154 GCA_052389275.1 Gemmatimonadota bacterium | reverse complement strand
GACCTCACCGCCACTGCCGCTGCCCGTCAGGCGAGCCCTCAGGAAACTCGGAGCCGATATCCGCGATGCTCGCAAACGACGGCGCATCCCCCTGGAGCTGATTGCCCAGCGAGCGATGACATCACACGTCACGATGATCAAGGTCGAGCGCGGCGACGCCTCCGTCTCCATAGGAGTGTACGCCAACACCTTATTCGCGCTCGGACTGGTCGAACGCCTCGGTATGATCGCCGACAAAGCGCATGATCAGGTTGGTCAAGCGTTAGAGGACGAGCGGCTGCCACAGCGGGCACGCCGGCGCTCGCCTCGCAAAGCATCCGCCGATGAGTGAACCGGCCGCTATTGTCGGCATCGCTCTCGCGGGGGGAATGCATCGTGTTGGCCGGTTGTGGGTTACCTCGAGCCGAACGCATGAAAGTGCGACGTTCGAGTACGATGATTCCTGGCTCGCGAATCCCGAGCGGTTCGCCCTCGAGCCGGCGTTGCAACTCTATCCCGGTCCATTTCAGACTCGGGCCGGCCAACCGATGTTCGGTGCCCTTGGTGATTCGGCCCCCGACCGCTGGGGCAGAACGCTGATTGCACGTGCGGAGCGGCGCCGAGCCCGGAACGAAGCAGGAACACCTCGGACGCTCCGCGAGCTCGACTACCTTCTCGCTGTTAACGACGAAGTACGCCAGGGCTCATTGCGCTTCGCTCTAACCGAGGACGGCCCGTATGTGGCGGCGACGCTTGGAATCCAGAGCGTGCCGCCTCTCGTAAGTCTGCCGCGCCTTCTGAACGCAACGCAGGCCGTTCTGGACGATGATGAATCCGCCGAAGATCTCCGCCTGCTTCTCGCTCCGGGAGCGTCGCTGGGGGGCGCGCGACCGAAGGCATCGGTGCGCGACACGGACAACTCTCTCCTGATCGCGAAATTTCCTGCGAAGAATGATCCCTACAACCTTGTTCTATGGGAAGCCATCGCGCTCGAGCTGGCACGACGTGCTGGGATCGCCATTCCGAACGCGCGGGTCGTGCAAGTTTCTCATCGTAACGTTTTGCTCGTGAATCGGTTTGACCGCGTGGATGGGAATCGAATTCCGTTTCTCTCTACAATGAGTGCACTTGGTGCAACGGATCGCGAAGTTCACAGCTATATGGAGATTGCAGATGCTCTGCGTCCGTACGCAGCAGCTGCTCGAGAGGACCTGGCTTCGCTTTGGCGGCGCATGGTGTTCAATGTGTTGATCTCGAACACGGATGACCACCTAAGAAACCACGCTTTTGTTTACGTCGGCCGCGACGGTTGGCGACTTGCCCCCGCGTACGACATCAACCCGGTACCAACCGACATCAAGCCGAGAATGCTCTCGACTTCAATTGCGGAGGATTATGATCTGACTGCCTCATTAGAGCTGGCATTGGAGGTGGCGGAGCATTTCGGACTAAAGCCTGCCGGCGCGCAGGCGCTCATCGGCGAGGTTCACCGTTCGGTTAAGGAATGGCGAAATGTCGCTATGACATTTGGCGTAAAAGGGCAGGAAATCGAACGGATGAGCACCGCGTTCGAGCACGAAGACGCGGAGCTCGCTGCGTCGCTTGCTTGAAATGAAACGGCGAGCCGGTGCCCGCCCGTTCGCGCGTTCGCGGTAGCGCTACGCGGTTAGCCACCCACGGCGTTCATCATGTCGAAGATCGGCAGGTACATGGCGATGACCATGCCGCCGACCACCACGCCCAGGAACACGTCGTGAGCGCCCAGCAGGACGACGCCGCTGGTCATTTCGGTATTACCACGCAAGCTGTTCAAGCTGCGCGTTCTCGTGTTGGCGAGCACCGATTTTGCGGGCGCCGGCGCGGGCGCGGGAAACAGACTCGCGCTCGGGATGCGGGCGCGGATCGCGGGCGTTGTCCAATGCTTGTTGTCGAGCGGCGACGTATTGTAGAAGCCTGGCCGGAGGTCTTGGGCAGGAACGGCTCCAGATTCAGCTAGTCGCCGCGCAGCAGGTCAGCGACCGACCATATGAACGCAGAAAGATTCGTTTCAGCCATTAGGATTGTCTCTGAGCTCCGATTCCTTCATTGAGGATTTGCAATTGTCGATCGTAGGCGAATACCCGGTCGCGCGCGCGGCCGGTCATTTCTCTCACGATGCCCATCGTCTCGAGCCGGTTCAAGGCGCTTCGGACGGTCGGCCACGTCAGCGCCAGTTCCTTTGCAGCCCGTGGTATCGTTATCGCAATCCGGTCGCGTAACAGACCCAGCACCTTCAGCGCGGAGCCGGCCGAGCGCCCCAGTCTCGCGACGCGACGTTGATCCTGATCAAACAGATCGCGCAAAGCCAGCGTCGTGCGCGCTGCCTCCAGGGCCACCCATTCCACACCCACGAGATAGAAACGCAGCCAGCCCTCCCAGTCGCCGTGTGTGCGCACGCGTTGCAGCGCGTCGTAGTATTCACCACGATTCTGACGGAGGTACAGGCTGAGGTAGAAGAACGGCTGCGATAGAACGCCATCGACCACGAACAGCACGTTGATGAGCAGCCGGCCGATGCGCCCATTGCCGTCCAGGAATGGGTGAATCGTTTCGAACTGCGCATGCGCGAGCCCGGCCTTGATGATCGGCGGCGTATGCCCGTACTCGTCGTGCAGGAAGCGCTCGAAGTTGTCGAGCGCCTGCATCATTTCGTGCGGTGGCGGCGGCACGAACCGCGCATTCCAGGGTGCCGAGCCCCCTAGCCAGTTCTGCGAGCGCCGGAATTGACCGGGCGTTTGTGCGCTGCCTCGTCCATCGGCCATCAGCACCGCGTGTATGTCCCGGATCAGCCGCAAGCTGGGCGGCAGCGTCCCCGACCGAATCTGCATGATGCCGTGCTGAAGCGCGGCCACGTAGCGCGATACTTCCTTGACATCGTCGATGGGCGTGCCGGGTACCGCTTCGTTCTCGTACTCGAGAAGATCGGATAGGGTGGACTGCGTCCCTTCGATCGAGCTGGAAAGAACGGCCTCCTTGCGCACATACATGTACAGCATGCGATCGGGGGCGATCGTGCCGGAAACACCCTCCAGCCTGCCGACTGCCCGCACAGCCGCTTCATGGATGCGCGCAAGATCGTTGTCGAATTGGACGGGTGGCTCAGGTGGCAACGGCGCTGGAATGAAGGCGGAATAGCCCTGTGGTCCAGCCGCCTGTCGCACCAGGACGCCTGCGCGCTGTGCGGTCATATCCTTTGATAGGGTTGAGTGCTATCAAAAGATAGCTGCTTAAATTTTGATAAGCAAGAATCCTATCGAAAGATGGCTGTCGAGCCGACTAGGGTGCCCACGTGTGGCCGCTCTGCCCCATCGGGTCGAACACCGATCATGACGGGTGATCCTGGCGCGCGCAATTTAGTTCGGGCGCGGGCGCGGTCGCGGGCGCGGGCGCGGGCGCGGTCGCGGGCGCGGGCGCGGGAAACAACGCGGGGGCGGAGTGCGGGCGCGGGCTGCGGGTGCGGGCATGGTTACTTCCAGGTATGGAAACGCCCGGATCCTCCTGCGATTTCTCCCGTCCGCGGCTCGGGCCCGCGCCCACAACCCGCAACCCGCGACCCGAGTCTGTTCCCGCGACCCGCGCCGGCGCCCGCGACCGCGCCCGCAAATAAAAAAGGTCGCCCTCTCGAGCGACCTCTTTCATCAAAACCAAACTCGATTAGCCACCCACAGCGTTCATCATGTCGAAGATCGGCAGATACATGGCGATGATCATGCCGCCGACCACCACGCCCAGGAACACGATCATGATCGGCTCCATGGCGGCGAGCAGCGCTTCGACCGCGGCGTCGACTTCTTCGTCGTAGAAATCGGCGATCTTCGTCAACATCTCGTCCAGACCGCCGGTCTGCTCACCGACGTTGATCATCTGCACGACCATAGGAGGGAAGACGCCGGACCGCTTCAGCGGCTCGGAGATGGTCTCACCACCAGCAATGCTGTTCCTCGACTCCATGATCGCGTCGTGAATGACGCGATTGCCGGAGGTACGCGCGGTGATCTCGAGACCATCGAGAATCGATACGCCGGATGAGACCAGCGTGCCGAGCGTACGTGTGAAGCGGGCAATCGCTGCCTTGCGCTGCAGGTTGCCCAACACCGGCAAATTGAGGATGACCTTATCCAGCACCAGCTGACCGCCCGGCGTCTTGTAATACTGTTTCAGCAACACGATGAAGGCCACGATCGAAAGCCCCATCGCCCACCAGTATGCCTGCAACAGCTTCGATAGATTGACCACGAACTGGGTCGGTGCCGGCAGCGGCACGCCGGCGCTCTCGAACATCGTTTGGAAAGTCGGAATCACGAACAGCAGCAGCACGGTGACCGCGATGCCGGCGACGCTGAAGATGACGCCCGGATAGATCATCGCGCCCTTGATCTTGCGCTTGAGGGCGTCGGCCTTTTCGAGGAAGGTCGCAAGGCGCAGCAGAATGGTATCGAGGATACCGCCGGCCTCACCGGCCGCGACCATGTTCACGAACAAGTCGGTGAAGACCTTGGGGTGCGCGCGCATGGCATCGGCCAGCGTCTGACCCGATTCGACGTCGTACAGCACGCCTCCGATCACCTTCTGGAGCGCCTTGTTCTCGCTCTGCTTCGCGAGAATGTCGAGGCTCTGCACGAGCGGCAGACCGGAGTTGATCATGGTCGCGAACTGACGCGTGAAAATGACGATGTCGCGCGTCGCGATGCCGCCCGACATCAGGGCGGCGAGACCGCCGCCCTCTTTCTTGACCTTCTCTTCGACCTTGACGGGCGTCAGCCGCTGCGTGCGCAGGAAGTTGACGATCTCGTCACGCGACTTCGCTTCACGCTCACCGGACTGAATGTCGCCGGTGGCGGTTCGTGCCGTATACGTAAAGGTGCCCATTTACTGCTCCTTACGCTGACGCGCCTGGAACGGGCTGGCCGCACATACGAAGCAGCTCGTTCGGGTCGCCGGAGAACTGTAGCGCGGTCTCCAGCGTGATGTTGCCCTGAATGTACTGCTGGTAGAGCGCATCGTTCATGGTCTGCATGCCGAACTTCTTACCAGCCTGCATGATCGAATAGATCTGGTGGATCTTGTCGTCACGGATGCAGGCGCGAATCGCCGGCGTGCACACCATGATCTCGCAGGCGGCAACCCGGCCGTTGCCCTTGGCCTTCGGCAGCAGCGTCTGCGTGATGACGCCCTCGAGCACGAATGCGAGCTGCGCGCGGATCTGTGACTGCTGGTTCGACGGAAACACGTCGATGATGCGGTTGATGGTTTCGGCGCATGAGTTCGTGTGCAGCGTCGCGAACGCAAGGTGGCCGGTTTCGGCAATGGTCAGACCCGCGCCGATCGTCTCCTGGTCGCGCATTTCTCCGATCAGCACGACGTCCGGATCCTGACGCAACGCGTACTTGAGCGCGGACCCGAAGGATTTCGTGTCGGCGCCGACTTCGCGCTGGTTCACGATGCAGCCCTGGTGCTTGTGCACGAACTCGATCGGGTCTTCGACCGTCAGGATGTGGCCGCGCCATTCGCGGTTGATCTTGTCGAGCATGGCCGCGAGCGTCGTCGACTTGCCGGAGCCGGTAGGACCCGTGACCAGCACGAGGCCGCGTGGCTTCTCGGCGATCTTCGCGATGATTGGTGGCAGATTGAGCTGCTCGAACGTCTTGATCTGGAAGGGAATCTGACGAATGACCATCGAGACGCACTGGCGCTGCTTGAAGCAGTTGCCGCGGAAGCGCGAGAGGTTCGGAATGCCGAAGCTGAAGTCCAGCTCGTCTTCCGTCTCGAAGCGCTTCTTCTGCGATTCGGTCAGCAGCGTAGACGCTATCTGAAGGGTGTCCTTGGGCGTAAGCACGTACTCCGTGCTGGCATTAGTGATGTCGCCATCGATGCGCAGCTTCGGCCGCTCGCCGGCGGTGATGTGCAGATCGCTCGCGCCGCGCTTGATCATCTCGTCCAGCAACGAACGAAGATTGACCGGGCTCGCGGTGGGACCCGCCGCTTGCTGTTGTGCCGTGGTCGCCGTTGTGCTCATACCGCCGCAGTCTCCTTAATGACTTCTTCGAGCGTGGTCGTACCGCGGGAAGCCTTCAGCAACCCGTCCATACGCAGGGTCAACATGCCTTCCGTTATGGCGAGCTCGCGCAGCTCATCC
>JBQTID010000256.1:0-4202 GCA_052389275.1 Gemmatimonadota bacterium | reverse complement strand
GGGCGACGCCGCGGACAACCTCGTCGGCGGGCCCGAGCATTCGACGCGCGCGAACGATGCGTTCCCCTCGCGCGAATTCGACTTCATGCTCAGCAATCCGCCCTACGGCAAGAGCTGGAAGAGCGATCTCGAACGGATGGGAGGGAAGGACGGGCTCACGGATCCGCGCTTCATCATAGAGCACGCGGGCGATCCGGACTACTCGCTCGTTACGCGCACGAGCGACGGGCAGATGCTCTTCCTGGCCAACCTGGTCTCAAAGATGAAGCGCAACACGAAGCTCGGCAGCCGTATCGCGGAAGTGCACAACGGCAGCTCGCTCTTCACGGGCGACGCCGGCCAGGGGGAAAGCAACATCCGCCACTGGATCATCGAGAACGACTGGCTGGAAGCCATCGTCGCGCTGCCGCTGAACATGTTCTACAACACGGGCATCGCCACATACGTCTGGGTGCTGTCGAACCGAAAGCCGGAGCGTCGGCGTGGCAAGGTGCAGCTGATCGATGCCACGCAGTGGTTCAAGCCGCTGCGCAAGAACCTCGGCAAGAAGAACTGCGAGCTGTCCGACGCCGATATCGACCGCATCTGCCAAACCTTCCTCGCTTTCGAGGAGACCGAGCAGTCGAAGATCTTCCCGAACGCCGCGTACGGGTACTGGAAAGTCACGGTCGAGCGTCCGTTGCGGCTGAAAGGCATCGATCCGGAACGCGCCTATTCTTCTGCCGAGATCAAGAAGTTGAAGGAGAATCACGAGCGCGCGGACGACGCGACGCCCGTGATCAAAAAGATTCCCAAAAAGGGCATTCCAGCAGACCAGCTGCGCGGGTTTTTCGCAGCGAGGATCGGCGGCAAGGACGTCGTCGTCGAATACGAGCCCGATTCAGAGCTGCGCGATTCCGAGCAGATCCCGCTGCTCGAGGACGGCGGCATCGAGGCGTTCCTGCGGCGCGAGGTGCTGCCGTATGCGCCGGATGCATGGTACGTGGCTGACAGCGTCAAAACGGGCTACGAGATCAGCTTCACGCGGTACTTCTACAAGCCGCAGCCGCTGCGGTCGCTGGAGGAGATCCGCGCGGACATTCTGGCGCTGGAGCGGGAAACGGAGGGCCTGCTGTCGGAGATTCTCGGTTAGGCTATTTAACGTTGCTTTTTGTACATAGTATTGTATAATAAGCAACGATGATTGAGAGAGACATTGGTCCGATACTCCGGCAGCGGCTGAACGAGGCGCCCGCCGTGGCGCTGACCGGGCCGCGCCAGGTCGGCAAGACGACGCTGGCACTGAAACACGCAGCAACAGCGGAGGCCGTCTACCTGGACCTCGAGTCGGCGGTCGACCGGGCGAAGCTGGCGGAGCCGGAGCTGTTCCTGGCCGGTAACCTTGGCCGCCTGGTGATACTCGACGAAGTGCAACGCGTGCCCGGACTGTTTCCAGTGCTGCGCGGTCTGATCGATCAGGGGCGCCGCGAGGGGCAGAAGACCGGGTTGTACCTGCTCCTGCGCTCCGCGTCGCTCGACCTGCTCAGGCAGTCGGGTGAGACGCTCGCCGGGCGCATCAGCCACCTGGAGCTGACGCCGTTCACGGCGTTGGAAACAGTCGACGTCGTCGCGGCCGATGTCCTGTGGGTCCGCGGCGGCTTCCCCGAGAGCTGCCTCGCCCTCGACGACGGCGTGAGCCTGCGCTGGCGGGAGGACTTCATCCGCACGTACCTCGAGCGCGATATCCCGCAGCTCGGGCCGCGCGTAGCTAGCGAGACACTGCGTCGCTTCTGGACGATGCTTGCGCATCACCAGGGCGGGTTGTTGAACGTCTCGCAGCTCGCGCGCAACATCGGCGTGGACGGACGGACGGCCGCGGGATACGTCGACTTGCTGGTCGATCTGCTGCTGGTGCGACGTCTCGCACCGTATCACGCGAACGTCGGCAAGCGACTCGTCAAATCACCGAAGGTCTACGTGCGCGACAGTGGCATCGTGCACGCGCTGCTCGGCATTGCAGACCGCGAGGCGCTGCTGTCGCACCCAGTGGTTGGGGCGAGCTGGGAGGGCTTCGTCATCGAGAACCTGATCGTTGCCGCCGGGCCGAGGGTCACACCCTGGTTCTATCGTACGCGGCGGGGCGCGGAGCTGGACCTTTTGCTCGAATGGCCGAATGGCGGCAGGTGGGCGATCGAGGTGAAGCGCAGCCTGGATCCGCGGCCGGAGCGAGGTTTTCACCATGCGTGCGAGGACGTCCAACCGACCGAGCGGTTCGTGGTTTATCCAGGCGCGGAGACGTATCTGACGAGTGGTGGTGTGACGGCGATTCCGCTGCTGGAGCTCGCGCGGCGCGTGCGGGCTCTACAGTTGTGATAACATTAACGTAGGTAGCCATGCCCTATTCAGGAAAATCCGCCAGGACCGGCAATTCGAAGGGGTTCCGCTTCGAGAGTGCTCTCTTTGCGGCGCATCCGGAATTCGCCTCCGGTGAATTCGAGGCGGACGTGATCGCGCCCGGGCGTATGCTGGTGCGCGCGCGAGCGCCGGAGCCGCCGCTGGACGACGATCCGGTGCTCGACACCTACCTTGCCTTCGTGGCGCTCCAGACGCAGCAGAATCCCGAGGCTGTACGGCCCTTCACGAGCGCCGACGTCGCCGGCTTGAAGGAGCTGCTCGAAGGTATCGAGTACGATGCCGACGAAGTTCTCGAGGATACGTTCGAGCTTCCTTGAAGCGATCGCGGCCGTCGAAGCGAGGTTCGAGCGAGGGGCAGGCGACGCCGCTCGTCGTCAACGGCTGGCGGCTGCTGGTTTGGACGGAGTTCGAGGAGCGGTGGCGCGCGCTCAAGACCGAAGTAGAGCGGCTGCGCAAGCGCGATCCCAGTGGATATCGAACCCACTCCGGCCGCGAAACTATTGAGGGCCGTAAGCGACGCTGCGCTGGGCGACATTCCGGCTGATCCCGCAGCCGCGCGGTATCGTCGGGAAAGACGGTCGGCCAGAAGTACAGTCACTGGCGGCGCGCGAAGTTCTTCAACCGGTTCCGTTTCTCTACCGTTATTCGACGCGACACCGCATGATCGTCTACGTGTGGCTCAACGATGAGAACTACGTTGCGCAAGCGAGGCGCGCGCACGGATCCATACGTTGTGTTTCGCCGCACGCTCGAAGCGGGTGCACCGCCGGATGATTGGGATGCCCTCATTGCAGCGTGCCGGACGTGGGTGCAACCCAACAAGGATGAGCAGAACAGATGAAAGAGATTCGCGGCGACGCCACGAGCAAGCAACCCAATCGGACAATATCATGATTGAGGCTAAAGCGTGATTGTAGGACTAAGGCCATATCCGGTAATGAAGGATTCAGGCGTGCAGTGGCTGGGCGAGATACCGGAGCACTGGGCGGTTCAGCGGCTCGGTTCGCTCTTATGCGAGCGTGGTGAAACAAATGCGGATGGCAACGTGAACAATGTCCTGTCTCTGACCAACGACCGCGGAGTGATTCCGTATTCGGAAAAAGGAAATGTGGGCAACAAGAGTTCTGAGGACATCACGCGATACAAGGTCGTTCGGCCCGACGACATCGTTGTCAACTGCATGAACGTTATTATTGGCTCGGTTGGTCTATCGCGTTACACAGGATGTCTAAGCCCCGTGTATTACGTACTCAGACGGCGATTTGAGTGTGATGAGCCACGGTATCTAAACGCGTATTTTCAAATCCAGCCGTTTCAGAAAAGCCTAGTTCGTATCGGTAACGGCATCCTCGCGCACCGCATGCGCATTCCGATGGAACTGTTAAAGGCCGAGCCGTTTCCCAGGCCGCCCGCTGAAGAGCAAGCCGCGATCGTGCGGTTCCTCGATTACGCCGACCGGCGCATCCGGCGCTACATCAGCGCCCAGCAGAAGGTGATCAAGCTGTTGGAGGAGCAGAGGCAGGCGGCGGTTCGCGACATTATCACAACCGGGATCAATAAGAATGTGAAAATGAAGGCCTCTGGGGTTGAGTGGATCGGTAGTATCCCGACCCATTGGGATGTGGTTAACAGCAAACGAATATTCGCGCCGCGGGGCGAATTTGCGCGGCAAAATGATGTCCAGCTTTCGGCCACGCAAGCATCCGGTGTCATTCCACCGGAAGAATATGCGCGGCGTGTAGGGAGGAGATTAACAAAGGTCACCCTGCATTTATAAAAACGACGGCATGTCGAGGCGAATGATTTTG
>JBQTID010000255.1:0-11313 GCA_052389275.1 Gemmatimonadota bacterium | reverse complement strand
CTGCGTAGCGCCCTGCCTTCACCCAACCACCCGCCCGTTTTCCAGCAACCTGCCAGGCGACCATCGCAATGACCGCAATGACGAATGACCGCCGCTATCGCCCGGTAGTAGAGATCAGCGTAAACATCGAAATCGTATCAGTCCCCAGATCCGTCTTCCGCTGCACCAGGCTCGCCGCGATGTTGAGCGGACCGAGATTCAAGCCAATGCCACCGCCGAGCTGAAAGCCTGCCGTCACAATCGCGCCACCCACACGAATCGGCAGAACCGAAATCGGCCGGAATTCGGCGCCGGCACCAAGATGCAGCTTGGGCCCATCCTCGAGCGTCGTGTCGCCGGCGCGGGTGCGCACATCTCCCGACAACGTCAAACGCCTGGAGGCCTCGTACGCAACGCCAGCTGCAATGACCGGCTTGAACTTCGAGTCGGCGACGATCGCCTTCAGATCGGCCGGCGCATTCGCGAAGTCTTCCTCTTCGAAGTTGGACTCCATCTCATTCTGATCGAAGCGCGCCAGTCCCGGTCTGAACTTCAGCTTCGATTCGTCCCACTCGAAAGTATTGATCACATTGCGCACGGCCACGCCGATCGTCATAGCGCCGGTGCGCGTCGCGAAACCGACATCCAGCCCGAAGCCGGCGCCGCCATTCGCATCGAAATCCTCCGTGCTCGTGCTGACGACGGGGAACCTGACGTTCAGCTGCGGGTCGTCGGTTACAGTGCTGCCCTGGTCTTCACCGAACAGAAAGAGATGGCCGACCGTGTACTTTGCGGTTAAACCGATCGCAGTGGTGCGCGTGGCGCTCGAGCCGAGCGAGAGACCATAGCTGACTGCTACCGTCGACACTGCGTGTGCCGAGATATCGGAGCCGGTGAGCGTAAAGTCGCGCGGCTCGCCGGTTCGACCGGCGTTGCCGAAAAACAGCAGCTCCGCCGCGCCGGGTGACAGATTGCCGATCGCGCGGAACGTGCTGCCGACCTGAACGCCAAGGTTGCCGATTTGCGCCGCGACGTACGTCGCATCGCCGCCGCCGGTGCCTTGTTCGCTTTCTTCCTGCTCGATTCGCTGGAGCCACTGTTCGCGAACTTCGGCGGGCACGACCTGCCCCTCGAAATCCTTGAGATCCTTGAGCGTGATCGGGTCGAGACCCGCAATGCCGCGCACCGGCAGCAGCGCGAGGGACGCGCCCGGATTACCCGGCAATCCCAGCAGCGCCGGATTCCAGGAGACCGCCGCGTAACCGCGCGCCAACGCCGTGTAATTGTCGCCCATGCCGAGCGCGCGGGTGCTGGCACTGGGCAGCTGCGCGAATGCAGCGGCTGCGGGCAACAGCATCAAGACGCCGGTCACCGAAGCGCGGATCATGCCGCAACGAAGCTGGACAGGGGTCATGATCAATCCTCCGGTCCAAGAATGAGCTTGAGCCTGGTCGCAACAGTGAGAACCTGAGCGGGTGTAACCGTTACGCCGGCGGGTGCGTTGACCGGACCCGCCAGTGTCATGGTGATCGTATGTCCGAGGATGGCCTGCAATTCGGACGCGTCGAAGGGAACTTCTACATTGGTCTGCCCGGGCGCCACCGCAACGAACTTCGTGATGGTGCGATCGCCGCCCGTCAGCGTGAGCATCAGCGTGCCGCTCACGCTGAAAGGATTGTTGATCGCAAACAGCAGCGCGCCGGCTTTGACGTGGTCGATGACAAAATCGTCGATACCGGACAGATCCAACTCGGATTGAGCCGCGGTGACCTGCCGGTTGGTGACGTTGATTTGCGCCGAGCTGACGGTAACCGCGGTTGGCGTTGCGGTCGCGGTCAGCTGCTGCGAACTGTTGATCTGGGCCGGGTCACCCGCAGGCGATTCGACATTCACGGTGATCAACAGCGAATTGCTGATCGAACCGGCCGTCAGCGGCACTGTAACCGGCAATGTCGAACCCGGTGGAAACGCGGTAGTCGCGCCATCGACCACTGAGGATCCTATAGTGTTTCCGGCGCTGGTTATGGTGATCGTCAATTTTCCGCGCGCCGTCGCCGACGGCCGCAGCGGATCGAAAGAAAAACCATTGTGAATCGAGATATTGATCGATCCGGAGGTCAGCGCCGCGCTCCGGACATCGGTCGGCAAGGCGACCGTCGTGCTGAACGATTGCGTGAAAGCCGGCTTGGGAGCCGTTTGATTGTTGAGCGGCCCGCAGGCGGCACAGAGAGAGCCGAGCGTCTGAGAGAAACTCGACGGGCTGAGCGACAGTGAGAACGCGGAATTGTTGTTCGCGAGGGACACACTGGCCGGAAGAATCTGCCCGACCGAAAAAGTCGTGCTCTCGGATTTCACAACGAAGGTCGTATCCCATTTAGGCAGTTCGGTAGGGACATCGCATGCGCTCGTGAGAGCGAACAAGAGCGCCCACGCGCTCGCGCGTGCCTTTTGCCGGGACGTCGGCATGAACTACCTCACTTCTTTAGCGGGATGTTTCGAGGGGTCTAGACCTGTATTTTAACACGGCTGCCGGTTGTTACGCGAGGGTATTCAAACCTGCGCGCCGGCCGCGGCATCCTAGTTGAGGCAGCGCGTTCGCTACGAATGACCGGAGCTCAGCCGATTCGAACCCGTGAGGACTTTGACCATCTGTACCAGCAGCACGTGGGGCGCGTCTATGCGATCTGCCTGCGTATGTGCGCCGACCGGCAGGAAGCGGAGCGGCTCACGCAGGATGTATTCGTGCGTGTCTGGCAACGGCTGAGCACGTTTCGCGGTGAAAGCGAATTCACCTCCTGGTTGCACCGCATCACCGTCAACATCGTTCTCGAGGACAGCCGCTCGACGCGACGGCGCGTGGGACGTGTAGAAAACGTGGCGGATCCCGCCGCATTCGAACGAGGCAGCACGGGCGGCGCGGCTGCCGAAGACCGCATGGATCTCGAACGGGCGATCGCGCTGCTGCCGGCCGGCGCGCGCCAGGCGCTCGTCCTGCATGAGATCGAAGGCTACAAGCATGAAGAAATCGCAAAAATGTTCGGCATCGCGACCGGCACGGTCAAGGCGCAGCTGCACCGCGCCCGCAAGCTGTTGCGCGAGCGGTTGGGAGGTTGAATATGCATTCCGATGACGCACGCGACGATTTCGCTGATGCGCTCGACGCCGGGCTGGCCGCATTGCCGCGCGAGCTGCAACCCGAACGTGATTTGCGCGACGACATCTGGAACCGCATCACGTCGGCGCCCGACGCCACGCTCTGGTCGATGCGCTACCGGCTGGCCGCCGCGGCGCTGTTGCTGATCGCACTCAGCTCGCTCGTCACGCTCGCGCTCGTCGAGCGGGACGCAGACGTTGCGATCGAGCGACCCAACGATATCCGGCTGGTCGGCCGCGATCCGCTCACGCTGCAGCGCCACTATTCGGAGGAGGTCCAAGAGCTGGAGCTGGTGCTGCGCAAGAGCCGGGGCGCGCTGTCGCCGGAGACCGTGAAGATTCTGGAAACAAACCTCGAGATCATTGACAATGCGATCCGTGAGGCACACGGCGCGCTCAGAGCGGATCCAAACAGTGCGCTGCTGGTCGATGTTCTGCGATCCGCCTACGAGCGCAAGTTGGAGCTGCTGCGTCAGGCCGCGAAGACCTCGCCGGTGACATGAAGAGAGGCCTCGTCTTTTTGATCGCGTTCTGCGGACTGCTCACGAATGCCGCATTTGCGCAACGCAAGCTCAATGAGCGGCGTGCTGTAGTGCCGAGCGGCTTCGTGCGCGTATTCATGCTGAGCGGATCGGTGACCGTGATCGGCTGGGACAAGGATTCACTGCTGGTTACGGGCATCGTATACGAGGCGCCCGGGGACCGGTTCGCGGTAGGCGTTACACCAAAGGGCGCGAAGCTCGGCATGTGGAGTGAATTCGAAACCGGCCTCAAGCCATCGCACATCGTCGTACGCGCACCGCACCGCAGCCAGGTCTGGGTGAAGACCACGAGCGCGGATATCGATGTGCGTGGCTTGAGTGGAGCTGTGGATTTGTTCTCGGTGAGCGGCTCGGTCAGTGTGCGTGGCGCGCCACGCGAGATCTACGCGGAAACCATGGGTGGCGGCATTCGCATTGCTGCGAACACAGCTGTCGCACGCCTCAAGACTGCGGGTGGCGCGCTTCAAGTCGCCGGCTCGATTACCGATTTGACGGCTGTGACTGTGAGTGGCGCAATCGATGTGGCGAGGACGCAATACCGGCAGGCGCGCATCGAATCCGTGGATGGCGACATCCGTTATGCGGGTGCCATTCCGGGAAACAGCGGACTGGAACTGATCAATCACGCCGGCGCAATCGAGCTGGCCATGCCGCGCGACGTGGCTGCGGATTTCGCGCTGAGTCTCTACTCTGGTGAGCTGGAAGACGACTTCGGCGTAGCCGCGAAGTTCAACAATCCGAAGCTCAAGACGCGCACGCTGAGCTTTACGCTCGGTGAGAAGTCCAGCGCGCGCGTCACGCTGCGCAGCTTCAAGGGACGAGTTGCTGTGCGGAAACTTTGAGATCCGCGGCGGTCGGCGTGCCGAGCAGTGAACCCGCGTCAGCACTCTTGAACAGATAACGGCCGCGCTTGTTGACGGTAATGACCGGCAGCTTCTTGTTGTTCTCGAAGAAATCGTAGCCGGTCTTCAGATTCGCCCAGAAGCTCACCAGCTCCGGTTCCTTTTCGAACACCCGAACCAGCTGCTTCAGACCGTCATCGGTGAGTCGCGCCGGGAAGATGTGCGCCGGGATACGCTCCTGGCCACGGTCGCGCGCTTCCATCGCGATGACGTAAACCTCTTTGATGTTCTCGTCGGTCAGCGCCATGCAGCCCGCCGTCTTGCAGCCGCCGTGAATGAAAATGTCGCCGCCGAGAGGCGTCCCTGCGTCGTGCAGAATACGGTCCGACTCGTTCGGATAATTGACACCCAGCGAGAGATGGTAGTCGCTCTGCGGGTTGAAATTGTTGATGTGATAGAAGCCCTCGGGCGTCTGGAGATCGCCCTGCTTGCGCTTCGGTCCCGGCTTCTCGCCGAGCGCACAGATGTCGTAGGTCTTGAGCAGAACGAAAGTGTCCTGACCCTCCGGCCGCACCCAGAGTTCGAGCGTGTGATCGCGCTTGAAACCGCGTAGGAAAATCTCGGCCGCCGGGAATGCGATGCCGCGCTCGCGGAAAAGCTTCTTCACATCGAAGCGCTTTTCGGCGCGCGCGTCGAACACGCGCTTGTGCTCCAGCTGATGCTTGACGAACCCGCTCGACTTGGCTTTCACGGCCGCAACCGGCGACGACTTCCGCAGTGTCGTGTCGGCGCTGGCAATGACGGATGTCAGCGTATTCTGCGCGAAACCGTCGTTCGCGCGCACGACGCCGAAAACGGCGCACAGCAATATCAAGCGGGCGATATTCCCCACCGCAGCTTGCCCCCACACGTTATGGCCCGACCTCGGACCGCCAAATAATGTCATGTTCTATGCCCAGCGCCGGGTTTCCAGGAGAGTTTGGAGAACAAGGCTTAATTCTAATAAGGATAAGTAGTTAGAACAAGTCGGGAGCACACGGGAGCATGGGAGCATGGGAACGTGGGAGCATGGGAGCATTTTGAAGGGCGTGGTCTATTAAATTTACCGACGAAGCCGTAGAGCCTTTTACCCGGCTTGCCGCGCGCGCTCTGGGCGCCCCGGTCGCCGCGGTAAAGATCGAGCTGAACATTGAAGCGACCACGATGACACAGGTGCAGTAAAAACGGACCATGTTGTTCAGACGCAACTCTCGAAAGACGGAAGCGCAGCTCGAGCGGCAAATCAGCGACGTGCTGATGAAGGCGGAGCTCGACCATGTGCCCGGCGCTGACGCCGTCGCCTTCAACGTGGCTGGCGATCTTTGCCAGGAGGCGGGGGATTTCGACCGCGCCGTTAGTTACTACGGCCTTGCGATCGACGCCTTCCTGAGAGCCGAGCGCTGGGACGCGGCGGCCGCAATCTGCCGCAAGATTCTGCGGCTTTCGCCAATGGCGGTCCGTACGCGCTGCACGCTGGCGTGGCTGGCGATCGGCAAGGGAATGGCAGGCGAAGCGCAGGCTCAGATTCGGGCCTATGCGGCCGCCGCAATGCGTGCCCATCGTGAGGCGCTGGCTGTCGCCCAGCTCAAGCGCATGGGGGAGGCGGCGCCAAACCCGGGCGTACGCGAGGCGGTGGCCGAGCTGCTGCTCGATCTGGAGGCCGACCGGGCAGCCGATTACCTGTTCGGCACCGTTTACCGCGATCGCAACGCGGGCCGGCGGCTGCCGGATGCCTCAGAAACGCTGTGGGCGACGGTTCGCCGCGCCGCTCTACTCGGGCCATCCGAGCTGGTCGTCCGTTGACCGTTGTTAGCAAAATGGCCTCTCGCGCGTCATATTGAATGCTTATGACGCGACGTTTCCCCTGGTTTTTTGCCCTCGCTCTCGGCGCCAGTCTGGCGCCGGCATGTGATCGTGCGCCTACCGGTCCGGCGCTGGACGACGTCGCCGCGCTGCTGTCGATCTCCAATCCTGCCGTCTCGAATTCCAGAATCTTCGACAGCACACTGCCCGCGCTGTTTCGCGAATCAGTTGCCAGAGTCGAGAAGATCCAGGGACGGCCGGGTGTCGACGCGCTGCTCGGCGATTGGCGGCGCTTGCAGGAGGAGCTCAAAGCCGAGGCCGTGAGCGCATCGCGCCCGGCGATTCAGGCCAAGCTGGCAGCGATTCACAATGAAGAGCTGCGCGTTGTTGAACGTGTGCTCGGCGCGCGCGCCGTTACGCGCGTCATCAGCGAAGCGAACATTGGCCTGGCGGAAGCACGCGCTCTGATCGCGGTCGCGGCAAGCGGTGAAGACATGAGCGCCGCAAATTCGGTCGCTGATCGCGTCGCAGCCAGGCTTGCGACTGCGCGCCAGGCGATCAGTGTGTCGGCAGCGCGCGAAGCGCTCGACGAGGCATCACAGGCCGCGAGTCTGCTGGCGGGGCTGCGCTATTACCTGATCGAAAGCCGGCGTGTAGGTGGCCTGGAGACGCTATTGCCGCAGGCGATCGCAAAGCTCAGCGCGGAGCCGCGTGACGCATCAGCGGGCGAGCTGCTTGCACGCATCGAGTCGCTGAACGACCGGACGCGCGCAACCTTGCGCGCCGGTGACCGCGCTGCCTCGCATCAGCTGCTGGCCGACGCGCGCGCCGAGCAGATTCGCATCGTGCTGCGCGTCCTCGGTAACGCGAGCGCGCAGCAGCTCGTCGAAAAAGTCGACGAGCGGGCGGGCGAAGCTGCCGCGGGCGTAGCGGCGGCAAAAGCAGCGGGACGCGACGTCGCCAAGCTCGAGCGCATGCTGCATGAAGCGCAGGACATGAACGCACGCGCGCAGACAGCACTCGCCAAGGGTGATGCTGAGACCGCGCTCGATCTCGGCAGCCACGCGGCAGGTCTTCTCAACGCGGTACAGCATCAGACCTGGAATTGACGTCCAGGTCCGCACAGCACTACATCGGAACTCATCCCGTCGACCATGGCGGCATCGACATGGCCGTGCGCAGATCGGCGAACGCCGGCATGCGCGCGGTGCAGATCTTCAGCGCGATTCCTAAATTCTACGGCGATAAAAGCACCATCAATCCAAATCGAGTGAAGCGTTTTCAGGCTGCGCTCGAGGAAACTGGCATCAGACCAGAGCATGTGATCGTGCATGCGGCGTATGTGCTGAGCGTAGCGACCGCTGATCCCGACAAATGGGCGCGCGCGAGTGCGGGCCTCGCCAAGGAGCTCGAGCGCTCGACCGCGCTCGGGGTCGGACAGATCTGTTTTCATCCGGGTTCTGCCAGTGATGGCGACGTTGGCAAAGCGGCGCAGCGCGTTGCGAAAGCTATCACGCAGGCGCTCGAATCGATGGAAAGCTCGACGCGCATCCTGGTCGAGAATACTGCGGGCGCGGGCCGGACGATCGGCCGCACCGCGAATGAGATCGGCGAGATACTGAAACACGTGCCGGATCGTTTGCGTGAGCGCACGGGCTACGGTCTCGATACGTGTCACCTGTACGCGTCCGGCTACGACATTGCTTCGGCGCGCAATTATTTCGGTTCCGTGCTCGACGAGTTCGTGCACGAGACCGGCGAGGCGCCGTCGTTCTTCCATCTGAATGACAGTGCGGGCGAGCTGGGATCGAATCGCGACCGGCATGTGCTGCTCGGAGACGGCTGCATTGGCACCGAGCCGTTTCGCTGGCTGCTGCATGACCCGCGCAGCCTTCGCATTCCGCTCGTGCTCGAGACGCCGCAGCAAAATACTGATGTTGCGGATGCCGATCCGGCTGGTGATCCGTACGATATTAGAATGATCGAGTTACTTACTTCACTGGCTGGTTGACTGGAACTGGTGAATTGCACTGGGACTGGTGACTGGTGACCGGTTACTGGGACTGGTGACTGGTGACTGGTGACTGATACCGGTGACGGGGTTCGATTCCGGTCATCGGTTATCGGTCACCGGGCTCGGGTCCCAGTCACCGGTCACCGGCTTCGGTCCCAGTCACCGGTTCGTTCTCCTTGTCCAGTCCTCCCAGCCTGCCTCGGTTTCGCCTGTTTCTGCTCTGGTTGCGACACAGCGCAGTCAATTTTGCAATCAGCTCGAAGTTTACGGCGTGCGCCTCTTCGTAGAGCGGGTGCGGACCGACGTCGTCCTCGAGAATCCTGAGTGACCCACCAGTCTCTTCTGTCGACCGCAACGACATTCGGTAAAAGCGCGCCTTTTCGCGTGGCCTGAATTCGGGCGCACCCTCGCAAATAGTTCGAATCGTAGACTTGGTCGAGCGGTCAGGCTGATCGACATCCTTTTCATGCCCGGGCGGAATGCTCGCAAGAATCTCTTTTACGATTCGTCGGAGTTTGACAGCCAGATGATAAACCTCGAGTCGATCGAACGAGTAATAACCTTTGCGGCCGGAATGGTCGGGCATAATGGGCAGGATGCCGGGATAGGCGGGGCGGGGCGATAGGCTGATGAGACCCGGTGACAGCACCCGGTGACTGGTGACCGGTGACTGGTGACTGATACCGGTCACCGGGTTTGGTCCCGGTCACCAGTCACCAGTTTCGATGCCAGTCACCGGTCACCGGGTTCCGTTCCGTTCCCGCTCACCCGACCCGGTTCCGGTCACCGGAACCAGTTCTCCAAACGAAATAAACCGGTATCCCCAGCAGCACGATGATCAATCCCGAAATCGAGTAGGCGGGCTTTGCGAACAGCAGGATCACCGCGATCGCCGCCGCCGACAGCATGTAAACCGCCGGCACCACCGGGTAGCCGAACGCTTTGTATGGTCGCGGCATGTCCGGCCGCGTCACGCGCAGCCGGAAGAGCGCAAAGGTAGTCAGTGCATAGAAGAGCAGCGCCGCGAAGATCACGTAATCGAGCAGCTGACCATACGACCCGGTCAGCGTCAGCAGCGCAGTCCAGATGCCCTGGATAATCAGCGACGCGGCCGGCACGTGATGCTTCGATAGTCTGCCCGCGCGCTCGAAGAACAGATTGTCGCGCGCCATTGCGTAGTAGACACGCGCGCCGGCGAGAATCAGTCCATTGATGCAGCCGAATGTCGAAACCAGAATCGCGGCTGCCATCATGTATGCGCCCGGCGCGCCGAAGATGCGTTCCAGCATCAGCGTGCCGACGCGGTCTTGCGGCGCGTTCTGCAGCGCCTGCAATGGCAGCACCATCAGATATGCCACATTCGCGAGCAGGTAGAGCAGCGTCACGACGCCGGTGCCGATCGCCAGCGCCAGCGGCAGGTTCTTCGCCGGATTGCGAACTTCCGCTGCCGCAAATGTCACATTGTTCCAGGCATCCGATGAGAACAGTGAGCCGACCATCGCGGCGCCGAACGCGAGCGTCAATGCGGTGCCGGTCGGCATCCCCGTAAACATGTCCCGGAAATTCGTGGCGATCGCCTCCGTGTTACTGCCGATGGAAAGCCCCAGCAGAATGAGCGCGATCAGCGCGAGCGTTTTCGCAAAGGTGAAGGTGTTCTGCACCCACTTTGCTTCACGGATGCCGCGCGTATTGACCCAGGTGAGCAGAGCAATGACGACCATGGCAACGACGCGCTGGTTGGACAGCCCCAGCTCGATGATGCCGAGCCCGAACGGGAAACGCAGCGTGCCGAGCGACAGGAATACTTCCGGGCTGACTGCCGGAAAGAAGACGCCCAGGAACCGCGCAAAAGCAACCGCCACCGCGGCGATGGTACCGGTCTGAATGATGAGGAACAGCGTCCAGCCATAGAGAAAGCCCGTCATGTGACCGAGCCCCTCACGCAGAAACACGTACTGTCCGCCCGCCCTGGGCATCGCGGCAGCCAGCTCGCCGTAGGACAGCGCGCCGAACAGCGTAATGATGCCGGTCGCCAGCCAGACGAGCAGCAGCCCGCCCGACGAGTTCATGTTGCGTGCGATGTCGGCGGACACGATGAAGATGCCGGAGCCGATCATCGCGCCCACGACCAGCATGATGGCGTCGACCAGCTTCAGCTGCGCCTCGAAGCCGCGCGCCTCGCTGCGAGCCTCTGTTTGAACCGGATTTGCCATGAAGGCTCCGCGTTGGGTGTGAACGTCGAAAGTGCGCAACAGCGGAATCGTTTTCAAGGCACTTATCCTGCGTTCACACAGCTGGTATGAATTTCACGATAACTGTATTACTTGCGGCAGGTGCGCTCTTGACAGGGGCGGATCCGGAGTCATCTGCAAGCCTTCGACTGAAGGTAGACCTGTCCGAACGCGTGCTGTCCGTTATTGAAGGCGGCGAAGTCGTCCAGACGTATCCGGTCGCGATCGGCAAGGCGGCCTATCCCACGCCGAAGGGTGAATTCCGGATTCGGCGCATCATCTGGAACCCGCGCTGGGTGCCGCCGGACTCGCCCTGGGCAAGGAAGAAACGAGCCACGCCGCCCGGACATCCCGACAACCCAATGGGCAAGGTCAAGATCTTTTTTTCCGAGCCCGATTACTACATCCACGGCACACGCGAGACCGATTCGCTGGGTCAGGCCGAATCGCACGGTTGTCTGCGCATGCGCAACAGCGATGTCGTCGCGCTCGCGCGGCGCGTCATGCGCGCGGGTGGCAGGCCGGTCGATCAGGGTTTCGTGCGGCGTGTCATTAACCGGATTCGATCTACCCGTGAGGTACGGCTGAGCAATCCGGTGCCTGTAACTATCCAGGGATGAGAGTGTGGGAGTGTGTGAGTTTGTGGATTTTAGTATGTGTGTGTTATGACGGGGCCCCGGGGCCAAGCGCGCACTCGCCCACGGGCCCCC
>JBQTID010000254.1:0-1746 GCA_052389275.1 Gemmatimonadota bacterium | reverse complement strand
GAAGAATGGATCCCCCTCTTCGATGATCCCATTCTCGCCCAGAGCGCGCTCGACCGCCTCGCTCACAACAGCTACCAGATCATTATGGATGGGCCGAGCTATCGCAGCCGCCAGCGCCCCGGACAGGCTGTCGATCCGCCTCCCCCCATGAAGAGGAGCTAGCGAAAACGGGATGCTTACCCCATTAATTTGAGGATGTCTGAGGTGGGTGGATCAAGGTAGTGAGAAACACCGGATCAAGCTCGCGAGAAGTGACATGGCGGAGCGTCGGTCATCAATGCGGGACGCACCTTGGACCTTTCAGTCACATTTCGATGTGACTTTCAGAAGCCCGTGCGCCGGCAGAAACAAGGAGGCGCGCACGCAATAGTTCATTGCGAATTCCGTCGCCGGAGTTTCTCCCACGACAGGTCCGCTACTAGCAGGACACGACTCGCGCGCGAGTGTAGGTGATCCATCGACGGCGATCAGATCGCCGTGCAAACCACTGGACTACTGCGAGATCGCCCGCCTCCAGCAACGGACAAAATTGAATCAGGTAGCTCCGACATACTTGCGCGAATTGCGTCTGAACCAAGCACTGGAACGCGCCCAAGGTACACCACTTTAAGGCTCGTGTAAAGATGAGCGGACGGGTTGCGGCGAGAGGTCTAATGGCGGATTCAGTGGAGAACCCGCCCTTGTATTGGAAGAGTGTAACTCGTTGTATTAATGATTTCAGTGCGTGGCGAAGAGCTGAGGCCGCGCCGAAGCTATATCGCGTCCTATTGCGCTAGCAATTGCGCCAACTTCCGTCACCAGCTCAGCGAACTGTTCGGGCCAGAGGCTCTGGCCGCCATCGGAAAGGGCATGGTCCGGGTCACTGTGCACTTCGATCAGCAAGCCATCGGCGCCGGCGGCGATCGCGGCGCGCGCCATCGGCGTCACCTTCGCGCGCACGCCGGTGCCATGCGACGGATCCGCGATGATCGGCAGATGCGAGAGCGCCTGCACGACCGGGATCGCGCTGAGGTCGAGCAGATTGCGCGTCTGATCGTCGAAGCTGCGGATGCCGCGCTCGCAGAGGATCACATTCGGATTGCCTTCCGCGAGAATGTATTCCGCGCTGAGCAGCAGCTCCTTGATGGTGGCCGCGAATCCGCGCTTCAGCAGCACGGGCTTGCCGCTCTTCCCCGCCCTCCTGAGCAGCGGGTAGTTCTGCATGTTGCGCGCGCCGATCTGGATGATGTCGGCGTATTCGGCGACCGCATCGACGGTCTCGGTCTCGAGCGCCTCGGTGACAATGGCGAGGCCCGTCTCGGCGCGGGCCATCTGGAGCAGCTTCAACCCTTTCAGGCCCAGCCCCTGAAACGCGTAAGGTGAGGTCCGGGGCTTGAATGCGCCGCCGCGCAGCACGCTGGCACCGGCCGCCTTCACCTGGTGTGCGATCGCGAGGATCTGCGGCTCCGATTCCACCGAGCAGGGCCCTGCCATCAACACGATCTCGCTGCCGCCAATCCGGGTGCCATTCGGCAGCTCGATGATCGTGTTCTCGGTTTTCCACTCGCGCGAGACCTGCTTGTAGGGCTGGCTGACGTGGATGACCTGGAGAACGTTGGGCAGGCTCTCGAGCCGGCTGCTGTCGACGCGGCCGTCGTTGCCGATCAGGCCGATGGCGATGCGCTGCTTGCCGGGAATCGGACGGGCCTCGTAGCCCATCTCCTCTATGGTCCGGATGACGCGCCGGACGTCGTCGTCGGCGGCGCC
>JBQTID010000253.1:0-5942 GCA_052389275.1 Gemmatimonadota bacterium | reverse complement strand
CCACCCAGCTGCTCCTTGGTTTCGGCAAACGGCCCGTCGGTAGTCAACGTCTTGCCGTTCTTCACGCGCACGGTCGTCGCCGTTGCGGTCGGCTGCAACGCCTCTCCACCCAGGTAGGAGCCGGAGGCTTTCAGCCGCTCGGTATAATCCATCCACTTCTGGAATTCCCCTTCATCCTGCGGTGCGGTTGCCTCGTTCTCATAGATCAGGATCAGGTAACGCATGGTGTCTCCGTTTCGGGTTGGGCCGCGGCCTTTCCGCGGCCTTCACCATACCTACGAACGGGCATGGCTGAAATCGACATCGCCCCGAAGCGACGCCCAATCGGCCGCTTAGCGCTCTTTTGGCGAAACGGCTAACTGCGGCACAGCTAACTGCGCCACCTTCAACGACGTCACTTTTGACTTCGTCACGATTATCTGCGGCACCTTAACCGCGGCAACGTCGTTATCGGTGACGCCTCTAATGGTGACGCCTCTAATGGTGACGCCTTTAATGGTGACGCCTTCATCGGTGACGTTTTTATCCGGTGACGCCTTAAGAAGTGCCGGAGTCTATTGCTGCGCGACGCTCTCGGGCTCACGAGCGGTGGTCGGACATGGCGGTGGTGGCACCGGCTCCGACATGGACAACGGCTTCCGGCAATTCACCCAATGGCAGGTATACGATCGTCGTGCTGACGAACCCGGATCCACCGGTAGCAACCATACTCACGCGTGCACTGGTCAAACTTTAGGCTGAACAGGCTGACTCGCTCAGCCGATGACCTTCTCCACGCCGTAGCTTTCCACTCGATTCTTGCCCAGCCGCTTCGCGCTATAGAGCGCTTCATCGGCGCGCCGAATCAGCTCGATTGGATCGGCGAGGCGGGTTGTGTCGCCGACCGCGCAAACGCCGATGCTGATGGTGAGCCGAATTTCGGCGCCCGCATCGGCAGGAATGGAGAGGCTGCTCACAATGCGGCACAGGTCGGCCGCATGCGCGTGGGCGCCTTCCGGCGGCGTCTCCGGCATCACCAGCACGAACTCCTCGCCGCCATAGCGCGCGACCAGATCCAGCTTGCGGCAGTTTTGCGCGAGCGACGTCGCAACCGCGCGCAACGCGATGTCGCCGATGTGGTGGCCCCACTCGTCGTTGATCCGCTTGAAGTCATCGATGTCTGCGAGTGCGACCGCGAATGGCCGGAACACGCGGCGGCTGCGCGTGACCTCCAGCTCGAGCCGTTCTTCGGCGACGCGCCGCGACGACAACCCGGTCAGCGGATCGTGGGTCGCAAGATCGAACAACCGCGCATTCTCGAGCATGGCCGCGCTCTGACGCAGGATCGCATCCAATACTTCGAGATCGTCGCGTTCGGGCTCCCACGCACTTTTCGACGGACCGAGAATCATCGCACCGATCACACGGTCCTTGAGGCGAATCGGCAGCACGCGCGTTGCGCCGCTCGACATCGCGGTGGGTTCAGCACTGCTCACACCGAGCTCGGCAACCGGGATAATGTTGGCCGGCATTGCATCGTCATCGCGCAGCGCGCCGGCGGAACCCGCGTGCCGGTAGAAATCGCCGCTGGCATCACGAACCAGCATGCGCGCGTATTCCAGGTCGAGCGCGGCACGGATCCGCATCGAGAGATGAACCGCCATCTCCTCGATAGTTGCGAATTCGGCAAGCTCGGAGATGATTTCGCGACGCATTCGCTCGAGCTCTAGCTTCTCATGGAAAAAGTAGTGATCTACGGCGGTCGTGATGGAGCGAACCAACGGGCGCAGGAAGCCGCCCGCAATGAAGATGAGCACCGTCATGCCGAGCAGCCCTACGCGCACACCGAACCATTGCTGCGACGACGCGTTCACGATCGACATCGCCGCGTAAAGCGCGCTCAGTATGATCGCGACGGCGAAGGCGACGACCAGCGCTTTGCGGACGAAGGCGCTGATCTCGAACAGCCGGTAAGCGACGATGGCAACGAACATCGCGAGCGGCACCAGCAGGAGAATGATCGCATCGAAGATCCAGCGGCCCGGAAAGTCCACATGCCCAGGCGCGACGATGTAGGAAACCGTGTTCACCGTCCACGGCAACAACGCGAAAAATACGATGAGAACCTGACGACGACGTCGCGCGTTCGGCTCGTGGCGGGCCGCGTGCCCGAGCAGCAACAGGCTGCCAACACCCACCGCGACGTAGATCACGGCGGTCAGGCGAATGCGGAATAGAAACGCGTCGCGCACATCCCACGACCATGGCAGGATCGGCGTGACCGCATTCACCATTACGACATACGCGATGACGGCCAGCGCGGCCGCGATGGCGTACGGATAATAAACCAGGCGCGGCCTGCTCCGGATGATCGGCGCCTCGCGCGGGATGAACGCGGCAAGGTGCAGAATCGCAATGGAATTGATCAGGTAAATCGCGCAGTAGATGAAAAGGTAGACGAGATTGAAGAACGTCGGCTCGAGCAGCTCGTACTTGATCAGGACGTTGAGCTTGTTCCCGAGCAGGCTCATCGAGATGGCGAAGCCAAAGAACATGAACAGCCGCGCGCGCAAGTCTTCCGGCTGGCGGTACAACACCAGTACGGTCAGTACTGCATATAGCGCGGTAGTGATGATGAAGAGCAGCCAGGTGGTGCGGAGATGCCCCTCGGTACTGGCGTAGCTCGGAATCAATACGCCGGCGAACGCGATGGTATAGAACACCACCGTCGCTGCGAGTGGAAGATTGATGTCCCGGCGGAGCGCGACTGACTTCACCGGTCCAAGTTGTAGTCGAATATTTCGGGGAGCAAGCATCCTTTGCGGGCGGGGGCGCGGACGCGGACGCGGACGCGGGCCGCGGGAATGGATTCGGGCGCGGGGTGCGCGCGCGGGTCGCGGGCTACATCAACATTGCGGATCGACATCTCGCGCGCGTAGCCAACTACCGCCGGGCCGCGCCCGCAACCCGCAAATCCGCGACCCGAGTCTGTTCCCGCGACCCGCGCCCGCGCCCGCGACCGCGCCCGAGTATGTGCCGGCGCGTGACTACATTTCCGGTGCGCGCCCCAGCTTCACTCGCAGGCTCTGCGACCGTCCGCCGCGCAAGACATTGAGCGTCACATCATCACCTGGCCGGCGCGTGCGCAACAGCTGACGGAAATCGGCGCCTTGCTTGACCGGTCTGCCTTCGATGCCGACGATGACGTCGCCTGCTCGCAAACCACCGCGATCGGCGGGCGAGCCGTCAACGACCTGGTTCACGAGAATCCCCTCGCGCGCCTTGGTCATCGTCATGCCGGGCTCGATGTCGATGTAGCCAACGCCGAGGAATGCACGCACGACTCGGCCGGTAGTCAGAATTTGCTGCGCGACGTCGTTTGCAAGATTGATTGGGATCGCGAAGCCAATGCCGCCGCCCGGACTGCGCAGAATCATGGTCGCGATGCCCACTACGCGGCCGTTCGAGTCGAGCACGGGGCCACCCGAATTACCGGGATGAATTGCCGCATCGGTTTGAATCAGTCCATCCATGCCGACTCCGCGCGGACTGCGGTCGACCGCCGAAATAACTCCGGTCGTGACGGTTCGGTCGAGCCCGAGCGGATTGCCGATCACCACTGCAAGCTGGCCGACCTTGAGCTGGTCGGAGTCGCCATTGGTCGCGAACGGCAAACCACGTCCCTGTACCCGCACAACCGCGATGTCGACGGTCGCATCGCGGCCGAGCACCGTACCCTGCATGCGACGTCCATCCGCAAGCGTCACCTGCACCTCACGCACTGCGCCCACCACATGTGCGTTCGTGAGGATCAAGCCATCCTGCTGAATGATCACGCCGGAACCCGACGCGCCGCGCCGCGAAATACTGACCACCGCGGGCGAGACGTCACGCGCGATGTTGACGATCCTGGTTTCGTCCGCGCTCGGCTCGAAGCGCGCGTCCGCATACGCCTGCGGCACCGACAGGTTTGTCACGAAGCCGTGGCCGGCGCCGATCCCGACACCAACTGCCACGGCTGTCACGAGGCTTCCAGGTATTTTGTTCATACGAGCAGATACGCAAATCGGACGACGAGGTTCCTGTCGAACCAGCACCGCCTACTGCGCCCGTACCGTGAACGGCGCGGTCGCTACCTTGTCGCCCCACGCAAGATCGATTGCGCCCCGGCCCTGGCCCGCAGGCCGAATCGTAATGGTGAAATCTTCGACGTGTTCCGGCGTGTTCGCGAGCGTCATCGGAAGGCGGCCGAGGTCCTGGGCCGGATCATATGAGTTCGATCCCGCACCCCATTGCCCGACTTTCTTGTTGATGACGAGCTGCGGTCCATCGCTCCGTGAATTATAGACCCACAGCGTATACAGACCGGGCGGCACGACCACATTGCCGAAGGTCAGCTCGCGGGATGTAGCGAGATGCGTGGCCTCATTGGCGCCGGTGCGCCAGATGGTATCGAAAGGCACGAGCACTCCGCCCCAGACGGTGCGGCCACGCACTTGCGGCCGGCCGTAATCGACAAAGACGACGCTCTGAAGGAATGACGCCCGCGCATTGCCGCGTGGCGACAACGTGCCGATCGGGCGCAGCGCGTTCGCGATTGTTGCGATGTCGAGCCCGCCAGGGCCTCGCGTCGATACCAGCTTTTGCGTCGTCGTCGTCAAGTCCACCGACAACAGCTTTCCTGCGTGATCGACGCGGTATATCACACCGGTGCTGGAACGAATGGTGTCGGCCGCGCCGGCGGTCAGGGTGATCGTGCCCGGAGTGCCCGTACCGCCAGTGACGATTGCGACCGTCATGGTTTGCGCGTTGGTCTTCCGCATCTGCGCAAACGGAATCTCATACATGCCATACGCCGGGCTTTGGAATGGCGTCCCCCGTACCGCCGGCAGCATGCGCACGTTCGTACTGTCGGCAAATACAGCTTCGCGTTTGACCGAATCGCCGACAAACGTCAAACGAATCTCGCTCGGCTGATTCGGCAGGATCGCATCGGTTGCCGAGCGCGTGCGGAACGTGGCGGAGACGGGTCGGCCATTGCGGTCGAGCGCTACATCGTAATGAAAACGCACGACCGCCGTGCCCTGACGCGCTGTCAGCTCGCCGCCGACGCGATTTGCAGTGCGGGTGAACTGCTCGACGGCGATAGTGTCGCGGCCGAGCCGGTGCACGAAGGATGCTTGCTGCGCAGATGCCGGCAGCGCGAGGAAAATGAGCGCGACTGCCCCTGAGATGTGGCTCGATAGTTTAGGCATAGCCGGAAAATATCTCGTGTCCACGAGTCTTTGACCATGATTGGGCTTCCTGCCAGCATGGCTATTAGTATGTAAACTATACACTTTAATAAGTGATAGGCCATGGCTGAAAGGCGGTCTTACCAGCAGTACTGCGGCTTTTGGAGGGTTTCGAGGATGACATGCCTGGCGGAGTCGAGATCGCGCGCGGCGATTCGACTCTGCTCAGGCAACTGTTGATTGCGTTTCGCAGGCGCGACTGACCTGGCTACCAGGGCCGTAACGCGACCACGAGCACCTCCGCACGGTTGTCGCGATTCGCATCTACGAGCTCGGCGACCGGATAATCACCGGAGTTCAGCAGAAGCACGCGCGGCCCCGTGTTGTCGGTCACCCATACACCCGTCAATGGATCCGCGTAACCGAGTGTAACGGCATGAAGCGCGAGCCGATTGAACGCGATCTCACCGAGTAAACCGAGCAAAACGTCGCGTGTCAGCACCACTGCCTTCCCCATACCGGATGGCCGGCGCCCGAGCGGCAGAAGGCGGGAGCGGATCCATTGGTGCGAAAGCTGACCGGCCTGACAGCCCACGCACCCAGACGTGGCTGGGTGATGGTGCGCGCTCGACGGCTGAGCGCCGACGAGCTGATTCGCGCACTCGCCGCCGGCGACTTCATTGCAACTACTGGCGTGGTCTTGCGTGAGCTGCGGCATGATGCGCAAGG
>JBQTID010000252.1:0-5305 GCA_052389275.1 Gemmatimonadota bacterium | reverse complement strand
CGTCGCTCGAGCGGGCCGGTGCTATTTCCGGGGGAGAAAACGATGCAGTTCCGTAGCGCATTCCCGTAGCGCAGTTCCGTAGCGCATTCCCGTAGCGCATTCCCGTAGCGCATTCCCGTAGCGCATTCCCGTAGCGTAGTCCCGTAGCGCATTCCCGTAGCGTAGTCCCGTAGCGCAGTCCCGTAGCGCAGTCCGGTTTATTGCCAGGCACCCGCAATGAAAGGCGTGGTCGTCGGCTGCGGTGAGCCGCCGGCCGGCTCGTCCGTGATCGCGCTGTGCGTGAAGCGTGCATCGGTCGCGAGCGGCAACACCACGGTTGCCTGCCCGTCCGCGCTCGTGTTGAATGTGCCCATGCTGACCGGCTGGCCGTCCGCGATGCCCCAAAGCTGGTAGGTACGTCCGGCGGCGGCAGGCGCGAGATCGCGCGCGGAGAGCACGACCATGTTGCGACGGCGATTCAGGAATAGCCGCACCGAAGGCGGCCGCCCCTGCGCAACCAGGCGCGCGCTCTCTGCATCCGGTGCGAGAATCGCGGCCAGCATCGAGTCCTGCTGCGCGACCTGCTTGCGTGCATGCATGAGCTGCGTCGCCGCGGCTGCGCCAGCCGACTCGGCCAGCTCGCGGCGCGACCGTTCGCTCGCGTACATCAGCAGTGAAGCAATCGCGACGGTCATAGCCGCGGCGGCAACCAGCCAGGGAAGCAGACGCTGGAATTGCGTCGGCGGATTTAACGCCCGCACGCTCTTCGTTTCAGCAAGAATTCTCGCGCGCAGATGAGGCGGCGGTGGAACCACCGGCGCGCCGAGACCGATAGACCCTACCACGTCACGATACGAATCGACTTCGGCCTGGCAGTCCTTGCAGCCCGCGAGATGCATCTCGAAAGTCGCCCGCTCGTCGGCGTCCAGCGAGCCGAGCGAGTAGCCGGCGGCTAATTCGGACCAGGCCTGATGAGGGTGGCTCATATTAGTAAGTACGCTCCGAGCGATTCGCGCAGTTTGCCCATCGCGCTTCGAATGCGCGTTTTGACGGTTCCGAGTGGCTGGCCGAGCGCTTCGGCAATCTCGCTGTGAGACAGACCGCCGTAATACGCCAGTTCCAGCGCCTGGCGCTGTTCTGGCACCAGCTCGGCCAGACAACTTGCGACTCGCGCCCTCAGGTCCGACTCTTCCGCGGCTACCTCAGGGGATGGAGCGCTCTGGCTCGGCTGCGCACTACTCTCCACCAGGGCGGTCACGACGCGGCTGCGCCGATTGCGCGCGCGCACGCGGTCGAGCGACCGCGAGCGCGTCATCATGGCGATCCAGCCGGCTACTTTGGCGCGTGCCGGATCGAATGACGCAGCCGACGTCCACGCCTGCATGAACACTTCAGCAACGATATCTTCCGCATCGCCGGCATCGTTCAGAATGTGATACGCGATTGAATACGCGAGCGTGCCGAAGCGGTCATAGACGTGCGCAAGCGCACGTTCATCACCGCGGCTCATTCGTTCGATCAACGCCCAATCGGATTCAGTCACGTCTCGAAGTCTGTGGCAGGAATGGCAAGCGCTCTCGTGTCCGGCATGTTAATGCCGTGCCGCCGCGCGGTCTAGCAGGTTGCTGAAAAAAGGGGGTTGGTTTGGGTGAAGGCAGGGCGCTCCGCAGACCATCGCGGTTTTACAGCGTATCCTGCATAAACTGTGATTAGAGAATCCGGTAGCCCGGAGGTTTATGCAGAGTACGCTGTAAAACCGCGATGGTCTGCGGCGCGCCCTGCCTTCACCCATGTCAGCCCTTTTTTCAGCAACCTGCTAGAGAAGAATGCCCTTCAGCAGCAGAATCGCCGCCGCGAAGTAGATGAGCACGCCCGTGACATCGACCAGGGTGGCTACCAGCGGCGCGGACGCACTGGCGGGGTCGAGACCTGCGCGGCGCAGCGCGAATGGCAGCATCGAGCCGGCGGTGGTGCCGACCATGACCACGCCGATCAGGCTCAGTCCGACGGTGAGCGCGATGCGGAACGAATGCTCGTAGTGGCTGAGCCCGAGCGCTTGCCAGCCGACAATACGCAGGAAGCCGATCGAGCCCAGAATCGTGCCGAGTACGAGCCCCGCCATCACCTCGCGCCTGGCAACCCGCCACCAGTCGCGCAGCCGCACCTCACCCATCGTCATCGCGCGAATCACCAACGTTGATGCCTGCGATCCCGAATTGCCGCCACTGCTGATGATCAATGGAATGAAAAGCAGCAGCATCGACGCGCGGGCCAGCTCGTGCTCGAAAAAACCGAGCGCGGTAGCGGTGAACAGCTCGCCGACCGCGAGCAGCGCGAGCCAGCCGGCGCGCTTTTTCACCAGATCGAAGAAGGCTGTGCGCATGTAAGGCTCTTCGAGCGCTTCCATACCACCGTACTTCTGCACGTCTTCGGTAGTTTCTTCCTGGACGACGTCGACAATGTCATCCACCGTGACAATGCCTACCATGCGTCCGTCCTGATCGACGACCGGTAGTGCGACGACGTCGTAATCCGCGAACATGCGCGCGACTTCTTCCTGATCCAGCTCCTCCGGCACGACCACGAATTCGGTGTTCATCACTTCGCGCACCTGACGATCGCCACGAGCGGACAGCAGCTCGCGGAAAGACAGGACGCCGAGCAGCTTCTGCGCGTTGTCCAGCACGTAGATGTAGTAGAGCGTCTCCACCGCCATCTCACTGAGCGCCTGGCGCCGCAGGTAGCTGATGGCTTCGTCCACGCCCATGTCGGCGCGTACGCGCGCGAAGCGCGAGCTCATCAGGCCGCCCGCCTCATCCTCCTCGTAAGCCAGCAGCGCGTATACCTCGCGGCGAGTCGAGTCGTCGAGCAGGTCGAGCAGCTGCTTGCGGTCGTCTTCTTCGGCTTGCTGAATGAGATCGGCGGCGTCGTCGGGGGCGAGCAGGCGCAGCCAGAGGCGCCGCTCGTTGGGTGAAAGCGCGGTCAGCAGATCGAACTGATCGGCGGCCGTTAGATCGAGGAAGAACTCTTCGGCATCGCCGGGCGCGAGCAGGCGGAAGCCCGCCGCGCGGTCTTCGCGCGACAGCAGGCTCCAGGCCTCGGTGAGTTCGTCGGCATCGAGCTTGGTTGTCTCAATCGCCATGATAATCGCGCGCGCATAAGTACGCGGCGAGTCTAACCGTGGTTGGCGTCAAAAGCCAGTCCGGTGACAATGGTGACTAAGGTGTCAACGCGTAACTCGAGGCGGCGGATACCGGCCACGTCCCAAGCTCCAGCGTGTAGCCTGAACCATGCCCTTGAAAACGACACACTCCCAAGGCGGGAATGCCCAGCTGATCACGCAGCTGTTTCGTTTCCTCGACATTGAGCTCGCTTCTAAGCGGATTTAGCTCGGGTTCCGCTACGTTGCGCTGCAAGGAGGAGTTGCATTACGCGTTCGTCGCGACCTTCAGACAACAGCTGGCGTCGGCGAAGTGCGTTTTCGAGCTGGGTGGCAAGCGCCAGTTGTTTGATTGAGCGGAGTTGGTTCGGCAACTCTGGGCGCGATGCTGGATAAACGCCAGCACAGATGAGAGCCGCCCGGGCAATGTGCGTAAGGTACGTTACATATTGCTCGAGCGCTGCTTCAAAATCCTTGGCGTCAAGCAGATCGGAAAAAAGCTCCCATGCTTTCGCCGCCCGATTCTGAGCTTCAGCGTCGGATGGAAAAGGTAGAACCGGCAGCCAATGAGCTTGCAGATCAGTCCAGTAATTATTCCGCTCACATACAACTTTGCCGAACTTCAGAGACCAGCAGAGGAGGTCGTGCCCGGCGGAAACCAGGCCCTCAACTTTAGAGCGAGAGTAGCCGCGCAAGTCGATTTCCATTCTTGGTCGTAGATCGGTCGGCTTCTGCCCATCGTAGACGTATAAAAGATCCAGGTCAAAACTCTTAACATCGCAGCGTACCGCCGAACCAAAAACTACCACAGCATGGACTGTCGGACATTCGCAGAGCGTCGTAACAATCCGCCGGGATTCGGCCATGGCGATGTCACTCGGCCAGTGCCTCACTGCTGCCATGAGAGCACCAATCGGATGATTATCCCGCATCTTTCTCATCATAATTCTGGAGCAGTTCTTCGACCGAGGCGACGAACTCTTCGATTTCGGATGCGACGTCATCGGCATCCAGGTCAGGAGCTTCAATGTCGCCATAGTTGCTTGCCTTGCGAGTCTCATTTAGCTGAACCATCAACGTTGCTACATCAGGCAAGTCGTGTTTTTCTGCATATAGGCCGTAGTTTCCGATATCTGCCCAGTCGACAGGCTCCCAGGAGGCAACTTGGACCCTGTGGAGGTGCGACTTAGCGAGTTCAAGCTGCTCTCGGGGGCTCAGTTCAGGCACGATCCTAGTATAGTACGCCATCGAGAATCGGGAAGATCAATTCTGCGCGAGCGACCTCGAAACCGTACAAGTCGTGTTGCCGCCAATCCGGAACGTGGATGGTCAAGAGAGCCTTGAAAACACGTCCATGGTTGGGCACCCCGTAGATGCAGAAGCTCGTGCGCGATCACAAAATCCTGAAATGCTGAATGCTCATGGATAAGATCGCGCGCGAGCGTGATCACACGCGCCGCGGAGCACGACCCTACCAAATGATGGTAGTAATAATGGTAGCACTCAACCCAGGAGGCCTAAATGCCGTCCGCACCAACCGTTAATCGACGTCGTTCTATTGGCGAACCCGTACGCAAACCTGGCTGGCAGGTCCGGGCGTCCGTCGCGGAAGCCGTGCGTCGTGCTGTCGAGGCGGGCGAGGCGGAAAGCCAGAACGCTTTTGTCGAACGGGCGATTCTGCGCGAGCTACAGGAGCTGCGTCGCCAGCGCGTGTATCAGGCTTACGCGCAGGCGGCATCCGATCAGGCGTTCCTCGAAGATATGAATGCGATCACGCGCGCGTTCGAGCCGGCCCGGCATCGTCGTATCTAATGACGGCTTCAATCAACATTTCGACGTGGTCACCATTGTCCCGCTGACAAAACTCGAAGGGAAGCAGCGCCGCGTCTACCCGTTCGAGGTGCTCCTGCCCAAAGACGTCATCGGCAATAAATATCAAAGTATAGTCATGCCGCAACAGATCCGGACGGTCTCGAAGCTGCGCCTGCTCGAGCGCATCGGCACGCTGGAAAGTGAAGCGGCCAGACTGGAAATCGAGAATCGCCTGCTCGAACATCTCGGCATCGAGTTCGAGCCGGAAGAGTTCTAGCAGGTTGCTGAAAAACGGGCAGCCATGGGTGAAGGCAGGGCGCGACGCAGACCGTCGCGGTTTTACAGCGTACTCTG
>JBQTID010000251.1:0-3643 GCA_052389275.1 Gemmatimonadota bacterium | reverse complement strand
GAAAGTCCCGGACCGAGATAGCATTCCAGCCGCGATGGCGGAAGTTCTGTAGACATGCGCTTCGTCGATCTTGACAATAGAATGATCGATTGATTACCAACGGTACATTCCAGTTACACTGCACACCCATACTTCGAGGGGAGAGCTTCCATGTTTAATCCGGGCAGCCGCGCCTTGGGCTTCATCGCGCTGGCAGTCGTCCTGTACGGCGTTCCCGCCCACGCGCAGACCAACGGTCGGATTTCCGGCGTGGTGCGCGACGCGCACGGCGTCGCGGTGGCCGACGCGACCGTCACGGTGACGAACCAGGCAACGGGCGCCTCCAGAAGTACAACTACGGACACCGGCGGCGGTTATACTATCTCGGGCCTCGCACCCGGCGACTATACCGTTACCGCATCGCTATTCGGTTTTCGCCGAATTGCGCGTGATGACGTTCGGATTACGGGGGACGCAGCCGCAGCCTTCGACATCGTACTGGAGCCGTTGCTGCTCGAGCCGATCACAGTCACGGCGATGCTGCGCGAGCAGGAGCTGACCGACGTGCCCTTCTCCATCGCCGCGCCGACCGCGCACGTGCTGCGTAGTCGCGGGGCAGAGAATATCGAAGCCATTGCAGCCAACGTGGCCGGGTTCAGTGTGCAGAATCTCGGCCCGGGCCAGAGTCAGGTTGCCATGCGCGGTGCGTCATCTGGTCAGATTGCCCGCGACCAGCCTGGCGTCAAGGAGCAGGTCGGCGCATACCTGGACGAAGTACCTATCTCACTATCGTTGTTCACCCCTGATCTGGATCTCTTTGACCTGTCACGCGTCGAGGTGTTGCGCGGTCCGCAGGGCACTCTGTTTGGGTCCGGCTCGTTGTCGGGTACGGTGCGCTATATCACCAATCAGCCGGAGCTGGGCGCGCGCAGGTTCTTCGGTGAGGTCGGCGGCAGTGCAATCGACGGCGGCAGTCCCGGCGGCACGCTCAAGCTCGGCGTCAACTTGCCGCTTGGCGAGAAAGCCGCCGTTCGGGTGGCGGGCTATCAAAGCTGGCTCGGTGGCTACATGGACGCAGTGCAACCCGACTTCAGCATCGATGATAACGTCAACAGTGGTGACCGAACGGGCGTGCGTGCGTCCGTCAGCTTCGTCCCGAGCGAAGGCTTTAGCATAACGCCACGCGTGGTCTTTCAGAGAGTCGAGATGGATGGCTGGAACCGCATCGACGCATTCAACATCCTGGCGAATCCCTTCACGACCTCGCGGCCACCCGTCACTCTCGGTGAGCGCGAGCTCTTCACTCAGATCGATGAGCCCTTTACCGACGATTTCCTGCTAGGCGACCTGAATCTGCGATATGACTTCGGACGTGTGAACCTGACATCGATCACGTCCTACACGTCGCGCGACGTGCTGGTGGTGCGCGACGCCGGCGCTCTGACCTCGAGTATTACCGGCGGCAGCATCGGTCTTCCGGAAAGTGTCTTCACGCTCGACTCTCCTCTCGATGATGCAACCACATCCAAGGTGGTGACACAGGAGTTGCGCCTGGGTGGAGGCGGCGAACGCCTCGAGTGGGTGGTGGGCGGTTTCTACAGCAGCAACGAGCGCGACTACGGCCAGAGCCTGCTGGTGGCGGGCTTCGAGGCGGCGACCGGCATCCCGACGCGAGGGCTGCGAGCTCCGCGCGACGTGCTGTTCTTTTCCGATCTGTCGTATGACCTGAAGCAGGTCGCAATCTTCGGGGAAGGAACGGTATCGGTTGGCGAGCGGTTAGATCTGACCGGTGGCTTGCGCTATTACAACTTCGACGAGGAGCGCGAACAGATCTTCGACGGCATCTTCGCCCACGATAGCACCGGAACGGCCGTAGTGTCGCAGCCCGGCTCCATCGATGCTGACGGCTTCGCACCACGTGTCATCGCCAGCTTCAGGGCGTCCGATAACCTGAGGCTGAACGCTCAGGCCAGTCGGGGTTTTCGTCTGGGCGGAATCAACGATCCACTCAACGTGCCGCTATGCACTGCTCAGGACCTGGCAACGTTCAGCGGCCGAGAGACGTGGCAGGACGAAACAGCATGGAACTACGAGGTGGGGGCCAAGTCACGCATGATGGGCGGTCGTGCCGCCCTCAACGTGTCAGCGTTCTACATGGACATTAGCGACCTGCAATTGACCGTGACCGCGGGCTCCTGTTCTTCGCGACTCATATTCAACGTGCCGAAAGCTCGCAGCCAGGGTCTTGAAGCCGAATTTACAGCAACGCCGAGCGAGCGCTTCGACTTTTCAGTGTCCGGCAGCTTGAACGACTCCGAGCTGAGGTCGACCTTGACCTCTACCTCCGCGGGCGGGCAAGTCACCGTGGTATCGGGCATCGAAGAGGGCAACCGCCTGCCGAGTGTGCCGCGCTTCCAGGGTGCTGCCGCCGCCACCTACCGTTGGCCGCTGCGCGGCTCGCTGGCTTCGGTGACGGGCACATTTCAGCACGTTGGTTCGCGCTTCACGCAAATCGGCGATCTTGCCGCGGGTTTCGGCACCGTAAACCTGAACTCGTTTGAGGCAAACACGATCGGCGGGCCGCTGACGCAGTCAACATTCAGATTCGATCCGGAGATGCCGAGCTACAACCTGTTGAACGTGCGGCTCGGTTTGACGCGCGCGACCTGGGAAGTCGCGCTTTATGGCAACAATCTGACCGACGAACGAGCTTTCCTTGCCCTGGACCAGGAGCGGGGAACGCGCGCGCGTGTGGGCTATCTGACCAATCAGGCGCGGACCGTCGGTATCACACTACGCTTCAATAACTGAACGGATCACGGCTTGAACGCGCGCGGATGACGCCGCGCGCGTTCAAGGCGACTGCCGATAGCGTCTCTCATAAGTGTTTTTGATGGCGACTCGTCGCGTGACCAGAACACGACGTCGCTTACACCCTCGAGCTTTGTGCGCGGATAGTTGTCCAGATACTGCTGGAACTCCGGCACGTACTGGTACAGAAACCGCTACCTCATCTCCGAACGAGTAATTCTCGCCGCGTTCTCGTAATATACCTTCCTGAGCACCGCGTCGGGGAGGTTGATGCCGTACAACTTCCAGAACGCGTGATAGTCACGATAGTAATCGAAGTAATCGTCCCTCGTCTCGAATACGCGCCAGTAGTACGGATACTCTTCCGGTTGAAACGAGTCCTTGCCGAATAGAATGCGGTCCTGAAACTTCACGAAGAAATCGTGCGCCGCGCGCGGCTGCCGGCCGATGTCGTACAAGACGGCACCGACTTCGGTATAGACGTTCGGCATGTCCGTCAGCAGCTTGCCGAGACGCTCGAGGTCGTTGGCATGCCAGCCCATGTGGGCGGTGACGAACGTCGTCTTCGGATTCTGCCGAAACAGGTTGTCGCGCTCAGCTATCAATGCGTCGAAACTCGGAAACTGGTCCGGCGGGTAACGACGCTGCGGAAAGAGCGCCAGCTCGAGCCAGCGCTCGTTCGTGTAATCGATTGTATCCTTGAAGAATTCCTGCGGGTCCGCCGTGTGGATGAAAACGGGAATGTTTAAACGGGCCGCCTCGTGCCAGATTGGAACCAGGTCCGGATCGTCGATGCGCAAACGGGAGCCATCGGCTTTTTTGAGCGACAGGCCGAGACCCTTGCCGATCTCAC
>JBQTID010000250.1:0-12816 GCA_052389275.1 Gemmatimonadota bacterium | reverse complement strand
ATTAGAACACCGGATTAGAACACCGGATTAGAACACCGGATTAGAACACCGGATTAGAACACCGGATTAGAACACCAAATTTTACGGCCCGAAGCTGGTAATCGAGGTTCCGAACGAATGAAATTTCTCTGTCTACGGTGCGACGAGGTTATGACATTTGCAGAGCGCCAGCTCCCTGGTGACGGCACGCTGGCGGCGGTCTTCACCTGTTCAGGCTGCGGCCACGAGATGGCGATGCTGACCAATCCGATGGAGACGCAGCTGGTTAGCAGTCTGGGCGTGAAGATCGGTGGCCGAGCGGTTCCGGAACAACCGCTTGAATTGACGCGGAACGGACTTGCTGAATCGCGCGCAATGGTATTCGTCGAGAAGCCCTCGATTGCGGCCGCTGTCACCTGGAACGATGAAGCGACCGAGCGGCTCGAGCGCGTGCCAGCTTTCGTGCGCGGCATGGTCAAGCGCATCTACGCCGACTACGCGCGCGACCATGGTATCGCGATGATTACGCCTGCCATCATGGACCAGGCGCGTACGGATCTAGGGCTGGAAGGAATGTGATAGGGGGCCTGCTTTCAGATTTACGTGGGCGTTACAAACTGAAATTGCGTGCTCCGGATCGGTTCGCAGAAGAGTAAATCCCGCTTCTTCTTTGTGAGCATTGAGTTAGGACCTAATCGGCCGGGCCACAAGCGGCTCGATCAATGATGTGAGGATGGGTCGCCCGCGCAATCTGAAAGCAGGCCCCCCGCACGCTTGACACCCGGTAACGGCGTGGAATAATGTAGTCGCGCTGTTTTGCAGCCCGAAGTTTTCGCAAATATCGCACGAAATTCCTTCAACCGTGCATCCGAAAACGAGGCCGTTATGTACCGCGAAGTTATCGTTCCCGTCGATAACTCGACCGATTCGCTATATGCGATCGACCGCGCGATAGAGTTGTGCCAGCAATCCGGCGGCCGCATTACCGGTAACCACGTTTACGCGGCGCGACTTCACGACATTCGATTCCGCCAGCTCGAGACCGGCCTGCCCGCGCAGTTCCAAACTCCCGAAGAAATCAAGAAACAAAGAAAAATCCACGATAAGCTGATCGAGAAGGGGCTACAACTCATCTCGGACTCGTTTCTCGATCAGGCCGCAAAGAAATGCGATGCTGCCGGCATTCCGCTCACGCGGCAGCTGCTCGAGGGCATCAATTACGAAGAGATCATCCGCGAGGCCAATCGCGGGCGCGGCAGGCTGCCCAGCCTGATCGGCTTCGATCCGAACATCGCGGACAAGTACGACGGCGGCACGCGTGTGCGCAGTGATGTGAAGATCGGCGAAAACGGCCGGTTGATCGCGGAAGCTGAGGATCAGGACGAGAAGCTGGCGGGCACCAGCGATCGCGCGTACGACCTGTTGTGCATGGGCGCGCACGGCATTGGCCGGCAGCCTTACTCGCAACTGGGCGGCGTGACCGCGCGCGTGCTGCGCGCAGTCGAAAAGGATGTCCTGGTCGTCAAGAACGATCAGCCGCTGCGAGGCGGGCGCTGGCTGGTCTGCGTGGATGGTTCGTCGTACGCATACAAAGCCATGCGCGTCGCACTGGAGATGGCGCGCGAGTTCGGCGCTTCGCTGTATGTCTGCTCCGCATTCGACGTCGAGTATCACCACGCCGTTTTCGGCAACATCAGGTACGTGCTGTCGGCACAGGCGTCGAAAGTCTTCAAGTTCGAGGAGCAGGAAGAGCTGCACAACAACATTATCGACAAGGGACTGCTCAAGCTCTGCCAGGCCAACCTGAAGCGGGCCGAGCGGATGCATGAGGCATACGACGACGTCGAAATGCACACACAGGTGCTGATCGGCAAGCCCTTCCAGTGCATCCTGCAATGGCTAGAAGAAGTGCAGCCCTCGCTGCTGATTCTCGCGCGTCACGGCGGTCATCGCATCGATGGCACGGACATCGGCTCGCAGGCGGAGAACCTGTCGCGGCTGGCGCCGGCCAACGTCCTGCTGGTCGGCACCACCGACGTGCGACCCGACGAGATCCCATGGATCGAAGCAGATGGTGAGCAGGGACTCGAGTGGGCGCCCGAGGCGGAAGTGCGCATTCTGCGCGTGCCGCCATTCGCGCTGGGCATAGCGCGCAAAGCGGTCGAAGAGTTTACGATCGAGCATTACACGCATGGCGGCGGCACACTGCCGATCGTCACGAACGAGCGTTTGGATGAAGCGATCCGCAAGCTGCTGCCCACGCACATGCAGCTGATCATGGGCATTGGCACGGCCGAAGAGCTGGCGCTTGCGGAGGTGAAGGCACAACAGGCTATGGCGCGCACCGCGGTGGCCGGCAGTGATGAAGATGTCGAGCCAGCCGCAATGGTGACAGCCAAATGTCCATATACGGGCCACGCGCAAACGCGCGAGCGTACCGCCGCGGATCCGATCGTCTGGACGCAAGAGGCTTTCGAGCGTTTGAACGCGGTACCGCTGATCGCGCGACCGCTGGCTCGCAACACGGTCGAAAAGTTTGCGCGCGAGCATGATTTCTGGCGCGTCACCACGCGCGTGATGGATGAGAACAAGCAGGCCATGATCGAGGCGGACACCTTCGACATGGATACCATGCTCGTCATGTTTCGTGAGCTGCAAACCAAGCAGTTGAAGGCGGCGGCAGAAGGTGTCGATGGCCTGACACCGGAAATGCGGCGGTTTATCGAGGAAGCGAAGGCGGCCGGAGTTACGCGCTGTCCGATTCGCGACGTCGCAGAGAAGGCGAACGGCTGTCCGGTCGATTTCAAGACGACGACGCCCGAAGAAGCGCGCGCCGTCATGGAGAAGTTCATGCAGGCGCCGGCCACGGGTGATTAGTCCGGTCCCGAGCGTGGTCGCGTGGAATCTCACGCGGCGTTGCAACCTTGCGTGCGCGCATTGTTACATCGCGGCGGGCTCGTGGCACGCGACCGACAATGAGCTGACCACCGATGAGTGCCGGCGCATTGCGGATGAAATCGTCGCGATCAGTGCGGCGCCCATGTTCATCTTGTCGGGCGGCGAACCGCTGCTGCGCACCGATCTCGAGCTGGTGGCCGAACATTCGAGCGCGCGCGGCGCGACGGTCGTAGTCGGCACCAACGGTACGCGGCTGACTCGCGAGCGCATCCGTTCGTTGATGAGCGCGGGGGTGAAGGGCGTCGCGGTCAGTATCGATTCGCTGGACGAGCGCTATCACGACCGCTTCCGCCACGGCGACGGCGCTCTACGCGATACGCTCGCTGCGATTGACCGGTTGCGGGAGGAACGGCTCGATTTCATCGTGCAAACGTCGCTCACGCGTGGCAACCGTCATGAGATCGGTGTGCTTGCGGAGTGGTCGGCGCAACGCGGCGCGGTTTCGTTCAATGTGTATTTCCTGGTCGCGACCGGGCGCGGTGAAGGCATGCACGGGTTGACGCCGGCGGAAAACGATGACGTGCTGCGCGAGTTGGCCGCATTGGAACATGCATACCGCGGCCGCATGCTGGTGCGCTCGAAATGTCAGCCGCAGATCATGCGACACGCGCACGAAGCAGGTTCGGATTCGCCGCTCTTGAACTACAGCACGCGCTGTCCGTGCGGCATCAACTACTGCCGCATTACACCGGAAGGCAAGGTGACGCCGTGCCCGTATCTGCCTGTAGTCGCCGGTGATTTGCGGCGGCAGTCGTTCGCCGAGGTGTGGCACGCGTCGCCGGTCTTTGCGACCCTGCGGACCGCCACCGTGGGCGGCAAATGCGGGCGCTGCGAGTATCAGGATGTGTGCGGCGGCTGCCGCGCGCGTGCGTGGGCCGACCAGGGTGACTTGATGGCGGAAGACGCGTCGTGTGTCTACGAGCCGACCGGCGAGCGGCCACGAGTTGCTGCGCGTGAAGTAACCTATGGTGCCGCGCCTGCGCAGCCGGTGATGGCGTGGTCCGCCGAAGCGAAAGCGAGACTCGAGCGCGTGCCGGGGTTTGTGCGCGCCGTCGTCGCAAACCGGATCGAGAGCTTTGCACAACAGCGTGGATTCACGACGATCACGCCTGAAGTAATGGAAGCAGTGCGGCGTGAGATGCCCGTCGACTTTTCACGGCGTCTACCATTTTTCATGAGGCAATAGCGTGATGCACTCACCAGCCACCCCTCACCAGTCACCGGTCACCAGGCGCCGGAACGTCTACCTTGCCAGCGCACTCGTTTTGTTCGCCGTATCGAGCATGTTCATCTTCGGGCTCAAAGGGATGATCTGGCTGATGTGGCGCGATGCACCCGCGGTTGCCGCGCTGCTGTTTGCGGGCGCCGCTCTCTTTGTTGGGCTCTGGTGGCGCACGCCTCGGTCATGAGCGAAGCCCGCGTGAAGGCGCGTCGTAATTGGGTTCTGCTCACTGCCGGCGCGGCCGTGCTTCTGCTCGGCGCGCTGTTGGCCGAGCCGCTGTTCGCGCAAGCGGCAACTCAGTCGGACTATCGAAACTTCCCCGGCATCGGCAGCCGCAACGCGATCTGGATATCGGCGGAAGTCCACTTGATGTTTGCGGCGTTCGTGCTGGGTGTACCGATGTTCGCCGTAGTGGTCGAAGCAATCGGCATCTTCGGCAAGGATGAGCGCTACGATCGGCTGGCGCGGGAGTTTACGCGACTGTTGCTGATCGCCTACAGCGCCACCGCCATCTGGGGCGCCGTGCTGCTGTTCTTCCTGACCACGCTGTATCCCCGCTTCTGGGCGCATCTCACGGCCATCTTCGAAGTCTCGATGTGGATCTATGTCGGTCTGTTCTTCATCGAGTCCTTCACTCTCTATCTGTACTACTACGGCTGGGACCAGTGGCAGCGGGGGCGCGCGAAGCTCGCACATCTGACGCTCGGCATCCTGCTCAATGTGTGGGGCACCTGCGTAATGTTCATCGCGGACAGCTGGCTCAGCTACATGATGAGTCCGCCCGCCAACGCGGTGCCGGACCCGGCGCCCGGCATGGTCAAGCTGTGGAGCGCGATCGCCAACGCGACCTGGATGCCGATCAACATCCATCGCATCATCGCGAACGTCGTGTTCGGCGGCGCGATTGCGGCAGGTTACGCGGCGGTCCGCTTTCTCAACGCGCGCAGCGATGAAGAACGCGCTCACTACGACTGGATGGGTTACATCGGCAACTTCATCGCGATCAGCGCGCTGCTGGTGCTGCCCTTCGCCGGCTATTGGCTCGGTCGCGAGATCTACGCGTACAACCAGTCCATGGGCATCACGATGATGGGCGGCTTCATGAGCTGGCTCTGGATCATCCAGGCCTTCCTCATTGGCGTGCTGTTCCTCGCCGCGAACTACTACCTGTGGATCGGTCTCGGCCGCATCCCCGGCGGCGAGCGCTTCGTGCCCTACACGAAATGGATGCTGCTGGTGCTGGTGCTCGGCGTAATCGTCTGGGCGACGCCGCACACCATGATCGCGAACCGCGAGGAGCTCGCGCAGATGGGTGGCACGCACCACCCGTTCCTCGGCGTGTTGGGTGTCATGAGCGCAAAGAACACGGCCGTCAACCTCATGATCCTGACGACGTTTCTCTCCTTCATGATGTACAGGCGCGCGAACATTACACCGGTGGCCGCGTGGGCGAAGAACGGCACGATCGCGCAGGGTGCGCTCATGGTGGTCGCCGCGCTGATCGTGGTCTTCTACGGCGTATACGGCTATTTCGTGAGCGCGATAGTCCGCATCGGATTCAGCGTCTACCAGGTCGGCGCAGTGCTGTTCACCATCATTGCCGTCACCGTGATCGATGTGCTGATGGCGCGCGGCGCGCAATCGCGCGGCGAGATTCGCTGGGGACAGATGCCGGCGCGCTCGCAGTACGCGCTGTTCGTTCTGGTCGTCACCTTCACCTGGCTGATGGGGCTGATGGGGTTTGCGCGCAGCGGCATCCGCCAGCATTGGCACGTGTTCGAGGTCATGCGCGACACGAGCCTTGATGCCGCCACGCCCGCGCTCGGTTACGCGGCCGTGGTAATCAGCACGTGCGTGCTGATATTCCTGGGTATGATCGCATTCATCTTCTGGGTCGGTGGCCTGGTCGAGAAAGCGGCGAAGCACTGATATGGGCACGAACCTGAAAGTTGGCGCAGTCGTGCTATTGACGATCGGCACTTATACGCTGCTCGCCAACATGATCCCGCAAGTGCAGTCGGAGGTGCCGCAGGAGCTGAGCTTCGCGAGCGACGCGACCCCCGAGCAGTTGGTCGCCGCGGGCGAACAGCTCTTCAGCGGCGCCGGTGGCTGCACCGCATGTCACGGCCTCGGCACGCGCGCGCCGAATCTGCTCACGGATGAAGGCGGCAAGGGAACCATCGGTGCGCGCTGCGGGCAGCGCGTGCAGGGCGAAGACTGCAAGGCCTATCTGCATCGCTCGATGACCGAGCCGGCGGCGTACGTGGTCGAAGGTTATCAGCCCATCATGCCGGACGCGCGGCGGACGCTGTCGGGCGCGCAGATCTGGACACTGGTCGCCTATCTCCAGAGCGAAGGCGGTGAAGTCACGGTGACGGCGCAAGATGTTGCGCAGGCAGACAAGCCGCCGGCAGGCGCGGCCCCGACCACACCTGGTGGCGCATTCGCGGGCGGCTCCAATGATCCACACGAGCTGCTCCAGGCCGGAGGTTGTCTGGCATGTCACCGGCTCGGCACTGAAGGCCAGACCATCGCTCCGCCATTCGACAGTCTGGGCGTGCGTCGCCACGCAGACAGCATCCGCCGCAAGATTCTGAGCCCGCGCGCCGACACGACCAGAGGATACGAGACAATGGCGGGCATCATGCCGCCGAATTACGGCCAGCAGTTCAATGCGCAGCAGCTCGAGGCGCTGGTCACGTTTCTCGCGGGGCAAAAATGATCGCGCGCGCCCGTGGCGAAGCGAAGCGGATGTTGCGTCATCCATTCTGGCAGTCGGTCACTGTCCTGATCGTGTCATGGCTGATCTTCCGCTTCGGCATTCCATACCTGCCGCCACTGCTCGGTACGCACAGCGCACCCGTCCCGAGCAGCGTCATGCTCCAGTACATGATGACTGTGCTGGTCGGGGTGCTGCTCTACGTGAGCGCCGACGAGACGCGCTGGGCCGAGTTTCAGGCACCGCTGCGGGGGTTGATGGTGCGCCCGGACCGGCGCGTGCTGCGCGGGTTGCTGCTCGTGCTGCTGCCTGTGCTGGTCGGCTGGATGACGTACGATCGCGTGCGGCCAAAAGTGAGCGCGCCGCCGTCGCTGCGCTCCATTCATCCGGCGCCACCCAATCAAATCACATTCCGCGGCCAGAGACTCGCGCTGACGGGTCTGCATAATCCGCTGCGGGCGCGGGGCCGGCTGCCGGATCATTACGAGACCGGCAGACGCATCTACTACGACAACTGTCTGCCTTGCCATGGCGACTATCTCGATGGCAACGGTCACTTTGCGAGCGGGCTGAGTCCGGTGCCTGCCAACTTCCAGGACAACGGCACGATTGCGCAGCTGACGGAAAGCTTCGTGTTCTGGCGCATCGTTAAAGGCGGGCCCGGCCTGCCGCGCGAAGGTGCGCCCTGGAACTCGGCGATGCCAGCATGGGAAGACATTCTGACCGAGGATGAAATCTGGGCCGTCATCATCTTCCTCTATGAGCAGACCGGCTGGACGCCGCGGGCCGAAGAAGCGCACGGCGGCGGCGAGGAATGATGCGGGCGATGAATGCGGTCCAGGCGATCAATGCGGTCCAGGCGGTCCAGGCGAGCGCAATGACCGCCATGATCGCGGTGATCGCCCTGATCGCAATGACCGCAATGACCGCCCATGCGCAGCAGGATCATCCCGGCAAGGCGACCTACGAGAAATGGTGCGCCGGCTGTCACGGCTCCGATGGTAAGGGCGCTGGCGAAGCGGCAGCTCGCATGCTGCCACGGCCGCGTGACTTCGTGAAAGCGCAATATCAGATTCGCACGACGCGCTCCGGCTCACTGCCGACTGATGCCGACATCATGCGCGTGATCGACGAAGGCATGCCCGGCACCGCGATGCCGGGTTGGAAAGATGCGCTGAGTAGTGAGGAGCGCAGCAACCTCGTCGCATACCTCAAAACCTTCTCGCGCTTCTTCGAGACCGACAAACCGGATGTGCTCGAGCTCGGACGCGCACCGGGCGGCGGCGCCGATGTGATCGAGCAGGGACGCGAAGCGTTCAACCAGCTCGAATGCTGGAAATGCCACGGCCGCGCCGGTCGCGGCGACGGACCATCCGCATCGACGCAGGAAGACGAGCACGAGTTTCCGATCCGGCCCGCAGATCTGACGCAGCCGTGGCTGTTCAACGGCGGCGGCACCGTCGAAGACATCTATCATCGACTGCGCACCGGCATGGACGGCACACCAATGCCGTCACTGAGTGACGCGCTGGAAGGCGGCGTCGTAACGGATGAGCAGTTGTGGGCGATCTCTCATTACGTGCGCAGCCTGACGCCTGAAGATCCGGCGGTCCGCGAAGTGATCGAGGCAAAACGTCTCGAGACGCTGCCGGCTGCGCCGAATGATTCGCTCTGGGACAAGGTCGATCGATTCTGGATTCCACTGGTAGGACAGATCATCGTGAAGCCGCGCTGGTTCGCGCCGGCGGTGACAGGTTTGTGGGTTCAGGCCGCGCATGACGGCAAGGACCTGGTCATGCGCGTGTCGTGGAATGATCGGTCGAACAGTCCGGATCCGGCATGGGCGGAATGGCGCGCTCGCATCGGCGAAGTCATGGAGCCGAAGGAAGGGCAGACCGGCGCCGATGCCGCCGACGCGCTCGCGGTCTGGTTCCCGCGCCGCGTGGCTACCACCATGGAGCGGCCTTACTTCTTCATGGGCAGCACGCGAGACCCGGTGTACGTCTGGCACTGGCAAAGCCGCGGGCAGGCCAGCGAGATGCAGGGGCGCGGACCAGGCACGCTGACGCCTCTGCCACGCAGCAGCGGGCTCGCTGCGCAGTCCGCCTTTGATCAGGGGCAATGGCGTGTGGTTTTCCGCCGCAGCCTCGCCACGGCCGATTCGGCCAACGCGATTGCCTTCGCGGCGGCACAACCGATCCCGGTCGCTTTCTTCGCGTGGGACGGCGACAACGGCGAGCAGGCAATACAAGGCTCGCTCAGCACGTGGTATTTCGTTTATCTTGGCGAACCCCCCAGTAAAAGGGTTTATGCGACCCCGCTGATCGCCACGCTGCTCACCGCCGGCCTTGGCCTGTTCGCGGTGCGTCGTACTCAGCGGCGGGAGCGCAAAGCAAGCGAGGCGAGCACCGAAAAGGCAGCACCGTAATAACCCATCGACCGGAGGCAGCATGTTCGACAAGCGCGCATCAATCAGTCTGATGGCCGTTTTCTTTGCGGCAATCACGGCATGTGGTGGTGGTGGCGGCGAGGAAGCAGCGCCGGCCGAAGGTGGTGAGCAGACGGCAGTCGAGGTCGCGAACGCCGGAACCATCAACGGCACCGTGGATTTCTCCGGCACGGCGCCGGCCAACGCCGCGATCGACATGAGCGAAGAGCCGACCTGTGCGGAGAAGCATGCGAGTGGCGCCACAGCCGAGACCGTGATCGCGAACAACGGCAAGCTCAAGAACGTCTTTGTCTACATCAAGGAAGGCCTGACCACGAAATTCCCGGCTGCATCGGAAAATGTGGTCATCGACCAGGAAGGCTGCATCTACAAGCCGCACGTTACCGGCGTCATGGTAGGGCAGGGTCTGGTCTTCAAGAACAGCGACGGTTTGGCGCACAACATCAAGACGCAGCCGTCCGCTAACCGTTCGTTCAACATCAGCCAGCCGACCAGCATAAGCTCATCGCCGCAGCGCTTCAACGCGCCGGAGATCATGGTTCCCGTGCAATGCGACATTCACGGCTGGATGCAGTCGTACGTTGGTGTCGTGGATCATCCGTATTTCGCGGTCAGTGGCGACGACGGCAGCTTCAGCATCACGAACGTGCCACCCGGCACCTACACGGTCGAAGCGTGGCACGAGCAGTATGGCGTGCAGACGCAACAGGTGACCGTCGCCCCGGATGGTACAGTGACCGCGACATTCAATTACAGCGCCAGCATGGCGGGCGCGCACGTGCCGCTCGGCAAGCCGCTCGATCCGCATAATCACCCAGGAAGCTGAGGTAGCGCGTATGCGGGAGTTCTGGCGCTGGCCCGAAGACATCTCGACGTTCGGCGCGCAAATCGACAGCATGTTCCACAACATCGCGTGGCTGCTGCTCGTGGTATTCATTCTGGTCGAGGCGTTGATCGTCAGCTTCCTGATTCGCTACCGGCATCGTGAAGGCCGCAAGGCGCACTACGTTCATGGCAACATGAACATGGAGATTGCCTGGACGGTGGCCACCGCGTTGATCATGGTGGTGGTCGGCGTTGCGAGTCGCGGCCTATGGCTCGACATCAAGGATGCGCGTCGCTTTCCGCCAGCGGGGCTCGAGCTGATCATCACCGCCAAGCAATTCGAATGGAACGTCACGTATCCGGGCGCCGACAACAAGCTGAACACGCCCGATGATTTCGTACGGCGCAATCAGCTGCACGTGCCGGTAAACGTGCCGGTGCACGTGGCGCTCAGGTCCGAGGACGTGATTCACTCGTTCTTCCTGCCCGAGCTGCGACTCAAGCAGGACGCGGTTCCGGGGATGGACATTCCGGCGTGGTTCCAGGCAACGCGCGCAGGCAGCTTCAGCATCGGGTGCGCCGAGCTGTGCGGTTTGGGTCATTACAAGATGAAGGGATCGCTGACCGTTCACACCGCGGATGAGTGGACGAGCTGGACCACGCAACAACAGACTGCGGCGGCGGGTGGCCAGGCCGCGCCACCCGTTGCGGCCGCGGCCGTGCACTCGCATTGAGTATGGAAAGGCTGGAGGAATCAACATGAGCACAGTCGCGACCTCGCAAGCGGTTCCGCTGCACGGAGCGCACGGGCACGACGAGCACATTCCGTTTTTACGGCGCTACATCTTCACCACCGATCACAAGATCATCGGCATCCAGTTCCTCTTCATGAGCCTGTTCTTCCTGCTCGTGGGCGGTTTGCTCGCGATGGCCATGCGCTGGCAGCTGGCGTTTCCGTACAATGAAGCGGCCGGTTTCCAGGGCAAGCCGCTGCCCGGCGGCGGTCTGCTGCCGGAGACGATGGTGACGGGCGGCGTCATGCTACCGGAGTTCTACAACATGATGGTGACGATGCACGGCACGATCATGGTGTTCTTCGCGATCATGCCGCTGCTGGTCGGCGTCTGGGCGAATTATCTGATCCCGCTCCAGATCGGCGCTCCTGATATGGCGTTCCCGCGCATCAACATGATGTCGTTCTGGCTGGCGTTTTCGGCGGGATTGCTGATGCTCGCGAGCTTCGGCGTGACGGCCGGCGCGGCCAACGCAGGCTGGACCGGCTACACGCCGCTCAGCATCAACGACGTCTACAGTGGCGTGAAGACCGGACAGCAGCTGTGGGCACTCAGCCTCACGATCCTGGGCTTCTCTTCGCTGATGGGGTCGGTCAACTACATCACGACCTTGATCAACATGCGAGCGCCGGGAATGACGTGGTTCCGGCTGCCACTGTCCACCTGGGCACTGTTCATCACTTCGGTGTTGATTCTGCTGGCGATTCCGGTACTGGCCGGCGGCCTGATCATGATGTTCTTCGACCAGACGATCGGCACGAATTTCTTCAAGCCGGAAAGCGGTGGGCAGCCGCTGCTGTGGCAGCACCTGGGCTGGTTCGTCGGGCACCCCGAAGACTACATCCTGATTCTGCCGGCCATGGGCTTCGTGTCGGACATCATCAGCAATGGCGCGCGCAAGCCGATTTTCGGCTATCACGCGATGGTGTGGGCGATCATCGCGATCGGCTTCATCGGCTGGATCGTCTGGGGCCACCACATGTTCATGAGCGGCATGAATCCGCTGCTGGGCGGCTTCTTCATGATCACGACGCTCATCATCGCGGTGCCCTCGGCCATCAAGACGTTCAACTGGCTGAGCACGCTGTGGCGCGGCAACATTAGGCTGCACGCGCCGATGCTGTATGCGGTGTCGTTCGTCGCGCTATTCGTGATCGGCGGCCTGTCCGGCATTCCGCTGGCCGCGGCGCCGGTGGATATCCCGCTGCACGACACCTACTTCGTGGTCGCGCACATCCATTACGTGCTGGTGGGCGGCAGCCTGTTCGGCATCTTCGCAGCCATCACGTTCTGGTATCCGAAGATGTTCGGGCGGCTGATGAACGAGACTTTGTCCAAGGTACATTGGGCGCTCACATTCATCTTCTTCAATCTGACGTTCTTTCCGATGCACATGCTCGGATCGGGCGGCATGATGCGCCGCCTGTATGATCCCACGCAGTACCCGCACATCGCGCGCATGCAGGACACCAACGTTTTCATCACGATCTCGGCGTTGATTCTAGGGGCGGCCCAGCTGCTGTTCGCGTTCAACTTCATTTGGAGCCTGTTCCGCGGCAAACGCGCGAGCGAGAACCCGTGGGAAGCCAATTCGCTCGAGTGGAGCGCGCCGTCGCCGCCGCCGCACGGCAACTGGGGCGGCGTAACACCAACCGTGTATCGCGGCGCGTACGAGTACGCCTCGCCGGAGGCCGAAGCGGACTTCCTGATGCAGGCGGACCCGTCGCCAATCGAAGCGGTGCCGGTGAACCACTGAGCAGAGAATGTGAGAGTGTGTGAATGTGAGAGTGTGTGAATGTGAGAATGTGAGACGTGAGATCCCACGGTCCCACACTCCCACACTCCCACACTCCCACACTCTCACACTCTC
>JBQTID010000249.1:0-7049 GCA_052389275.1 Gemmatimonadota bacterium | reverse complement strand
CCCAACTTCCGAAATGCTGCCTGTGAGCAGAATTTCAACTCCTGCTATCCTTCCTAGTTCGGCGGCGGTTGACGGATCAATTATCCCCTGCGCCGCGAGCTTGTGTTCATCGAGTAGAGCGCGGATGTGACCACGGTCGACGACTCGCAAACCCATTTCCGTGTTCACCAACGCGACGGATAGTTCTTCTGCCAGATGTCGACCTAACTCGGTCACTCTGCCTTGTAGATCCGTGAAGTCAGCTACAGCTACAGTTTTCGCGCCTGATGCGGCAATGGCTTTGGCGAGAGTGGGTGCCACCCTGTTGATTTCGGTAGCTTGAGCCCTAACCCACCCCGGATTGCCAAGTATGACTATAATAATGGCCATCCCAACGGTACGTGTGGACATATGAATAATCCTTTTGAGGTTTGTATCGGCTTCGGTAACGATTCGACTCATCGTAGAGATCTGATAATTTGTTCTACGGCACCAGCGCGCGCTTGCGCGTACCCTGCTGTCACGTCAAACCCCAATCCAACGCTTGACAACGAGACTGTGCGTGAGCTTCGGTCTCCGGACATCTCGTAGACCCGAACAAGTGCTTGCACTGTAACTTTTTCTAAGTTGCGTCCTTCCGGGATAACGTGCTCTGCGGTGCTTCGCAGTCCTATCAGTACAATTCTCGCTGCCATACGCGTTCCGCTTAGGCGTTGAAGCGGCTCGAAATCGCCCTCCAAAGCATTAGCAAACGCGCCGCTGGTGATAAATGTGGGCGTGAAGCAGTCCGTTCTTCCTCCCAAAGACGCAGCGACTTCTGCTGACACCGCGAATTCGGGACGGCCGTCTAGCACCGCTACTACTGCTACTGGTACCCCTGTGTGACAAGCGCCAGACACATCACGCTGGCCGGACCGGTAATTTCCTCCGAGATGGGCTTGTACAGGATTGCGAGCTTGCTCTCGGTCGGCGTCTCGCTCGGAGGTGGGCGGACGTTGCCGGAGCACACGGACGATGGCGGTATCGACGGGGAGAAGGGGCATGCCTGTTTGCGGATGAATTCCACCTTGATCAAAAAGGTCAAAGCTGCCGTCGCCACTGCGGGCATACCACAATTGTGCCTCACCAGTCTTCGGGTTGAATATTTCAAGCTGGTCAATCCGTTCGAGTGCTACTCGATTAGGTGGCGGTGCATGCGAGCGATCCTGCGGAGAGTCCGGCTGGGACGTTACCGCGCGGGTTTCGGAAGCGCCCAAGACATTGCAAGTTTGCTTTAGACGGGCCGCGTCTGCGGCCGTAAACGCGGTATAAGAGATTCCCCAACTTGGCTCAGTTCCAGGGCGTGAGCTGAATTTTAGCCCGCTCGGAGTTTCCGCATAGTATCGTAGTGGGTGGCCTGTAATTCGATCGAAGCAGATGTCTCTCCCGACCGTGTAGATGGAACTGGCAGCGATTGCGGAGACGGCCGCGCCTACCACTAATGCCCGCTTCGTCGGGATTTGCAGAAGAACAGCGGTTGCGGTTGCGAATCCTATGAAAGCCACGGCGACCAGAATCATCGCTGTCGCGAACAAAGCTAAATAATGGTCGAAGCCGAGGTTTGTGGAGATCCAGCCGTACGTATAATCCGTGATCCACCCCGACAGGAAGTAGCGGGCAACCGGGCTCACTCCCACGGCTAGAATTATGAGTGCGAGAACAATCATCAGCCTGCTGAAGGAGATGGTGGCTGCAGCTCCTTTAAGCGGGGATAGCCAACGCCGAATCATGTTCATTCCTCCAAAAAAGTGACCAACAATCCGTTCTGAATGCGTTTTGCGAGCTGCGCAGCAGCAGCAAAGTCGCCGCTCACGCTTTATCGTTTACGCGCTCGCCATGCGGCGTCGAGGCGCGATTGGCGGGCGACTACGCGGCAATACCGGCCAGTTCAACCGGAAATGCTAAGATCGCGAAGAGGATGAAAGCGCATATTGCAAGGGCTTTGGCCACCACATGGGACCGTACGTCGGCGTACGACTGGGTCAGCTTCACCTTTTTGTTATGCGCCGCGAATTCACATACTAAGCAACAAACGGGCTTTACAGCCGTAGAGGTTCAGGTGAGCTGGTCCACCGCAGAGTTTCGGAATTCTCCGCCAAGAGAAAGTCGAGACTCGTGAGATATCACCAGCTCACCTCTGAAGAGCGATATGCACTTTCTACGCTCCGAAAACAAGGGTACAAGCCGGCGCAGATCGCCAGGGCATTAGGCCGCCACCGAAGCACCATCTGCCGCGAGCTCCAGCGTAACGCTCGCGAAGACGGCGGTTACCAGCCGATCACTGCAGACGACTACACCCGCGGCCGACGAACTCGATCCCGGCGCAACTGGCAGTTCAGCGAAGAACACTGGGCGCTGGTGCGTGAGAAACTCCAGGAGTACTGGAGCCCGGAGCAGATCTCCGGTCGTCTCAGGCGAAAGGGCGTGCTGCGCATCAGTCACGAGACGATCTACCGTTACATATGGAACGACATGCTGCGCGGCGGCTCACTGCATGTTTTCTTGCGCGGTGCACGCAAACGCCGACGTAAACGCTACGGTGCCTATGACTCGCGCGGCCGCCTCGCGGGGAAGCGTCACATCTCCGAGCGGCCCGCAGCTGCCGAGAAGCGATCGCGCATTGGTCATCTCGAAGGCGACACCATGATCGGCGGTTCGGACAAGCATTGCGTGCTGACCCTCGTCGACAGGAAGACCGGATACGTTTTCATCGGAAAACTCGCCGAGCGCACCGTTGAAGCCGCCAATCGCCGCGCGATTTCCATCATTAGAAGCGCAGCGCGGCCGGTCCGCACCCTTACACTCGACAACGGCACTGAATTCCACGGCTACAAGATCATCGAAGCTTCGACGAACGCCACCGTCTACTTCGCGACACCGCATCATTCCTGGGAACGCGGAACGAACGAGAACATCGCCGCAGATCTCAACAACCCGCCGCGGAAGCGGCACGGCTTCCTGACCCCGCGGAGCTATATGAGAAAATGTAAGAATTGTTGCACTTCAAACTTGATCCCGGGCGGCGGGTTCCTGGCCTTGTTCTGCCAGCTCGCGGCATAGCTCGTCAAAAGCCCGGTCGGCCCCCCATGCTTGTGCGGCCGTGTAGGCGAACCGCCGTAACTGATCATCCGACAGCTCACCCTTCGGCTTATAGCCAAGATCATGATTCGCCTCCGACCAAGCGTGTTGGAACAGCGTCTTGACCTGAAGTTCAAACACGGCAGGCACGTGCTCCCTAGGCACGTCCACGGGGACAACGTCCCTCGGAACACCGAGTATGAAGTGCTTCCCGAAGTATCCGAAGGTCCACTGATTGTCCGGCGCGATCTCCTGCTCCTCGATCCGCGGAAAGTATCTCTTAACAACGTCGGTGACAGCTTCGATATCACTCTTAAACAAAACCGTAATCCGCGCCCCCAGCTGATCTTGAATTTGTTCGAAAGGAGCCTCGTACTTCGACACCCCGTTCTCGGTCTTTTCCGCCTTAGTTGCAAAGCGTTCTGGATCCTTTGCGCGCGCACTGACCCGATCGACATGAGGTACGCCTTGCAGATGGTCTCGCAGAAGGCCTTCGAGTTGTTCTGCGACCTGCACTAAGGAAGGATATCGTTCTAAGTACTCGAGGAGGGTGTGGGTCATGGTTACTTCGTCTTTCTCAGACGTTCATCTACGATGATGCCTTCGGTAATGTACCTCACGCGGTTCTCGGCAACCCTTAGCTCCTGCCTCTGAAATACTTCGTTGAATCGGGCATCATCAGCTATCAGCACGCCGCCGTTGTCTAATTCAACCATCCGGTATGGCGCATGCCTCTCGAACTCCTCGCGATCCAGAATGAAACGTTCGTCCATCAGCTCCGGCCGAGGGAACTGGGATCTAAGGGCGGCGATCGCAGGCTCACTGATTCGGAGGGTCCGAAGGATACCGTTGGCACTGACAGCCCTCCCATCTTGATTCTTTATCATATCCGAGGCGGAGATAAGCTCGCGCCTGACTGTCAAATCCTCGACGGTACGTATAGCTGTGCGGAGTGCAACTGCCAGACGCTTTGTTCCGGCGGGACCTGTAGTCCGTAGATCCGAGAGTAGGAAGTCACCAATCCAGTATTGAGATAGTTCCTGCGGACCGGATATCTGCCTATCGACGGCCTGCCCCTCCCAGAAGCCCGCAGCTAGGGCAGTCGTCTTGTACAAGGCGCTCTTGTATGCCTTTGCATTTCGCATAAAGACACGCTCGATGAACTCGACGGTCAGCGTTCGCGCACGTTCTTCAGCGACGATCCCGGAATCCGCCGGGAAGCGAGCAATGACCAAGCGGTGCTCGCGCCCCTCCTTTCCCTTGATCAGAAATAGGAGGCCCATCCCGGATCGCCGGGTCGTTACTTGTTGTAGGCGGTCTGCAATGGCTCGGCCCGCCGGAATACTCGGGCCGCGTGTGTAGCCTAATATGAGATCACGAGAGACGTTATTCTGCCGACCGCGCTCGTCTGGCTGAAACATGATCTCAATGTCACACTCATTCGGCGCCCTCACATATACGTCTTGCAACATCTCAAAGAGGTCACCAGCTAATGCGATCGCCGTACCGCCGATTTCGGGCTGCGGATCGACGCCTCTGGAGGCGTGAGTTAAGAAGCTATGAATCGTTTCTATTGCCATCGCGATGTTGATGTGAAGGTTAGGATATAAGCGGGAAACTGTTAACGGCGTGTAGACTGCCGCGCTCTAGTCAATCCACCGCTATTTGTGCAGTCGTCGCATCCAATGAAGCGCAAACGTTTGCCGGAGTCGTCTCAGCGACGCCGCAGTTTCAGCGCGATTGGAATGAAGCTGCGCTCCGTGCGTTTCGCCAGAGACCAAAGGATGCGCGTCGCCGCAAGACGTCAATCGAGCGGGCATGAACGGTAGTTATACCTTGGTCCTCTCACCCAAAACCAGCATTGGTCCCAAACATCGACCACAACGCCGTCGTTGGCTTCTGCCAAAAAAAAAAGATATTCTGCGACCTACCTACAAGATCCTCGGCACATCCTCGAACTCCACCGCCCCATTCTCATCCACCCAAAACGCATACGCTTCCTTCTTATCCTGCCGCCCACTATGCGTCGCGACCAGCACGCGCTCACCATCCGTCCGGATATGCACGATGCCGAAGGAGGTCTTCTCGTACGCATTGCGCACATCGAACGCCTTCCCCGACGGCTTGCGCGTACTAGCAGAAAGCTTCTGAACGGTAGCAAGCCCGTGCTTCCGGAAGAATGCGACCATCTCCGTCACATAGATGAGCGGTCGCTCGACCGTGCCGCGCGAATACTTGCCCAGCGCGCCGACCAGCCCCGCGCGAGGATGGATGTATTCCTTGGCACCACTCTCGTCGCCGGAAGAGATCACGCTCACGACCGGCCTGATCGCGTCCAGGATCGACGCGCTGAAGTCTGCGCTGCCGTGATGCGGGACCTTCAGCACCTCGCTCGTCAGCGATATGCCATCCGCCCGCGCCCGCTTCAGCAGAGCCTGCTCGCTCTCGTCATTCAGGTCCGCGCCGAACAGCATGCGCACGTTGCCGTACGTCAGGCGCAGCACGATCGAGTGGCCGTTGATCGTGTGGCTCGCGGGCAGCGAGCTGCTGCCGGGCGTCTTGAGAAAGCGCAGCGCGTTCTTGCCATTCACCTTCTCGACGATCGGGCCCAGCACCTGCACGTCGATGTCTTCGGTACGCAGGAAGTCGAAGGCAGCGTCGTCGCCATAGGCAAGACGTCGAATGGAAAAACCGCTAGTGGCGTGCTTCAGCTTGATAAGCGCGCTCTTCCACGCGAGGACCGGCTTGTTCAGCTGCTTGTCGGGCGTGTTCAGCAGATTGTCGTGCAGATCCGTGACGTACGTGACACCATCCTTCTTCACGGTCTTGCCGAGCAGGTCCTTGGTGCCGCCGGGGCGCTTGACCAGGCCGTTGTGGAAGACGCGCGACGTCGCGACCGGCGGACTGCCTTTCGGGCCCCAGCCGTCGACGAGGCGCGTCAGCCCGCCAAAGTGATCGGCATCGCCGTGCGTGACCACGATCGCGGCCAGCTCGACCGCCTTGTTGCGCAGCAAATGCGCCCAGCCGGCGGTGAAGTAGTTGTAGAGATGGTCTTCCTCGCCGCCATCGATCAGCACGATCTGGCCGCGCGGCGATTCGACGATCGCGCCGTCGCCCTGGCCGACGTCGACAAAACGAACCTTGAGCAGCGGCCCGTCACGAAACTTCGTCTTGCCCGAGATGAACGCGTCGTGCTTGTCCCAGACGTAGCGCTTCTTCGCGGCGTCCCACCTGCGCGTCGTGAAATCGAGCTTCCAGTAATCGCCCGACTTGCCAATGACTTTGACGACGTCGCCCCACAGCAGCGTGGCGAGGCGCTGCTTCTTGCCGTCGGGGCCGGTCTCGTAGACCGTCACCATGTCGGAATCGAGGTAACGCTGCTTCGTGGGCATGTTGTCTCGTTTGGCTCAGGTTCTGTTCAGGATTGGTTATGAAACGGTTCAGAGCCCAAACGAAATGACGATTCGGGTGGGGCAAAGCGCGTTAATTGGCCTCACCAGGACCCACTTCCCGGCACCGCCAGGATCGCAATCATAGGTGCAAATCGTTTTACCGAGCCTGAGAATCGTGTGGACGCCGGAGAGTGAACAACGATACTCGATTCGAACAGGAGCGAAACGGTTGATAATCAGGGCGATTAGGATTACCGCGCCAATCCAAGAAAGCAAAGTCCCGGCGGTCACAGTGCCACCCGCCGTTCCACCGGTCGGAATCGCTATGGGTGCGCCGGCTGCCAGCGCCGTGCGTAGCCCGTCCTCATCCATCTCCGTAACGTCCTGTAACACCGTAAAGCAACATTGCAACGCTACGCGCGCCACCAATGCTTGATCCTCCGGCGACAACTCAGCAAGCGAGTTGAACAACTCATACACACGCTCGCAGTTTACCTCCTCGCAATTAATCTCGGCCATGTAATTACCCTCCAACTATGCCGAGCTCTTCAAGCCGGCGAC
>JBQTID010000248.1:0-9711 GCA_052389275.1 Gemmatimonadota bacterium | reverse complement strand
ATCACCTTCAGGCGAGAAAAGTTCATTATCGACGGCTGGCGCAACTCGCGCGTGCCCGGCCTGATCGCGTTTCCCAAGAATGGCGTCGCGCGTTTCCCCGCGATTGTATTGATCGACGGCATCGGCGTGCTCGGACTGAGCCTGGGCGGCATGACCACGTTCTTTCTGGGCGCCGTCGAGCAGCGATTGAAGGTGGGCGTGGCCGGCGTGACATTCGTTTTATACGGAGCAGGACGCCGAGCAGGTGTTGGGGCTGCTTGGATCAGCGCAGAAGCAGCTCGTGTGGTACGACGTTGGCCACCGCTTGCCGAGGCGTATGCGGGCGCGGCCGTGCAGTGGTTCCGGCAGCATTTGCAATAACCACGTGCAATTGACAGGTTGAACTACCCCAACGGGAGAACCGAGCATGGCTGAGGAATTCCGGCCGTTCGTACCCGATGCAACGGAAGTCCCCGAGCTTACCCTTCGCGCAATTCTCTTCGGCGCATTTTTCGGAATTGTCTTCGGCGCGGTCACGGTTTATCTGGCACTGCGAGCCGGGCTGACGGTCAGTGCATCGATACCCATCGCGGTGCTGGCGATCGCTATCCTGAAGCGCTTCGGCTCGACGATTCTGGAAAACAACATCGTGCAGACGGCGGGCTCCGCCGGTGAGTCGGTAGCCGCAGGCGTAGTATTCACACTGCCCGCGCTCATCTTCCTAGGCTTCGGTCTCGAGATCGGCCGCATTTTCTGGATTGCGCTGGCCGGCGGCATTCTCGGCGTGCTGTTCATGATCCCGCTGCGCAGACAGCTGATCGTGAAGGAGCACGGCAATCTGCTCTATCCCGAAGGTACGGCTTGCGCCGATGTATTGATTGCCGGTGAAAAAGGTGGTTCGTTTGCGGGACGCGTGTTCGCGGGCTTCGGCGTCGCGGCCTTCTACAAGATTCTGCATGAGGGGTTGCGCCTCTGGAATGGCCAGCCGACTTACTCACCCCGCTGGTACAACGGCGGCACCATTGCCGGTACGACCACGCCGGAATACCTCGGCGTCGGCTACATCATTGGGATTCGCATAGCCGGTATCATCTTCGCCGGCGGCGTGTTGTCGTGGCTGGTGTTGATTCCGCTCATAAAGTTTTTCGGGACGAACATTCCCGGACCGGTATTCCCGGGCACGATTCCAATCGCAGACATGTCACCGCCGCAAATCTGGTCAGCCTACATCAGGCCGATTGGCGCGGGCGCAGTGACGGCGGCTGGTCTGTTCACCCTGGCTCGTACGCTGCCGACTATTTTCGGCGCATTCAAGGCAGGCTATGCGGATCTTACGAAGGAGCGTGTCGGTGCCGTCGGCGCACGCGGTCGCACCGAGCAGGACCTGCCGATGAATCTGGTGCTGATCGGCTCGCTCGTAATGGTCCTCGGCGTGTGGGCACTGCTCAGTCTCAACATCAATCCCGGTCATGCGTTCGCGAATCTGATTGCCGCGGTGCTGATCGTCATTTTCGGCTTCCTGTTTGTCACAGTGTCGAGCCGCATTGTCGGCATCATTGGCAGCTCGGCGAATCCGATTTCGGGCATGACCATCGCAACGCTGATGGCGACCTGTCTCATCTTCGTCGCGATCGGCTGGGTGGGCGGCGCGTGGTCCGCGGTGGCGCTGATGGTGGGCGCGGTCGTATGCATCGCAGCGGCGAACGCGGGCGCAACTTCACAGGATCTGAAGACCGGCTACCTCGTCGGTGCGACACCGTACCGCCAGCAAATCGCGCTGATCATTGGCGTGCTCGCGTCCGTAGCCGTGATCGGCTGGACGCTGACCTATCTGAACCGCGCATACACGACGATCGACCGCCGCGACATCGCGGTAGCGCAGCTCGGCGCCGAGGCGCGCGTCATCGGCGACGTAACATTCGCCGACAAGGACTATCAGCTGCTCAACGTGATCGGCTCGCGCACGATTCCGGACGGCCGCTACTACTACGATGCCGCCGCGCAGCGTATCGAATGGCAGGAGTCACCGGGCATTGGTTCCGCTGACATGCCCGCGCCGCAGGCGGTCCTCATGTCGACCGTGATCAACGGCATCCTGAACCGCAGTCTGCCGTGGGGACTCGTGCTGTTCGGCGTGTTCATTGTCATCATGCTCGAGCTCGCGGGAGTACGTTCGCTCGCCTTTGCCGTGGGCGCTTACCTGCCGATTGCGACGACGACGCCGATCTTCCTGGGCGGCGTCGTGCGCTGGCTGGTTGATCGGGCGAGCGCCGCGAAGGCGGGAGCCGCGCACGCCGAAAGCGAGGTCAGTAGCGGAGCCCTGTTCGCATCCGGACTGATCGCCGGTGGCGCGCTCGCCGGCTTGCTGGTGGTTGCGCCAATCGAGGCCAGGCGGTCCGCGGTCGCGGCGGAAGCAGCACGTGCAGGCGCAGAGCCCGGCATCGCCCCGTTCGACTTCGGCGCGCAGTGGTGGCCTGACATTGCGGCCGGCAATCTGGTGGCTGTTGTGATGTTTATCGGGCTGGCGGTGATTCTGTACTGGTGGGCGCGGAAGCCCGTGGACTAGACTGCATGAGAGTGTGAGAATTTGGGACTGTGGGAGTGTGAGCAAGTGCGGGAATTTCTCACACTCTCACACTCTCACACTCTCACCATCACTGCTGATTACAGTTCTCTCCAATCCTGCTCGAGTACTTTCTTGTAGACTTCGGCCTTGATGAGGAGGTCGACGAGGTGCTGGTCCACCAGCCCATCCTTCGCTTCCATCTGAAGGATGCTAAGCGCCTTTTCGGCTGACCGCGCGCGCTTGTACGGGCGATCCGATGCGGTCAACGCATCGAAGATGTCGGCGATCGTCATCATGCGCGTCTGGATCGGAATCTCCGGAGCCGCGACGCCGCGCGGGTAGCCTTTGCCGTTCAGCTTTTCGTGATGCCCATACGCGATGACCGGCAGATTCTGCAAGTCTTCGGTCCATGGAATCTGCGTCAGGAAGCGATACGTCTGCTCGACATGCGACTCGATCTCGAGGCGCTCGGTCTCGTTCAGCGTGCCTTTCGGAATCTTCAGGAAATGAAGCTCATCCACATCGAGGAACGGCACCGGTTCGCCCTGCGCATTCAGGAACTTGTGCTTCGCGATATCATCGAGAATGCCCGCGGCGGCTTCCGGCAGAATGGTCGGCTCGTTCGCGCCGCGCACGGCCTCGTGAAAGCGGCGTAGCTCGTCCGCACGCTGCTGGAAATCCTCTTCCAGCTTGAGCAGCAGCGATTGCGCCGAGTCGCCGTGCGCGAGCAGCAGCTCAGCGCGCTTCTTGTGATATTCGACTTCAGCAGAGCGGATGATCAGGTCGAAGCGCGACTGCACGCGTTCCCAGAGAAAGGGCGGCAGCTTCTTTGATTTGACCAGTACTTCTTCACGCACGCCGACCTTGCCGAAGTCGTGCAGCATGGCCGCGTAGCGAAGCTCTTTCATCTGGTCGCGCGTGAAGTTCACGTCGCGGTACGGGCCTTCGCCGCCACGCTCCACCGCTGCCGCGATGTCGACGGTCAACGTGGCCACGCGAATCGAATGACCGGCTGTGGTTGGATCGCGTTGATCGATCGCCGTGACGGCTGCTTTTACAAAGCTCTCGAAGAGATGCTCGATCTGCGCGTAGAGCTGTGAGTTCTCGATCGACACGGCGGCCTGACCCGCGAGCGACTGCACCAGTTGAAGCTCGTGGCCACCATAAGGCAGGACATACCGCTCAGCGGCCTCCTCGCTGTTAATGCGCGCGCCACTGTCATTCTTTCGATTAAGCAGCTGGAGTACGCCCACCACGTCTTCGCGGTGATCCATCATGGGCACGACCAGCATGGATTTGGTGCGATAACCAGTACGCTCGTCGAAGCTGCGATTGAACGAGTAAGGCTCGTCCGGCGGGATCGCGTAAGCATCCGCGAGGACGAGCGGCTCGCCTGTGTGCGCCGCATAGCCGGCGAGGCTGCCGGTGCTGATGGGCAGCGTGAATTGAACGAGCGGCAGGTCCGGCAGTGTGTCGTTTTGCGAGAGCTTGAAGCGTAGCCGTTTGCCGCCCGCATCATCCGGCTCGACCAGGTAGAGACTGCCTGCGTCGCTGTGCGTGAGACGCCGGGCCTGCTCGAGAATGCGCACGAGCAGTTTGTCCGGATCCCGCTCGGTCATGAGCGCCATGCCGATGCGGTGCAGCTGATACAGCTCATTGCGCGAACGCGCCAGCTCGCGATCGGCTCGCGCCGCATTCAGCTTGGCTGCGGCGAGCTGGTAGCCGGCGCGCAGCACGCGCAACCGGGCTTCCGCATCACCTGAGCGAGGCAGCATGAGCATTATGCGGCTGCTGCCCACGATGGTCTCGACGTCTTCGTTTGCCGCGACTACCACCACGTGATCAGGCAGCTTCTTCAACAAATCGTGCGGGTCCGCCATACGCTCGACCATGTGCTCATCGAGCAGAAGCACGGATGGCAGGTCCGCAACAGCGGCGGTCAGTGACTCCGGCCCTCGAACTTCGATGCGCTCCTGCGCGAGGGCGGGCCAGAGGCCCTCGAGCACGGCATCATCACCGTAATAGAGTAAAGCCAGCGGCGGCTCCTGCTGCGTTACTTCAGCCACTACACGACTCATTAGATGTTGGGCTCCCCATCGGCGCTCGCGAACGCTTTCGCCGCTGCATCCAGATCACCCAGCGCGTCGAGCACTTCGCCGCGCAGCAAGTAGTACGCGCGACCCTTCGCGCCATTGTCGGCCAGCCGATCGAGGACGTGGCTCGCATCGTACATCAGGCCGGCATCGCGGTACGCGAGCGCGGTCAGGAACAGACCATCGCCCAGCGGATCGATGCCCGCGCCGACCAGCTCATTCATCGTGCTCGCAATGCGCGCGTAATCATCGCTGCCGACGACGCGGAAGCGCTGTACGGTTGCCGGGCGACCGGTGCCGGCGGCCGCGACCGTCCACTCGTAAACGCCACCAGGAATCAGCGGCGTCGCGCTTGCCGTATACGTCCAGGTCGTGTCGTTGCCGACTTCGTACCGCTCGGGGCGGCCGGCGAGCGGCTCGATGCGCCGCACCTGCACGACGTAGCCTTTCGCATCCGGCACACTGAACCACGTAAACGAGGGGTGCAGGTCCGCTACCTTTACACCGTTGCGCGGCGAAATCGGCGCCGGCTCACCGGGAATCGGCCGGATCATACCCTGACGATTCGGTTGCGTGCGCGCGTTAGTCGTTGCCACCTGCGCAAGCGTGGTGACCGTCTGATTGAACAGGCCGCCGGGCTTGTCGCGCTGCGCATCTTCGATGGTCGTGGTCTGGGAGACCGGCTGCATGCGGCCCGTCTTGTACAGCAGCACCGCCTTGCCGCCGCTGGTGACCACCACCTTGTCGCCCGGCATCAGGCTGAGGCCGACCGTAGCCGGCACCGCCGCGCTCTGACCGTTGCGCTGAACCTGCACGCCGCCACTGATCTGAACTACCACTGCTGAAGGATCTGCACTCCAGCGAAAGAACGCCGCACTCACGATAACAGTGAGCAACAGCGCGCCGAGTTTCGAAGATCCGTTACGCATGGTCATGTCTCCCTATTTGACCTTTCTACGCTCAACAAAATCCCAATCCGCGGGTGGCGGATTGACCATGTACTCTTCACAACGCTCGATTTAGAGCGAGGAAGGTCCATCCCTTTCATCCAGCTCGACTGCTGCCTTGAAGTACTGCAATGCCAGCTCGAAATCGCGATTGCGGAATGCCGCGAGCCCCTTGTTGTACTGCTCGAGCAGCTCACTGCTCAGGCTGGTCGGTTCGCCGCGCATCGCCAGCAGCTCGTAAACGCGCACCGGTTCTTTTTTGCCGTAAACCGCCAGCATGTCGAGCTCGCGAACCTGAATGTCCGAGCCTGCTTCCTGCCGCGTTTGCTGCGCCAGCATGATGCCCACGCCGTAGCTCTTGCACGCCGGCTCGAGGCGCGCGGCCAGGTTGACCGCATCGCCGAGCGCGGTGTATTGAATCTTCTCGGCGCCGCCGATGTTGCCGACCACCGGATCGCCGGTGTTGAGGCCGATGCGCACTTTCAGCGTCTTCCAGCTGGCATCGTCGGCACGCCATTTTTCGTTCAGCGCGGTCAGCCGCCGCTGCATGCGCAACGCGGTGCGACACGCGCGCGCCGCATGATCCGGCAGCGGATTTGGTGCGCCGTAGAGCGCCATGACTGCGTCGCCGATGTATTTGTCGACGTAGCCGCCCTCCTCCTTGACCAGGTCCGCCATCTCGTGCAGGTACTCGTTCAGCACCGACACCAGCTTCTGCGGATCCAGCATCTCCGACATCGAAGTGAAGCCGGCCAGGTCACTGAACAACATGCTGATCTGACGCCGGTCACCGCCGAGTTTAGGCGGATTGTCCATCAGCTGCTCGACCACCGAGGGCGCGAGGTACTTGCCGAACGCGTCCTTGATTCTGCGCTTGTCACGCCCTTCGACGATCGACACGTAGCTGGTCGACCCGATGAACGCGAACAGCGACGCGAGCGAGGGTCCGACGATCGGCACGACCAGCGCGTCGCGATAAAACGCGATCAGCGCGACCACCGCAGTGCCGAGGGACAGCCCGATCCCGATTGCCGCGCCCCACTTCACGCCGCGCGCGAAGGTCACAACCGCTATCGCAATCGCGACCGCCACCGCCAATGCCAGGCGCGCGATCCAGTGAAGCTGACGAATGAAGTCGCCGCTCAACACGTTTTGCAGCATGTTGGCGTGCGTTTCCACACCGTACATCCAGCCGAAGGTCTGGCCATCCGAGCGGCGCGCATCGTAGAAAGGCGTGCGATACCGCTCCGAGTCGTGGAAGCCGCTGCCCATCAAAACGACCTTGTCGCGCACATCCAGGAACGCGGCGGCTCCCGGGATCGCCGCGAGCTGTGAAACGGCCAGAGCGGAAAGCGCCTTGAAGGCACCGTCCGTCCGGTCGGTCGCGCTCGGCGGCCCTTCAAACCGAAGCGGCACCGTCTGCATCCCGTGCTCGGGAAGCCGCGCATAGCTGCGCGGCAGCCCGGGTAGATTCAGCTCGCGCGTCTCTTCGGTACGACGGACCAGCGAGTTCAAGTCGATTCCCCGCGCCTTCGCGTACAAAGCCAGTGCGAAGCTCGGGACCAGACCAGTGTTGGTCTCCGCGGTCAGAACCCCGTCACGATACGTATCGTACGGCTGCGGGGTGTCCGCCGTAGAAACCGCAGCGGCTACATCGGCGAAATACGGATCCGGACTGAGCAGCGTTCGTACGTTCGTCACGGTATCGAGGACGGTCGGCGCGACCAGAACGACATTACCGGCGCGCCGGATTGCGTCCCGCAATTTCACGTCGCCACTGTCCAGCGCGTTGAGCTCCGGATACCGGCGATCGAGATACACATCCAGCCCGATCACCTTGGCACCGGCTTGAGACGCCGCGTCGATCAGCGAAGCGAGGGCCGCCCGCGGAAACGGGGAGAGATACGGCCACGAAGCCACGAACGCGCTGTCGAACAGCACCAGCCTGATATCGCTGCTGTCCGCATGAATCTTCTGAGACGACCGCACGCGATAGTCGATCGTCTTGTACTCGAGCTGACCGATGCTGGGCTCAAACAGCTGTAGCGTGGTCAGCGCGAACGCGAGAAGCCCGGCGCCGGCCGCAATCAGCAGCGCGATCGTGTAACGCCGAAGCTTCATTGCCATCCTACTTCGAGATCGAGTACACAATCGACGCCGTAGCCCAGTTGTTCACCGGGATCGAGCTGCCGGTCGCGCCGATTGCCTTGCGCAGTGCCTTGCCGACCAGGGGCGCCTGCGTGGCCTCGCCCTGGCTGAATTGCAGATCGAGCGGCTTCTCCGTAACAAACGCGCGCACAATGCCGCGCCCCGACGGGAGCTGCGCCTCGAATGTTATATCGCCGGTCGGCAGTATGAACTCCTGGCCCGCCCTGATGCGGTTGTCCTCGCCGGGTTCGCTCGGATAGATGACCACGACTTTGCCATCGGTGCCGAGGTCGACGATGGTCAGATAACCATCGCGGCTCGATGTCGCGCGGAACTCGACCGCGTCGCCAACCCGGAAGTTCTTCTGGTTGTTCGAGAACTGAAACTCAATGTCAAAGGGGTGCGCCGGATTCTCGAGTGCCGCGAGCTGGTGCGCACCGGTTTCCTGTGCGAGCAGCGTCGCAACATCGACTGGCTTGGCGACCACGTGCCGAGTCGAGCCGTCGAGGCCGATGATCGCGTATTCAGCGTCCTTCGGCCGCACCAGCAGGTGCGCAAAGTCACGCGCTCCCTCGACCAGTGTGATGCCCGGCACATTCTGCAGTTGTGCGGCAAGCGCAGCACGCGTGGCCGGTGCGAGCCCAGCGACCGAAACTTTCAGGTTCGCTTCGGGCGCAACATAGCTGATCAAGCGCGCGCGATCGCCCGACTTCACGCTACCGCCGATCGCGTTCGCGAAGGCGCGACCGCTCTCGACCTTGGTCACACGCAGGGTGACTTCGCCTGCCTTGTACGTCGAACCGGTGGTAATCCCTGCCGCCGCGCCGCCACCGACCTCCACGCCCTGCGCGCTGACCGCGACGATCGGCACCATCGGCTCCGCACTGCCGGCCTTCATGCCGGACGCGGTGAATGCGGGTTGTGATGCCTTATCCTTCATTGCACCCGCGTCGATGTTCGGCCGCTGCGCGAAACGCTCGCGCTTCATGTCTTCGACGGTCTGGTCGAAGACTTCCGCGTACGACGCCGCTGGTGACTGCCACAAATTGCGCACGAACATTCTGGTGAACGCACCGTTGTACGTCGACGGCGCGCCGCCCTCGCCGGGCCATTCAGCGTCGACTGCGACTTCGTCCGCTTGCGCCGCCGCGATTTCCAGCACCGATGCAGGCGCAGCATCGGCGACCGCATTACTGACAGGTTGTCCCGCCGTTGCATTGGCCGGCTTCGCCACGTCGGTCTGGGCCACCCGGTCAAGAGAACGGGGGCGCGCAAAGGGCGTGACCGCGCGCGTGCCGCTGCCGGCGTGGCAGTTGTCGAGCACGACCACGATGTTGTCGGTCGGAATGCCCTTGAGCATGGCGTTCAGCTCGTCATCCGGAATGTCGTTGCGCGTGTCGCCCTTGATGACATCGGTCGGACAGATGGTTTCATCCAGACCATCCTCCTCATCGCCGTTGGTATCCCACATTTGCGAGCCATGGCCCGCAAAGATGAAGACGACGAAGTCACCCGGTTTGACCACTGAAGGCAGCCAGTTCTTCAGCTCACTGACGATACGAGCGCGCGTGGCTTCCAGATCCGTGATCAGGTGGACGTTTTCGGGCTGGAAACCCTTCTGCGCGATCAGCACAGCGCGCCAGTCGCGCGCATCGTTGCGCGCACCAGGCAGATCACCGCCGATCTCGTCGCCGAAATTCGCATAGTCGCTAATGCCGACGATCAGGGCGTAGCTGTTCGGCGTCCGCGTGTGTGGCGTGAACGCGGTGAACAGGCCGACCGCGGCAAATGCTGCTAGATGTTTGGCTTTCACTTTGTCTTCTCCTCTACGAGGATTGCTTCGCCCTCGGCTGCAACACCGATCTCGAGTGCCGAGCCACGGCGGGCGATATCATCCCGCAGCTCGTCGAGAATCCGGGAGAGTTCCGCATCGGTTCGCTCGGGAGCGTGATGGAAGAGGTACAGACGTCGCACCCCT
>JBQTID010000247.1:0-24698 GCA_052389275.1 Gemmatimonadota bacterium | reverse complement strand
CCGGCGTTCTCACGCTGAAGGCGGCCGCACGTTTCGCTGGGGTGATCGTGGCGCGGGACGGGCTGCGGCTGGACGACGACGCGACCGTGCACGGCTCGATCCGTTCCACTCAAGGCGCCACGCTTCTGTCGGAAGCGCGCGTCTCCTACTCGCGCTGCGTTATCACGCGCACGCTATCGGCAACCAAGGCGGCCCGCCGCAAAATTTTGCAGCCAAGAACCTTCATTCAGGACTTCTAACGGGCCCATACATCTTTTCCAACCCCGCAAGAATTTTCTCATCGCCTGGCGGACCCATCGTCATTAAATTGTGTGACACAACAACATAGCTGCCGGTACGAATCTCGTATGGGGGGATGCCATACGAGGGCTACTCATTACCTCGGCACCCATTATGAGACAGAATCACAATCAGACCGCGAAGACGCGGAACAATTGCAAGACTCCACCTGGACGGCGCGGTGGATTTACGCTCATCGAGCTCATGATCGTCCTGGTCATCGGCGCGATCGGGATGAGCTTTGCGGTGCCCAGCTTCACTCGCATGACACAGACGAAGAACGCGCAGAACGCGCGGGACAATCTGGTGTGGATGGGAATGCGGGCGCGCGCCCGAGCGATCGAACGTGGTCAAGTCTGGCAGCTCCAGATCGATCCCGGCACCGCAAAAGCGCGCGTCATTCAGCGCGGCGCGGCCAGCGCCACCGACAGTGTGGTTTTCTCGTCGGAGTTCGGCGCGACCGTATCCACTGCCGGCAACGCCGCGATTACGCTTTGTTACAGCCCGCGGGGCTATGCGTTCTCGTGCGCGGTGAGCAGCCCGACAACCGACGTCGATGTGACGTTTACGCATAACGACAAGACGGCGGTCGCCCGGGTCAGGCCTTTGGGACAGATAGAGCGCATATGAACGATCAAACTTCAGCACGCGGCGGCTTTTCGCTCGTCGAGATCATTGCGGCGATCATGATTCTGTCGTTCGGCCTGCTCGCAATGGCGGCATCGACCGGCTATGTGTCGGCGCAGATGCGCAGCTCGATGTTCGATACGCAGAGAAATCTCGCGCGGCAACAGGTGATCGAGCAGCTGCGCGGCACGATATACACTAATCTCGCGAATCCCTCGAGCGCGACGATCGGAAACTACACCATCACGTGGCGGGTCACCGCGCAGAACGCCGAGTTGAGTCAGATCGAACTCGTCACGACCGGCCCGGCATACAGAGCGGGTCGAGGCGCGCGCACGACGGTAACCGACAACGCAACCATTCAGATCGTGAGCCCACAATGAACGGACGCAATGCAGGGTTCACGCTGGTTGAAACGCTGATCGCGTTGGTGCTCGGCGCGGTTGTAATGGCGAGCGTCTACCAGATGATCAACATCCAGGAGAAGGCGACCCGCCATCAATACGCAATCGCGCAGACCAGCGAGAACGCTCAAATGGCGATGGCAGTCATGGTCGGCGATCTCAAGGAGATCAGCGCGCGTGACAGCGACGTGGTCGCGGTGGACAGCAGCTCGATCACCTTCCGCGCCTTGCGCAAGGCGGGTATCGTCTGCGCCAAGAGCGCAGGCAATGACTGGATCAATGTCTGGGAACAGGGGGCTCCGTTCGCGGCGGGTGACAGCGTTCTGGTCTTCGCCGACGGTGCCAATGCCTCCTCATCGACGGACGACCGATGGGTTCACCTCAGGGTTGCATCCGTAGCGGTCAGTGTCTGCGCGTCCAATCCGCTGGCGGCAGGGGTCACGCGCCGCCTGAACTTTGCCCTCTCACCGCTGGCGAATGTGGCAACTGGCGCACTCGTTCGCTCGTTCATTCCGACCAGCTACCGTCTTACGGACAGCGGCGGTTTCGGCGTCCTGAATCGCACCGAGAACGCGGTCGAGACGCCGATTATCGAAGGTCTGGCGACGCGCGCCGAGGCCGGGCTGCGAATGCGCTTTTACGATTCGGCCGGCGTGTCGATTCCGCCCGCCTCATTGACAGCCCGGCGCTACGACATCATGCGCATTCAGCTCAAGGTGGCGGGCAAGGCCGCGACCGCGGTCGACCGCCGCGGCAACAACCGCTTCACGGACTCGCTGGTCACACAGGTATACCTGCGCGGCAACGCGCGCGGACGATAAGGCGTCCGCTTCAACCGAGAGGCTCAAATGTTCAGACCGAATTCACGTCGTGAGGGTTTCGCAATTGTCGGCGCCGTCCTGGCCATGCTGGTGGTGGGCGTGGTCGTCACGGGCGGATTCTATGCGGCCAACCAGCAGTCGCAGGTCGTGCGCAGCGGCTATCTGGGCGACCTGGCACAATACATTGCCGAGACCGGACTGGATGCGACGGTGGGACGCACCACCGCCAGCACGCTGGATGGGCTGGCGATGAACGCGACCGGCACGATTTTTTCGAACGTCAGCGTCTCGTGGGGCGGAAGGGTGGTCGGGCGGTATACGAGCACCATCACGCGCACGACCAGCTCGCTGTACATCGTACAATCGACCGGCACTGTCGCCATCGGCGGCCCGAACTCCGGCGCGACCCGGACGGTTGCCCAAATCATTCGGCTGCGCACTGCGGATTTCGACAACGAGACCGCCATGCAGGTCTTCGGCGATTTGGAGGTGACTGGAACCTCGAAAATCAACGGGAACGACACCAATCTGCCGGGGTGGCCAGGGTGCGAAAGGAAAGGCGGCACCGCAGCGATTACCGCGCAGCCCACGTCGAATATCACGAGAAGCGGCTCGGGCAATATCAGCGGAGGTCCGATCAGGCAGGACGAAGTCATGGACTCCACCGATTTCACGGTCTTTGGAGATCTTACATGGGACGATATGGTTGCCATGGCGACCAACGTCTATGCGCCCGGGGTGACTCTCAGCCAGATCGCGCCGAACTGCACGCCGTCGAACTGCTCGGCCGGAGGAGTCTGCAACACCAACGTACAGAACAACTGGGGGGCGCCCAAAGCCTCATCGACGCACCCGTGCTTCAATCATTTCCCGATTATCTGGGCGCAGGGAGACCTGACGATCAACGCCAACAGCAGCGGGCAAGGTATCCTGCTGGTAGAAGGCAATCTCGACATAATGGGCCAATTCGAGTTCTACGGTCCGATTGTCGTCCGTGGGACCGTATTCTTCCGTGGCGGCTCGCAGGTATTCGGCAGTGTCTTTGCATTTGGCGGCGGCGTCATCGGCCTCGATAACCGGACCGCCGGTAACATGACAGTGGAGTACTCGAGCTGTGCCATCGAGCGGGCGGTGCTGGGGGCGGCCGGCCTGTCGCGCGGCGTGGCCATCAAGAACCGCAGCTGGTATGATCTGACCACGGTGCAAAACAGTTACTAGATGGGTTTAAGCGAACGCTCTCAAGAAAGGCCTTGACAAGGAGATAGGGCGAAGGCAAGTTTGTGCTTCGCCTTCCAAGGCCTCCCCCTTACATAAGAAGTAGACCGCCGAATGGGTCTTTTCGGCCGTGCAAGAGTATCCGCCGGTCTCGACATCGGTAGCGGGTTTATCAAGCTGGTCGTGATAGACCATTCCAAGGCCGAGCCCGAGATCGTCCAGGTGGCCACGAGTCCGCTCGTACCAGACGCCATCGTCGAAGGTGAAGTGATGGATCCGGTACTGGTCGCGGAGACCGTGCGCGCCGTCGTCGAAAGCGCCGGCCTCAAGAAAGCTGATGTAGTCGCCGCGGTTGGCGGCCACGACGTCATCATCAAGCCCATCCCGATGGATCGGATGAGCGAGAACGACGCACGTGAAGTCATCCGCTGGGAGGCCGAGCAACACGTTCCCTTCGACATGGAGAACGTGCAGCTCGACTTTCAGATCCTCGATCCGCAAGGCGAGGGTCCGCAAATGCGTGTGCTGCTGGTGGCTGCAAAGCGGGAGCTGATCGAGAACCGCCTCAGCCTGCTGGCCGATGCCGGCTTGCAGCCTGCGGTCATCGATGTGGATGCGTTCGCACTCCACAATGCATTCGAGCAGAACTATCCGGACGCAACGGATGGCCTGGTTGCTCTCGTCAACATCGGCCACGAAACCACCAACGTAAATCTGATCGAGAACGGCGTGCCGATTCGCGTTCTCGATATACCCTTCGGCTCGCGCCGTCTGCGTGAGGCGCTTCAGCGCGAGCGCGGCTTCACGGCCGACTTTGCCGAGAACACGCTTCAGGGCAAGGGCTCAGATGACATACGAGCGCTGATCGACGAGCGCGTCGATGAGCTCGCGGTTGGCATCGAGCGCGCCGCCGCTTTCATCACCGCGCAGTCGGGCGGCGACGGCATTGGACGCATGTTCCTCTCCGGTGGTGGTGCCGCGATTCCCGGCATGGTGAACGCGCTCGGCGCGCGTCTGGGTGTGCGCACCGAGGCCGCCAACCCACTTCAGCGTGTGGCGGTGCGTCCCGAAGTCATGCAGTCGGTGCCGATCGACGAATTCGGACCGATGCTCATGCTCCCGGTCGGCCTCGCGCTGAGAACGGCATAGACGACCATGATTCAAGTCAATCTGGTTCCCGGAGCAGCCAGGAAACGCGCGCGGCGCATGCCGAAGATCGCGGGGCTGGGTGGCCTGCCGCGCTTCAAAGGGATGCCCAAACTGGATCGGCTGGCGCTCTTCGCGGTAGTCAGCTGGCTGATCATGCTGCCGCTGACCGGCTACATGTTCCTGGGCGCGCGCTCACGCATCAGCGAGCTGAACGTCTCGATCGAAGGCGCGATCGCGGACTCGACGAAATACGCGAACATCATTGCCGCGAACAAGCGATTGATGGAGCGGCGCGACACCATCGCGCAAAAGGTCAATATCATCCAGCAGATCGATGCCGGCCGCTATGTCTGGGCGCACATTATGGATGAAGTCAGCCGCGCGCTGCCGCCCTACACCTGGCTGATCGAAGTGACATCGCTGCCGGCGGACTCCGCCGGTGCCGCAGCGAACTTCAGAATCGAGGGCAGGACCGGCAACAATTTCGCACTGACCAAGTATCTTCAGGACCTCGAAGTTTCGCCATTCATCAGGGGCGTCAAGCTCGCGAGCACCGAGCTGGTTCGTGAGAATGAAAAACTGGTCTATTCGTTCATTCTCGAAGCCTCTTACGAAGAGCCGCCGGCCGATGTGATTGAAACGGTTCCTCTCTTCTCGAAGGAGCCCGAGTAATGGCCATTCAACTGCCCAAGGACAAGCAGGGGCAGCAGAAGCTGCTGCTCGGCATCGTGCCGTTCCTGATCTTTTTCGGTTATTACCAATTCATGCACGGTAAGAAGACGGAAGAGGTCACCACGCTGGAGACGCGGCTCGAGGCAATCGAAACCAGGAACAACGCCGCCAAGGCGATCGCACTGACGGGCGGCCCCGAGCTACAGCAGAAGCTCGCGCTCTACGAACAGCACATGAAGCGTCTCGAGGAGCTGATTCCGAAGAATGAAGAGGTGGCGGCGCTACTGAACGGACTGTCCGAGCGCGCCATGGACAGCAACGTGGATTTGGCATTGATGAAGCCGGAGCTGTCGGATCCCGGCCAGTTCTATACCCAGCAGACGTACCAAATCAACGTGATCGGCGTCTATCACGATATTGCGCGCTATCTCGCGGCGGTCGCATCACTACCGCGCATCGTGACGCCGGTGGAATTGGCGCTGAAGCCGCGCGGGACCGAGATGTCGCGCGACGGAACGCCCAAGCTGCAGGCGAATTTCCGGATCGTCACGTACGTCATACCAGAGGCGCCCGAAGTACCAGCGGCACCCGCGACTACTCCAGCGTCACCGGGAGGCGCTGGTGGCACTAACTAAGCGCATGCGCACGTTCGTGCTCGCGCTCGCGCTCGGCATCCTGAGCGCGGCACCGCTGCTGGCGCAGAGCCCCACCCCGGGTGCGCCGGCAGACGCCGCGCCGAAACTGCCGGTACCGGAGCCGAAGCTGGTGTTCGATCGTGAGGTGTTCGGCTATCCCGGCGTTGGTCGTCGCGATCCATTCAAGCCGCTGGTCGGCAAGGAATCGCTGGGTCCACTGTTCGACGATCTGAGGCTGCGTGGCATTATCTACAGCACCGATCCGATGCGCAGCATCGTGCTGATTCAGGATGGCTCCAAGCGGCAGTACCGCCTGAAGCGCGGCGACGTGGTCGGCAATTCACGCGTCGTCGAGATCAGGCCACTCGCGGTGAGATTCGCGGTCGAGAATTTCGGCATGATCCGACAGGAAGTGCTGGAGATCCGGCGCGGGGTCGCGGATGCGACAGGCATGCCGGCTGGCGCGGCCACGCCCGCAACCGGGCCGATGCCGCAGGGCCAGCTGTCCAGCGAAGCGGCGGCGAGAAGGCTGCTCGATTCAATCATGAGTGCGCGCCGTGATACGGTCGCGCGTACGAACTCTAACGACGAGCCGGAGGCACGTCGATGATTCCAGTTCTACTGACTCTTCTGATGGGCGTTTTTGCGCCCGACAAATCGATTACGAGTCTTGCGGTGCAACCTGCTTCCGATCGAACGGAAGTCGTGGTGCGCGTCGATGGTGACGTAACCTGGCGACATTTCGCGCTGCACAATCCCGAGCGCGTCGTCATCGACATCGCCGGCGCCAGGCAGGGCCTCGCACTGGAGTTCTCCGACATCCAGCGCGGCGGTGTTGCAGCGATGCGCGTGGGCCAATTCAGTCCCCGGGTGGTCCGGGTCGTCGTGGATCTCGCGCGCGCCGTCAAATACGAGACGACCGAGGTTAATGGTGAGATCCGGATCTCGTTCCCGAATCGGGATGGCGCCTTCCAAACCTGGACGACTGGGCTGTCTTCGCGCGCCGCGCAAGTGGACGCGCCGCAGCCGGAACAACCGCGCTCACTCGAAAAGGCCGCGCAGCCGCAGCAGCGACCTCAGCCGCGCGTGACGATCTCGTTCGAGAACGAGCCGATCATGAACGTGCTGCTGACATTCTCCGAGTTCTCGGGACGCAGCATCGTCGCGAGTCCCGAGGTCAGGTCGATCACCGTATCCGCGGATGTGAGGGACCAGCCATGGGATGTCGCGCTCGACGCGATTCTCACGGCACACGGTCTGGCGGCGCGCGAAATGGAGAGCGGCATAATCGTCGTCGAACAGCTGACGCAGGTTGCCGCGAGACGGCGGGAAGAACCGCAGATAACGCAGATCTTCTTCATCAAGTTCGCAAGTGCGGACACGCTGCTGAACACGATTCGTCCGCTGCTCTCGCAGCCGGTCGGCGGCGGGCTGGCCGGCACCGTATCGGTGAACCCGGCCTCCAACGCCTTGCTCATTACCGACACGCGCAGCGCGCTCGAGCGCATTACGCCGCTGATTCAGCAGATGGACGTGCGCACGCCGCAGGTCACGATCTCGGCCAAAATCATCTTCATCGACCGTACCGCGCTCGAGGAGCTCGGCTTCGTTTACGATCTGAAGGATTCGCGCGGGTCCCAGCTCAACCAGGTGGTACGCGGCTGGGATGACCTCAACAACAATGGTGTCTTCGAAGCCGGTGAAGAGACCGACGAAAATCTGATTTCGATCGGCGGTAATTCGGTAGCTGCGCTCGCAAACGCGAACTTCCGGGTCGCGACGCCCGCGCTCCAGCTGGTGACTTCGCTGCTGCTCGGCCGGCATTCGCTGATCACCTTCATCGACGCGCTACAGTCGGTAACGCTCTCGGACATTCAGGCGGCCCCATCGATCACCGTGCTGGATCACCGCGAAGCCCGTATCCAGGTGGGTGAGCGGACGCCGATTCGAACCATCGACGCAGGATCCGTCGGCGGCGGCGGCGCGCCGACCGCTTCGGTCAGCATCGAGCAGACCGGTATCATTCTGCGGGTCACGCCACACATCACCGGCAACCAGGTGATGCTCGATCTGCACGCCGAGCGCAGCAACATCGCGCTCGCGCCGTCGGATCTCGGTTTCACGTTCCAGACACAAGAAGCTGCAACGCAGGTGCTCGTCGATAACGGCGAAACTGCAGTCATCGGCGGTTTGACGATCATCGAAAAAACGAAGGTACGCGCAGGTATCCCGTTCTTGATGGATCTCCCCGTCCTTGGTGCGCTGTTCAGGCAACAAACTGATCGAGAGAACAAGCGTGATCTGTTGATCATGGTCACGCCCCACATCGTGCGGGAAGGCACTCCATGAACCTGAATCGTTTGAACACGTGGCGTTGGGGAGCGGGAGCGCTGGTCGCCGGCATTGTGTTGCTGGTGGCCTGTGACGGCTCGAACCTCTTCGATGCAGAACAGAATCCGTTCCTGACGCCGCGCGTCTCGCTGTCCGTTCCAGGCGGCGCGTTCGCGGGTGATACGATCGGCATTGCTGTCAGCGCAACATCGGCCGTCAACATCGCGTCGATCGCCGTAGCGGTGCGCGGCGCGGTGAGCAAGGATACAACTGTCGCCGTCTCCGCCGCGCGCTCGGTCTCCGCGGTCGTGAAGGTCGGCTTGCCGCAGATCCTGACGGACACGTTGATCTTCGTGTTCGCATCGGCAACCGACGCGAACGGCAACGTCAGCAGAGTCCAGAGCGACACCATCTCTGTGCTCGGGCCGCCGGTCATTGTCAGTGTCAATGGCCCCGACAGTCTCGCGCTCGGGTCCACCACGACGTTGAACATTCGAGCGTTCGGCTCACGCCGGGTCGCTCAGCTGGATGTCACGTTGCGGGGCGCAGTCAACGAGGACCGAACCATACCGGTCGTACCGGCCCAAAATGACGTGACGGTCCCGCTTTCAGTTCAGATTCCGGCCTCAGTCAACGACACCGTGCTGCGCGTCGGCATTGTCGCGCGAGACGTGAGCGGACTGTCGAGCTTCCCGGTATCGGTTTTGGTGCCCCTGCGGATTGCGGCGCCGATCGCGGCTCTGACCGCGCCCGCCACTGCGATACCAGGCACGAACCTCGACCTGGCGGTGCGCGGAACCGCCATGCGCGGCGTGCGCTCGATAAGAGTTGAACTGCGTGGCGCGACGCTGGCGCCGATCAACATTGACACGGTTTTCAGTCAGACCAGGCCCGACATTACCGCAAACTTTACGATCGCATTGCCGGGCGGGCTGACCGATCCATCGATCACGGTACGCGCCTTCGCGACCGACCGAGCCGGAACCGTCAGCACCTCATCGAATGTCGCAACCGTGGCTCTCAATACGGGCGCGCCGACCATCGTCTCGGTGTCGGCGCCCGATTCTACGCGTGGCGGCCAGCCGGTGGACGTGCGCGTAGTGGCACAGGGCGCGCGGCCGATCACTTCGCTGACCGTCTTCTTCAGTGGCGCGGTCGTCACCTCGGTAACCAGGCCGATCGACAACCGAACTCAAGTCGAAGAGATTTTCCGGATCACGCTGCCGGTTGAAGTCTCCGACACCGTGCTCATCATCAACGCGGTCGCAAGCTCGTCCGGTGTGCTCAGCCCGGCTACCGCGTCCAGCACGCGGCGCGTGCGCGTGACCGATGTCACGGTTCCGGTCGTGAGCGCGACCGCTACGCCCGCTAACACGGCGGCAGGCAGCACGATTTCGATCCGCGTCAACGCGCGCGACAACGTGAGCGTCACGCGCATAGGTTTCGCCGCCGTCAATCCGGCCGGCGACACCATTGGCGTAAGTCCGACGTTGGTAGCTACGTCCGGCGCAGTAAAGGATACGACGTTTTCTTTTCTCGTGCCGTTGACGATTACCCCGCGGACCATTCGAGTGCTTGGCATCGCACAGGATGCGTCGGGTCGTCGCGGCATCTCCACCGCGGTGAATGTGGTCGTCGCTGATTCTGCGGCCCCGGCAATCACGATCAACACACCCGCGGCCGGCTCGACGCTGCCGCTGAATGACAGCGTGCGCGTAAATGTCAGTGTCGTAGACCCGACCGGCATCAAGACGATTCGGCTGCGCGGCGAGTCCGTGCGGGTGGACTCGCTGGGTCCTACGCGGACGATTCAGCGCTTTGCCGAGAAAGTGATCACGTTCCCCTTCACGCCTGGTGGACCGCTGCCGACCAATATCACCATCACGCGCTACCTGCTGGCAATTCCAGACAGCATCTCGGAACCGGTCTCGATCATCGCTACCGCCAGCGACAGCATAAACAACACGGCGTCGGCTTCGACGTCGATTCTGGTCGGCGGTCCGCGCATCGAGCTGCGCAATCCGATCAACAACGCGCAGGTCGTCCCGGGTGGTACGTTGCTGCTGACCGCGTTTGCGGTGGATCGCTCCGCCGGCATCGACAGCGTGCAGATCAGTCTCACAGGCGCACAACTCGCGACCTTTACGTTCAGACCGGGCTGTCTCCCGGCGACCTGTGCGCCGAACGGCCTGATCTCGAACGACAGTGTCGTCATCAATCAGAACTATGTGGTCCTCCCGCCCACGGGTACGGTCACCATTGCGGCCACGGCCTGGAATCGTAACCGCGTCGCGGGTGTGTCCACACCGGTGAACGTGCTGGTCAGCACAACCGCCGTTGCGGACGCCTCGCCACCGCAGGTGCGCGTCGCGCTCACCGCTAACGATCGCGTGGAGCTGAGCGATACGATTTCATTGACGCTGGCAGCGCAGGATGTCGGCGCAGCAGGTCTGCGCCGCATGGGCGTCGTCGTGACCGCGGTGCCGGGCGGTGCTGGTGCCGTGCCGCGCACGATTTATCGGGACAGCTTGTTCGCGGGCAGCGGGCGTACGGGCCTCCAGCCGGCGTCCTTCAAGTTCACGCTCAAGGACATGGGCTTCACGGAGACGAACCTGATCCGTCTGCCGCGCAACATCACGTTGCAAGTGCACGCATTTGCCAGAGATACGGTCGGCAACTGCGGCGCCAGCGTGACGAATACCTTGACCGCGTTGCCGTGCGACTCGGTACAGGTGCTGCCGGCGCCGACCGCGAGCGGCGAGACGTGGTGGTTCACGGCGCGCAACACGCCGCCGCTATCGCAGCTGGTGACTGCGGTGCCGGGCTTTGCCAGGCCTCTACCGACGGCTGGCTCGGTGATCGCGGACGTAGTCGTAGACATGAATATGGCGCGCCCACGCATGTACTTGGCCAACCACAACTTCAACCGCATTGAAGTGTTGTGTCTCGACCAATGCGGCGCATTGCAAGATAGCACGTTTGCCCCCGCGATAAGCGTAGGCTCGGAGCCGTGGGGTATGTTCGTCAATAACGCGAACGATCGTCTGATGGTTGCCAACTCGGGCGGTACCAACATCTCGATGGTCGACATCACGCAGCCTGTGAATGCGATAAGAGAGGTGGCAACCGAGCGCATTCTGACGCCGAACGCTGTGCTGTTCGACGTGACCACCGCCATCAGCAACGGCTTGATTCGCTACAGCGGACAGACCCACGACTTCAGCGACCGGCCGCAGTTCGTGGCGCAGGATGCCAACGGCATCATTCTGCACTCGACCAAGCCGACGGGTGCGGCACCGGACGGTACGGTGCGCTACCTGGTGCCGACGCCGGCTCTATCGCCGCGGCCGTTCGAGTCGAAGATCCTGTTCAACCGTAACGCAATCAGGAGTAACAATGACGGTACCGCGATAGCGCATGTGGACAGCATTATCATCATGCGCAATTCGACGGTCGACGACTTGGCCAACATCTGCGACCATATCCCCGGCGATCCGACAGCCGCCGGCCGATTCTGCTCAGGCTTCCTGCCACTGCAGACTGCCATCACCACGGTGGCTCGGGGTCCGGACGGTGTACTTGGCACTGCCGATGACTCGGACATTGCGGCCTTCGCGGGTGCGTGGGATCTGACCTCCGTCGGCTTGTCGGATACGACGTTCGTGGCAGCTTCCGGCAACCGCGAGTTTGTCGGATTCGGCGAAGGCGGCGTCGGGCCGTTCGCCCGGGTGTGGGTCTGGCACTGCGGTCCAATGACCGCCGCCTGCCCGAGCGGCGATCCAACCGCGACGCAGGGAAGCATTAGCGATGATATCTCGGTCGAAGACCTGCTCGGAAACTCGGCGGAGCGCGTGCTCGGTATCGCGCTCAATCAGAATGGCATCATCGGCGCGGCACGTGGTGGCGCGGCTGCGTATTTCTTCAGTAACGACGCGAATTTCGAGGGCCAGCTGCGTCTGCAAGGCATCTTCAGCAGTGGCGTGGCCGGCGGCAATGGCGGTGTGGCTCTGCACCCGTTGCACAACTCGGCGGGTCCGTCGAGTGGAACCACGCTTGCCTTCGTTGCGACAGTCAACCGCTCGATCAAGATCGTGGACACGTTCAGTTTCCGTGAGCGTGGCGAAATCCTGATCCGCGACAATATCGTCGGTCAGCTGCGGGCGGCGCTGCCGCTTGCGGCCGAAAATGTCGGCCTGGTCGGCACCTGTGATGAAATCTGGGTTAAGCTGTATGGTGTCACTGGCGCCGGCAAAGCGGTAATCATTAACGTTCGAGTCAAGGACATTGTCGTCGATACACCGGGCGGCCTGGTTTGCCCGGCTTAAAAGGATGAGGCCGAGGCGTTGGGCCAGGGCCAGGTGTGCGGACTCCTAGCCTTAGCCCTCGTCCCGGCCGAATCCGCTCTTATCTTGAGGGCCCAGTCGCAAGACTGGGCCTTTTCGATTAAGCGACAGGGAGAAATGCGTTTTCATTTTCACACTGCCGGTGAGTCGCATGGACGTGGGCTGATCACGCTGATCGAGGGTGTGCCGGCCGGCTTGATGCTGTCCGCCGAGCGAGACATAGATCCTGAGCTGAAGCGGCGGCAGGGCGGCTACGGTCGTGGCGACCGCATGAAGATCGAGCAGGATCGTGCCGAGTTCATCTCGGGCGTCAGGCTGGGAGAAACGCTCGGCTCGCCACTCGCGCTGGTCATCTGGAATCGCGACTGGGATAACTGGCGCACCGCCATGTCGCACGAACCGCAGCCCGCTGCCGATGACGAGAGCCTGCGGCGCGTGCATCTGCCACGCCCCGGTCACGCGGATCTCGTCGGCGTATTCAAATACGATCGCTGGGATGCACGCGATATTCTCGAGCGAGCCTCGGCGCGTGAGACTACGGCACGCGTCGCGGCCGGCGCGATTGCCAAGGCATTGCTGCGCGAATTCGGCATCTCGATCGGCAGCCATATCGTTTCGATGGGCGACGTCGCCGCGAGTGTTCCGGATGAATTACCCGATGACCTGAACGCCGCGGCCGACGCGTCACCGGTGCGCACGATCGACAAAGCTGCCGAAGCCCGCATGATCGCCGCGATCGATCACGCGAAAACCACGGGCGATACGCTGGGCGGCTGCTTCGAGGTTGTTGTGCGCGGCGTGCCGGCCGGCCTCGGCAGCCACGTTTCGTGGGACCGCCGGCTGGAAGGGCGCCTGGCTCAGGCGCTCATGTCGATCCAGGCAATGAAGGGTGTCGAAATCGGCCTCGGCTTCGAGGCGGCGCGCCGTTTTGGCTCGCAAGTGCACGATGTGATCGAAGCAGGGTATACTCGGGCGAGCAATCGGGCGGGCGGTCTGGAAGGCGGCATGACCACCGGCGGGCCGATCGTGCTGCGCGTCGCGATGAAGCCGCTTTCGACATTGATGCGCCCACTCGGAACTGTAGACATTCAAACCGGCCAGCGTGGCGAAGCGGTCACCGAGCGCAGCGACGTTGCGGCACTCGCGGCGGCGGGAGTGGTCGGTGAAGCGATGGTTGCGGTGATCATCGCGGATGCACTGCTCGAAAAATTCGGTGGCGATTCGCTGCGCGAGCTGCGCCGCAACGTCGAGGCGTATAGAACGTATCTGGCAGAGCGTGGCGGCACGACCTGAACGAATCGTGCTGGTGGGATTGCCGGGCTCCGGCAAATCCACCGTTGGCCCGCTTCTCGCCCGCAGACTCGGCTGGCGCTTCGTCGATCTGGATCAACAAATCGAGGCGGAAACCGGTCTTGCCGTTGCCGACATATTCGCGCGGCGAGGCGAATTGGAGTTCCGTCACATGGAAGCGGAGTTGACGGCGCGGTTAGGTTCAGAGACCGGTCTCGTTCTCGCGCCGGGCGGCGGCTGGATCGTGCATCAGAACCTTCCTGACTCCTTCATCGTTTGGCTGCAGGTCGATCCGTCCGAAGCAATCATGAGACTGGGTGAAGGGGCGACCGTGCGACCGCTGCTCCAGCCAAACCCGGTCGCACGAATGAAGCAGTTGCTCGCCGAACGCGAGCCCTATTACGAGCGCGCTGACAGCGCGATCGATACGAACGGAATGAGTCCAGACGCTATCGCAATCGCTATCGAAGAAGAGTATGGCAACCAAGAAGAAAAGTGAAACGCGCCTGGTAGTCGTCGAATCGCCGGCGAAGGCCAGGACGATCAGCAAATATCTGGGTGACACCTATCGGGTGCGCGCGTCGGTTGGTCACATCCGCGATCTGCCGGAGCGCGAGCTTGGCGTTGACATCGAGAACGGATTCGAGCCGACGTACGTTACGATTCGCGGCAAGGGCAAGGTCATTCAGGATCTGCGCAAGGAAGCGGACTCGGTCAGCGAAGTGCTGCTGGCCACCGACCCGGATCGCGAAGGTGAAGCGATCGCATATCACGTGGCCGAACAGCTCGGCTTCGAGCAGCGCAAGCGTGGTGGTCCTCGCTTCCGGCGCGTGTTGTTCCACGAGATCACGCGCGACGCGGTGCAGCGCGCGCTCGCTGAGCCGGGCGATCTCGATATGCGCAAGGTCGAGGCGCAGCAGGCGCGCCGCATTCTCGACCGCCTGGTCGGATATCAGGCCAGCCCGATCCTGTGGAAGCCTATTCGTCCGGGACTGTCAGCTGGCCGGGTGCAGACCGTAGCGCTGCGGCTGATTGTCGAGCGCGAAGAAGAGATTCGCGCATTCGTCGCCGAAGAGTACTGGTCGATCACCGCACAACTCGAGCGCGCCGGCAAGCAGTTCGACGCGAAGCTGCATCATATCGACGGCAAGGCCTTCAAGCTCGAGAACGAAGAGCAGGCGACCGCGGTTCTAGACGCGATCGACGGGCTGCCGTTCATCATTACAGACATCAAGCGGCGCGAGCGTGTCAAGAATCCGCCCGCGCCGTTCACGACTTCGACCTTGCAGCAGGAAGCGGCCAAACGGCTCGGCTTCACCGCGCAGCGCACGATGCGTATAGCGCAGCAGCTTTACGAGGGTGTCGATCTCGGGTCCGAAGGCGCGGTTGGTCTCATCACGTACATGCGAACCGACTCGACGCGCGTGTCGGCCGCCGCGGCCGCGGCTGCACAGGGCTGGATCGAAAAACAGTTCGGGAAGAATTACCTCTCGAACGGGCCTCGCCTGTGGGGAGGTAAGCAGCAGAAGGGCGCGCAGGAGGCGCACGAAGCGATCCGGCCGACGGAGGCTACCCGTTCACCTGCCGATGTGAAGCGCCACCTCGAGCAGGATCAATTCCGTCTGTACGAGCTGATCTGGCTGCGCTTCGTGGCCGGTCAGATGGCGCACGCGGTGTATGATACCACGACCGTCGATTTCGATCTGCGTGGTCACGATGAGCATCGTTATCTTTTCCGCGCGACCGGCTCGATCGTGAAGTTCGATGGCTTCACGCGGCTGTATCAGGAAGCGCGCGAGGAAGGCGACCACCGCACACTCGACGAGCTGACGCCACTGCCGGCGCTCGAGGAGAAGATGGAGGCGCAGCTGAACGGGATCGTGCCGGAGCAGCATTTCACGCAGCCGCCACCGCGCTTTACCGAAGCGAGCCTGGTCAAAGAGCTGGAACGTCTCGGCATCGGCCGGCCTTCGACGTATGCAGCGATCATCTCGACCATCACCGATCGCGAATACGTCGAGCTGCAGCAGAAGAAATTCACACCGACGCCGCTCGGCGAGACCGTCGCCAAAGTCCTGGTCAAGGTCTTCCCCGACATCTTCAATGTGACGTTCACTAGTGGCATGGAAGGTGAGCTCGACAAGATCGAGGAGGGTGAGCTCGACTGGCGGACGGTGCTCCAGGATTTCTACGGTCCGTTCGAGCGACAGCTCAAGACCGGCAAGAAGTCCGGCGATGAGATCGTGCGCGCGATGGTCTCGCCGGATGCGCCCGCATGCCCGAACTGCGGCAAGCCGATGCTGGTTCGCTGGAATCGCTTCGGCCGCTTTCTGGGATGTTCGGGTTATCCCGAATGCAGACAAACGCTGCCGCTGGACAAGAAGGAAGTCGCTGAACCAAAGCCGCTCGGGATTCCGTGCCCGCGTGATGGCGCCGAGCTGGTCGAGCGCGAAGGGCGTTTCGGTCCGTTCATCGCGTGCAGCAACTACCCGACCTGCAAATACACTCAGCCCAAGACGATCCCGGGGCTGAAGTGTCCGAAATGCGGTGAAGGTGAAATCGGTGAGAAACGGACACGTCGCGGCAAGCCCTTCTGGGGCTGCACGCGTTATCCGGATTGCGACTGGTCGGTGTGGGATCGTCCGCTGGCCGGGCCATGTCCGACTTGCAACTCACCGATTCTCGTGCAGAAGAGCACCAAGGCGCGCGGCGAGTTCATCAAGTGCCCGCAGTGCAACAACGAATTCACACAGGACGAGCAGGGTCGTTTCGAGCTGGCGGCGCTGGCATCATCGCCTGCGGCCATCAAGCCGGATCGCAAGCTCACGTTCAGGAAGAAGCTCGCGCCGGCCAGGAAGGCCGCGCCCGTGAAGAAAGCTGCTGCGAAGAAAACTCCTGTGAAGAAGGCAGCAGCCAGGAAGAAGACAGCAGCTAAGAAAAAATAAAACGCAGATTACGCAGATTTACGCCGATTCCGCAGAACTCACAGAAGAACTCTGCGTAATCGGCGATAATCCGCGTAATCTGCGTGGAATCTTTTCAGTTTAAACCCATGTCATCTGTTCTCGTCATAGGCGCCGGCCTCGCCGGTTGCGAAGCCGCCTGGCAACTGGCCGAACGTGGTCATAGCGTCACACTCGTCGAGATGCGACCTGTTAAGACTACTCCTGCCCACCAGACCGACCAATTCGCGGAGCTGGTTTGCACCAACTCCTTCAAGAGCGAGGGTCTGGGCAATGCGCACGGTCTGCTCAAGGCCGAGATGCGCGATCTCGGATCGATGCTTCTGCGCATCGCGGACGAGACACGCGTAGCCGCGGGTACTGCGCTGGCTGTGGATCGCGTCGAATTCTCACGCAAGATGACCGAGCTCATTTCATCGCATCCGAACATCACTGTTCAGCGCTGTGAAATCGCGGACATTCCGTCGACGCCGGCAGTAATCGCCACCGGCCCGCTTACCTCGAGCGCGCTGACAAAATCGATCCATGCGCTGCTAGATGGTGGCGGACTCGCGTTCTATGACTCCATCGCTCCCATCGTTTCGTTCGACTCGATCAACCTCGAGGTCGCGTACTTCGCATCGCGTTACGGCAAAGGCGAAGGCGACGACTACCTGAATTGCCCGCTCGACCGCGAACAATACGAGCTGTTCATCACGGAGCTGAAGGCGGCAGATGTATATCCTGGTCATGACTGGGAGGACATTCCGTATTTCGAGGGCTGCCTGCCGATCGAGGTGATGGCCGAGCGAGGTGAGCAGACGCTGCGGTTCGGACCGATGAAGCCCGTTGGGTTGCGCGACCCGCGCACCGGCAAGCGGCCGCACGCCGTTGTACAGTTGCGGCGCGAAGACCGAACTGGCCAGATGTGGAATATGGTCGGCTTCCAGACGCGGCTGCGTACGGCTGAGCAACGCCGCATCTTTCGGATGATCCCCGGCCTGGAGAACGCCGAGTTCCTGCGCACGGGCTCCATTCATCGCAACACGTATCTGGATTTTCCGCAGCAGCTGACTCCCTGCGGCGCAGCGAAAGCTCGCCCAGACATCATCTTCGCCGGACAGCTCACCGGTGTAGAGGGATACACGGAGTCCGCGTCCTCCGGTATTCTTGCAGGCATCAATATGGACCGCCTGCTGCGCGGTGCAGCGCCGATCGTGCCGCCGCCGACCACGATGCTGGGCGGCCTGCTTCGGTATTTGCGCGACGCTTCGCCTGCGCAGTTCCAGCCGATGAACTCCAACTTCGGGTTGCTCGACCCTCTGGCAGAACATACCCGAGACAAAGGCGCGCGCCGCGAGAAAATCATTGCGCGCGCGCGCGCAGAAATGGCAACTTGGCTAGGTGAGCACGAGCTCGAGCCAGCATTTGCCGATAACCGAGTTTTTTCGCGAGCTGGAAAGCGGCAGACAGCTCAGTCGCCATACGGTCGCGGCCTACCGGCGAGACCTCGCTGAATTCACGCAGTTCCTTGCGACCTACTTCCAACATGACGAATGGAACTGGAACCGTGTCGACCGCAACGCACTACGCCGATTTCTCGGTCATCTCGCGCAGCGAAAGCTGGCGCGCCGCACCATCGCTCGCCGCTTGTCCGCGGTTCGCACCTTCTTTCGCTTTCTGCATCGCGAAGACCTTATCGAAGCAAACCATGCCCGCACGGTGCGTTCGCCGAAGCTCGAAAAGACGCTGCCTCAGTGGCTGACGCGCCAGAACACAGAAAGCATCTTCGCCATTGCCGAGAACCGTGCCGCTGAAGGCGGTCTGCGCCCGATTCGCGATCTGGCCATTCTGGAAATCTTCTACGCAACCGGTATGCGCCTGAGCGAGCTCCAGGGGCTCGACATGGATGACGTCGACTTGATTTGTGAACAGATCAAAGTCAGAGGCAAGGGGCGGAAGGAGCGGATCATCCCGATTGGAAACGCCGCTGTGAAGGCGCTCCGGAATTATGAGCTGCGGCGCGCCGAAGTGACGAAGGATCGCAATGCCGTTTTCATCAATGACCGCGGCAAGCGGCTAACGCACCGCGGGATTCAAAACATTGTGCGCAGGGCAATCGCAGCCGGATCCGAGGAAGGCGAAATGTCTCCTCATGCGCTCCGGCACTCGTTTGCGACCCATCTGATCGACGCCGGCGCCGACCTGGTCGCGGTCAAGGAGCTGCTCGGCCATTCGTCGTTGAGTACAACCAGCATTTACACGCATACTTCGAAGGAGCGTCTGAAAAAAGTCTACGCGCAGGCTCATCCGCGCGCCTGACCTCGCCGCCCTCGCCCTCGCCAGCGCCCGCCGTTAGTATTCTGCCATTATGACACAGGGTTCTCAAATGAAGGGGACGACGATTGTCGCCGTAAAGCATAACGGGCGCGTCGCATTGGGCGGTGACGGCCAGGTCACCATGGGCGATGCGGTGATGAAGGCCAGCGCCTTGAAAGTTCGGAAGCTGAGGGACGGGAAGATTCTGGCGGGTTTCGCGGGGTCGGTCGCGGATGCATTTACGCTATTCGAGAAGTTCGAGGAGAAGCTCGAGCGTTATCCGGGCAATCTGCCGCGCGCGTGCGTCGAGCTGGCAAAGGACTGGCGCACGGATCGCTACTTGCGCCGCCTCGATGCATTGCTGGCGGTAGCGGATACACAACATCTGTTCGTCATCAGTGGTGACGGCAACGTGATCGAGCCCGACGATGAGATCGCCGGCGTCGGCAGCGGCTCGGGCTACGCGATCGCGGCCGCCCGCGCGCTGAAATCGCACTCGAAACTCAATGCCGCGGAGATAGTACGCAGCTCTCTCCAGATCGCGGCGGACATCTGCATTTACACGAATACGAACATCACGGTTCTGGAACTGGATGGCTGAATTGCTGGACGAACTCGGGAGCGAGCTGGACGCGCCTGAAGCGGGCGCGTGGCTCGACGAGCTCACGCCGCGTCAAATCGTGGAGGAGCTCGACAAATACATTGTAGGTCAAAAGGCCGCGAAGCGCGCAGTCGCGATCGCGCTGCGCAACCGGTGGCGCCGCCAGCGGGTCGAGGACGATCTCCGTGAAGAGATCATGCCGAACAACATCATTCTGATCGGGCCGACGGGCGTAGGAAAGACCGAGATCGCGCGCAGGCTCGCGCGCCTCGCGGGCGCGCCATTCGTCAAGGTGGAAGCTTCCAAGTTTACGGAAGTCGGCTACGTCGGCCGCGATGTCGAGTCGATGGTGCGTGACTTGGTGGATTTCGCCGTGAACATGGTGCGCGATGAGCGGGAAGCCGAGGTCGAGGAACTGGCCGCGCAGCATGTCGAGGAACGTCTGCTCGATCTCTTGCTGCCGCCCGTGTCCGAAGAGGAAAAGCGGGTCAGCGATGGCGAAAAGCCGCGTGCGTTCGTAGTCGGCGCGGACGGCGCGCTGGAAGTGGCTGGGCGCGAGCGGCGCGAGCGGACGCGCGACAAGCTGCGCGCGCTGCTGGCCGACGGCAAACTGGAGGAGCGTACCGTAGACATCGAGGTGACCCACACGCCGCAGATCGAGAACATGATGATCCCGATGGGCGGCATGGAGGGCATGGACAATTTCACCGAGATGCTTCAGGACATGCTGCCGAAGCGAAAGAAGCGCCGCACGGTCGCGGTCTCGGAAGCTCGCCGCATTCTGTTACAGGACGAGCTGGACAAACTCGTCGACATGGATGAAGTCGTGAACGAAGCGCTCGAGCGGGCCGAAGACATGGGCATCATCTTTCTCGACGAGATCGACAAGATCGCGGGCTCGCGCGGCGGCGCCGGCGGGCCGGATGTGAGCAGGGAAGGCGTGCAGCGCGACCTGTTGCCAATCGTGGAAGGCAGCACGGTGCAGACCAAGTACGGCATGATCCGCACGGAGCACATTCTCTACATCGCAGCGGGCGCATTTCACGTTGCCAAGCCGAGCGACCTGATTCCCGAGCTACAAGGTCGCTTTCCGATACGCGTCGAGCTACAGCCGCTCACCGAGCAGGATTTCATCCGCATTCTACAGGAGCCGAAGAACGCCTTGATCAGGCAATACAAGGCACTGATCGAGGCGGAAGGCGTGGCACTCGATTTCACCGGGGATGGCGTCGACGAGATCGCGAGAATCGCGGCGGATGTAAACAGCCGCATGGAGAACATCGGCGCGCGCCGGCTGCACACCGTGATGACGACGTTGTTGGAGGACATCCTCTTCGATCTGCCAGAAGCCCGGGACACCGGGCTGACGGTGCGCATTGATGCGGCATTCGTGCGCGATCGATTGAAGAGCGTGGTCGAGGATGAAGACCTGCGCAAATACATTCTGTAAATGAAACGGGACTTTCTCGCCATACCGGATTTTTCGCGGGACGAGCTATACGATCTGCTGGCGCTCGCGAGGCGGATGAAGTCGGGTCAGTACAGCGAGCAGCCGCTGCGCGCCAAAACGCTCGGCATGATCTTCGAGAAGAGCTCTACGCGTACGCGCGTTTCGTTCGAGGTCGGCGCGTTCCAGCTGGGCGGGCACGCGCTCTTTTTGTCTGCGCGTGATATCCAGATCGGGCGCGGCGAGCCACTCAAGGACACGGCGCGCGTCCTCTCGCGCTACGTTCACGGCATCATGATCCGCACGTTCGCGCACTCGAATGTGGAGGAGCTGGCCAAATACGCGAGCATTCCGATCATCAATGGCCTGACCGATCTGCTGCACCCATGCCAGGTGCTCGCGGATTTGCTGACAATTCAGGAGAATTTTGGGGACGCGCTCGCGCAGCGGCGAGTCGCGTGGATCGGCGATGGCAACAACATGGCGAACTCGTGGCTGAACGCCGCGTACATGCTTGGCTTCGAGCTGCGACTCGCGTGTCCGCAGGGCTATCAACCGGACAGCAACATGATCGAGCGCGCGCGTACCAAGGCAAAAATCATTCTCACCACCGATCCACAGGAAGCCGCCAACGGCGCCGAGGTCGTCAACACAGACGTATGGGCGTCCATGGGGCAGGAGGAAGCGGCCGAGCTGCGCAAGCGCGCCTTCAAGGGCTATCACGTCGATAACAAGCTGATGAGCAGTGCGGCACCGAACGCGATTTTCCTGCACTGTCTGCCCGCGCACCGCGGCGAGGAGGTCGCGGATGAAGTGATCGAGGGATCCCAGTCTCGCGTTTTCGATGAAGCGGAAAACCGCCTTCACGTGCAGAAAGCACTGATGGCGACTTTGATGAAATAGGGAGGGGATGATGGCGGAGCCGTTGAAGCGAACACCGCTGTATGGGGAACATGCCGCGGCCGGCGCGAAGCTGGTGCCCTTTGCCGGTTACGAGATGCCGGTGCAATACAGAACCGGCATTCTAGCCGAGCATCAGGCGGTTCGCACGCGCGCCGGTCTGTTCGACGTATCGCACATGGGTGAGATCGAGGTGCGCGGTCCGCAGGCGCTCGACCTGGTGCAGTACGTTACTACGAACGATGCCTCGAAGCTCGTGGTCGGACAGGCGCAATACTCGGTCATCTGCCGCGAGGATGGCGGCTGCATCGATGACTGCATCGTATATCGTCTCGAGGACGTTTACATGATCGTCGTGAATGCGTCGAATCGTGACAAGGATCGCGATTGGATCGAGCATCACGCACGCGACTTCGCTGTCGAAGTGACCGACAAGTCCGATGAGATCGCGTTGATCGCGTTACAGGGGCCGCGCGCGCAGGGTATCCTCAGCGGTTTGACCGACGTCGCGCTCGACTCGATCCCGTACTATCACTTCGGCACCGGCGAGGTGGCTGGCGTTCCGGCGGTAATCAGTCGCACCGGCTACACCGGCGAGGACGGCTTTGAGCTATACGTGAATGACCGCGACGCGGTGAAGCTCTGGCGGCACCTGCTCAGCGCGGGCGCCGGGGATGGCTTGATTCCCGCCGGGCTCGGCGCGCGCGATTCACTGCGCCTCGAGATGGGCTACGCCCTGTACGGCAATGATATCGATGACCGGCACACTCCGCTCGAGGCCGGTCTCGGCTGGGTGACCAGGCTAGACAAGACTGATTTTTTGGGGAAGGAAGCGCTGCTGAAGCAAAAGCAGGCTGGTGTGCGGCAGCGGTTGGTCGGTTTCGTACTTCAGGAACGCGGCTTCCCGCGGCACGGCTACGAAGTCCGGCACAATGGTGAGGCGGCCGGTGAAGTCACCAGCGGCACCGTCAGCCCATCACTCGAGCAGGGTGTCGGCCTCGCTTATGTGCCGGCGGAAGCGTCGAAGGCGGGCACAAGCATCGATATCGTCGTGCGTGACAAGCCGGTGCCTGCGGAAGTAACCCGGCCGCCCTTCTATAAGGAAGGCAGCGTAAGAAAAGCGTGAAGCCGATCCGGATTGCCGTAGTGGTTACGTCGGATGGCGTGTCGCGCGGCGAGCGACAGGATACGAGTGGTCGCGCCATCGAGGAGTGGGCCGCGGCCCGCTCGCATCGGGTGGTTGGCAAAGTCGTGCTGCCCGATGAGCGCGCGCGCATCGAGCTCGAGCTGACCCGCATTGCCGACGAAAACGAAGCCGACGTTGTTCTGACCACGGGCGGCACTGGTCTCACCGAAACGGACGTGACGCCGGAAGCCACGCGCGCGGTGCTCGAGCGGGAAGCACCAGGAATCGCGGAAGCCATCCGGCTCGAGGGCGCGCCGAATACCCCATACACATGGCTGTCTCGCGCGCTAGCGGGCACCCGCGAAAAGACTCTGATCATCAATTTGCCCGGCAGCGAATCGGGCGTTCGCGATGCGCTCGTGGTGCTCGATCGCATGCTGGCGCACGCGGTCCAGCTGATCCGCGGCGAAAATACCGGCCAGCACTAACGTTTAATGCCAGAACGCGTTCTCATCACGACGGTCGATCTCGAGCCGGCAGTGCGCCTGCGGGATGCATTCGAAGCCGCGAACTATGCGGTCGAGCTGCTCACGCCCGGTGAGCACATCGCTGACGTCAACGAACCGGCGCTGCTGATTCTGACTGGTGCGCTCGATCAAAAGCAGGCACGCAGGCTTGCGCGCGAGGCGGCGGAGCATGACCGCCTGCCGATCATTGCGCTGGTCGACAGCGCTGCGCACGCAACGCAGGAGCTGCGCTTCAGATTGGCGGTCAGCGAATTTGCGGTGAAGCCCGTAGATCCTGCCGACATCGTGCTGATCGGCCGCCGCCTCATCGACCGGCAACATCTGCGCGCGGTGACCGGCATTGTCGGTGAGACCGATGCAATGCGCGAAGTCACGGAGCGCGTCGTGCAAATCGCGCCGGTAAACTCGACAGTCTTGATCACCGGCGAGAGCGGCACCGGCAAGGAGCGGGTCGCGCGCGGCATCCATGCACTGTCGCCGCGCCGGCATCGACCGTTCATTGCGGCGAACGTTGCCGCGCTGCCCGAAACGCTACTCGAGAGCGAGCTGTTCGGGCACGAGAAAGGCGCGTTTACCGGCGCAGCCGGCCAGCGCAAAGGCTACTTCGAGCTGGCCCATCGCGGGACGCTGTTCCTGGATGAGATTGGCGAGATGCCGCCGGCGACCCAGGCGAAGCTGCTGCGCGTGCTCGAAGAGCGTGAATTCATGCGCGTCGGCGGCGAGTCCGAGATCCAGGTGGATGTACGGGTCATCGCCGCAACCAATCAGAACGTGAGATACCTGGTCGATGCCGGCCGTTTTCGGCGCGATCTGTACTATCGCCTCAACGTGCTGCACATCGATCTGCCGCCGTTGCGCGAGCGGCGCGCGGACATCCCGCTGCTGATCGAATCGTTCGTGCAAGCCGCGAGTCGCGAACACGATCGCCCCGAAGTGGTCATTGCGCCGGAAGCCATGGCAATCCTGGTGCAGTACGACTGGCCGGGGAACGTGCGCGAGCTGAAGAACCTGGTGGAATCGATGGTGGTACTCGTGCCGGGGCGCGTCATTGGGCCGCAAGACATTCCGCC
>JBQTID010000246.1:0-15401 GCA_052389275.1 Gemmatimonadota bacterium | reverse complement strand
CGCGCAACCAGCTGGTGCCAGGACCCGCGCAAGTGCACGCGATCGTCGAGCAGAACCCCGTCATCTCGCAGCAGCTCACGCTTTGGCGCCAGTCGGGCAGCGACGTGAACATCGGTCACGCCCGCGTCGTGCCGGTGGGCAACAGCTTTCTCTACGTATTGCCGCTATTTCTATCAGCGCAGGGCAGTCCGATTCCGGAGCTGCAGCGCATCATTGTCAGTGATGGCACGCGCACCGCGATGGCCGGCACTCTGCGCGACGCGGTTGCAAGCATGTTCGGCACCGCCGTGGCGCGGCCGCGCGCGGCGCAGGCGCCAGGCGCGCCGCCAGCGACTGCACCTCAGCTGAACTGGCCGCGCCAGGCGCTTGACCTGCTCGACGAGGCGGAGCGCGCGCTGCGCGCCGGTGATTATGCTGCCTTCGGCCAACGCATGAACGAGCTCAAACGCTTCCTGCAACAGGCCTCTTCCCAGCAGTGAGCGCTGCCCGTATGATTCGCGCGCTTTCGGACGAGACTGTGGTAGTGGCGCTGGGCGGCAACGCACTGCTGCCGGCGGGCGAGCGCGGCGAGATTCATCAGCAATTCGCACACACGCGTGAAAGTCTTGCGCCGATCGTTGCGATGGCGCAGAGCGGCTGGCGCATCGCAGTCGTCCACGGCAACGGCCCGCAAATCGGCGACGAGCTGTATCGCAATGAGATGGCGCGCGCGCAATTGCCGCCGTTGCCGCTTGGTGTGCTGGTCGCAGGTACCGCCGGCTGGATCGGCTACATGATTCAGCAGTCGCTGCAAAATGCGCTGGAACAGAATGGCATCGAGCGCGCCGTCGTCACCGTCATCACGCAGGTGATTGTCGATCCGGATGATCCGGCAATGCAGACGCCGACCAAACCAATCGGGCGCGGCGACTTCAAGCGCGTGGTGGCTTCGCCGGCGCCGGTCGGCATTGTCGAAGCGCAGCAGGTCGTGAGACTGATCGAGCGCGGCACGATCGTGATCGCAGCAGGCGGCGGCGGCATTCCGGTCTACCGGGATCGCGTGCTCCGTCTCGAGGGCGTCGATGTCGTCATCGACAAGGATCGCGCCGCGGCCGTGCTCGGCGAGGCGATCGGCGCGCAGGTATTACTGATCCTGACGAGCGTAGAGGGAGTTTTTCGAAACTTCGGCAAGCCGAACCAGCAGCTCGCGAGCACGCTTACGCTCGATGAGGCTACCGCTCTGTTGAACGCAGAGGAGCTCGGCGTCGGAAGCATGCAGCCGAAAGTCGAAGCAGCAGTACAATTCGTAAAAAATGGCGGCAGGAGAGCCATCATTGCGCGCCTGGATCAGGGTCTGCACGCACTCAGCGGAGAAACAGGAACAACAATCACGTAAACGTGAACGTGAACGTAAACGTAAACGTCTTTTGAAATTATGAATATCCATGAGTACCAGGCTCGCGAAATTCTAAAGTCTTACGGTATGCCCGTGCCCGATGGAGACGTGGCAAGCACGCCGGAAGATGTGCAGAACATCGCGCAAAAGCTGAACCGCACCGTGGTGGTCAAAGCGCAAGTGCACGCGGGCGGCCGCGGCAAGGCGGGTGGTGTGAAGCTCGCCAGGACGCCGCAGGAAGCGAAAGACGTCGCAGCCAAAATTCTCGGCATGCAGATCAAGGGGCTGACCGTGCAGAAGGTGCTGGTCGCGCCGGCCGAGGATATCGCGAGTGAAGCGTACGTGGGCGTGATCGTCGATCGCAAAACCAAACGGCCGGTCTTCATGGTGAGCCGCGCGGGTGGCATCGACATCGAGGAAGTCGCGGCCGCCACGCCCGACAAGATCCGCTACCACGCGGTCGATCCTCGCTACGGCCTGCTGTCATTCGAGGCTTACAATCTCGCGACGTTCCTGTATGACGATAGCGCGCAGCAGCGCGCGGCCGCGAAGATCCTGACGCAGCTCTACACTGCATTCATGGACACCGGCGCATCGCTCGCGGAAATCAATCCGCTGATCACGACGCCCGACAGCGTGGTTAAGGCGCTCGACGCGAAATTCAACATCGACGACAACGAGCTGTTCCGCAAACCGAGGATTGCCGCGCTGCGTGACGCGAGCGCCGAACCCGAAGCGGAGAGTGTCGCGCGCGAAGCCAATCTCACCTTCATCAAGCTGGACGGCGACATTGGTGCGGTAGTCAACGGCGCCGGCCTGGCCATGGCGACGATGGATCTGATCAAGTATTACGGCGGCGAGCCGGCCAACTTTCTCGATATCGGCGGCTCGTCTAATCCCGAGAAAGTCGTCAACGCGCTCAAGATCATCACGGCGGATCCGAACGTGAAGGTGATCTGCTTCAACATTTTCGGCGGCATCACACGCTGTGATGACGTCGCCAATGGCATCGTCGAAGCGACCAAACGCATCGACATCAAGGTGCCGCTCGTGATCCGGCTGACCGGCACCAACGACACGATCGCCGTCGAAATTCTGGAGAAAGCGGGCTTCAGCGCCACCACATCAATGGACGCCGTTGTGCAGAGAGCGGTCGAGCTGGCAAAGAAGGCGGTATAGCGTGGCGATTTTCATCGACAGGAAAACCAGGCTGGTAGTGCAGGGCATTACCGGGCGCGACGGCTCGTTCCATGCGCGCTCGATGATGGAATACGGCACGAACGTCGTCGCCGGCGTAACGCCGGGGAAGGGCGGTCAGAAGTTCGATGGACCCAACGGCACCAGCGCCCCGATCTTCGATACGATGGAACAGGCGGTGAAGGCAACGGATGCGAATACATCCGTCATTTACGTGCCGCCTGCATTTGCGGCGGACGCGATCATGGAAGCCGCGGACAGCGGCCTGAAGCTGGTGGTTGCGATAACGGAAGGCATCCCGGTGCTCGACATGACGCGCGTCTATCCGTACGTCGTCGAGCGAGGCGTGCGGCTGCTCGGCCCGAATTGCCCGGGCATGCTCTCACCGGGCAAGTCGAAGGTCGGCATCCTGCCGGGGCAGATCGCGACGCCGGGCGCGGTTGGTGTCGTGTCGCGCTCGGGCACACTGACGTACGAAGTGGTTTACCAACTAACGCAGGCCGGTATTGGCCAGAGCACCTGCGTGGGTATTGGCGGCGATCCGATCATCGGCACGAACTTCATTGACTGTCTCGCCGCGTTCAATGCGGATGAGGAGACGCGCGCAATCGTCATGATCGGCGAGATCGGCGGCACGGATGAGCAGGAAGCCGCTGACTTCGTGAAAGCCAAAGTAAAAAAGCCGGTGGTTGGATTCATTGCCGGCCAAACCGCACCGCCGGGCCGGCGCATGGGACATGCGGGCGCGATCATCAGCGGATCGGCCGGCACGGCCGCGGAAAAGATGGAAGCCTTTGCGAAGAACGGCATTGCGGTCATGAAGAAACCGTCTGACGTAGTGGAGTTGATCCGGAAAGTTTTATAAGTGCCGAACGTTTTACTCTCGCAGTACCTGCCGCCTGCACACATCTCGATCCCTCTGCGTGCGCGCACGTTCAAGGATGCGCTCGCGGAAATGGTCGCGAAGCTGGTCGCTCTCGGTGTCGTGCGGGATGTTGCCGAGCTGGAGCATGCACTGGCGAGCGCGCGCGGGCGCGATGTGGTCACGATCGGGCCGGACGTAGCGCTGCCGCACTTCCGTACCGAGGCGGTGGATGACCTGATCGTCAGCCTCGGCGTAGCGCCACAGCCGCTCGATCCGGGTGATTCGGGGCTCGACATGCCGCCTCGCGTGATTGCGCTGGTCATCGCGCCGCCCGAGGCAGCGGCACTCTATCTCCAAACCGTCGCCGCGCTCGCGCATTTCTTCCAGGGCGGCGAGGTCCTGGCTCGGCTGCAAGACGCGACTTCCGCGGCCGACGTCGTACGCATGCTACCCGAGCTAAGCTCGCTGAGGATTCAGCCGCAGCTGACCGTCAGTGACCTGATGACGCACGATACGCCGGCGGTGGCGCCGGACGCCGATGCGCGCAGCGCGGTCGACATCATGGTCGGGCGCAGGCTGCGCGCGCTGCCGGTGGTCAATCAAGGCGGCGAGCTGATCGGCATTGTCACGGAGTGGGATGTAATGCGCGCGCTGCTTCCTCACATTCCGCGTGTCGCAGACCCGGATGAAGCAGTGGCGGATCTGACGGTGCGTGACGTTATGACGCGCTCGGTGCTGGGTGTGCCGGAAGAAATGGGATTGGAGGAAGCGGTCAATCTCATGATCAACAAGAAGGTCGAGCAGTGTCCCGTGGTTCGGGATAGCGTTTTCGTGGGCATGCTCACGAGATCGGACATCATTCGAAAGCTATTTGCGAGATAGGGTAATGGATCAAACATTGGCCATTGTTAAACCGGACGCTGTTTCATCGGGCAAGGCGGGCAAGGTGCTCGCGCATCTGGAGGCGGCCGGCTTCAAGATCCGGGCGCTGCGCATGCTTCAGCTCACCGAAAAGCAGGCGCAGGAGTTTTATGCGGTGCACCGCGAGCGGCCGTTCTATGGCTCGCTGGTAAAGTTCATGAGCTCGGGTCCGGCGATTCCAGTCGCATTGGAAGCGACCAATGCGGTGGCCAGGCTGCGCGAGGTGATTGGCGCCACCGATCCGGCCGAGGCGGCGGAGGGCACGGTTCGGAAGCTGTATGCCGAGTCGAAAGAGCGAAATGCGATCCACGCATCGGATTCGGACGAGAACGCGGCGCTGGAAATAGCCTTCTTTTTCCCCGCGTCCGAGCTCGTTTCAGGTTGACAGAGTAAGCGATTTCCGACAAATTAGACGACTATGCTGAAAGTCGATCTTGGCGAATTGGCGCGGAAAAAGCGCCTCCAAATCGACGCCAGTCTTCCCGTTGACGCCGCCATTGCGGCGGGCGCGGGATTTCGTCTGGTCCGACCGCTCGCTGTGCAGCTCGAGGTGCAACTGGCAACGCACGATGTAGTCGTGCTCGGCCGGCTCGAGGGCGAGGCGGAAGTCGCATGCCGGCGCTGTCTGGTGCCGGTGCGCGCGCCGATCGATCAGGAAGTGACGCTGCTTTTTCGCGAGGGCGTGGCGCCGGTCGATGCGGAGGCCGAGGAGATCTATCCGCTTCCGGCGCGCGGCAACGAGCTGGATCTGAGCGCAGCACTGCGCGAGCACTTATTGCTGGCAGTGCCGGAGTTCCTGGAGTGCCAGGACGCATGCAAGGGGCTCTGCCCGAATTGCGGCGTAAATTTGAACGAGACCACATGCAGCTGCGAGCGGACGCAGGCCGACGATCGTTGGTCCGCTTTGCGGCAGCTGAGTCAAAAGGACTGAACGATGGCCGTCCCAAAAAGAAAAGTTTCGAAGCAGCGCCGGCGCAAGCGGCGCGGCGCCATGAAGGCGGAGAAGCCGACCGTCAACGCATGTCCGAAGTGCGGCGACCCGAAGCAGCCGCATCGCGTCTGCCCTTCGTGCGGGTATTATCGTGACGCGCAGGTTGTCGAAGTAGAAGAAGTTTAAAATAGGAGCGCTCGGTGCTGATCGCACTTGACGCAATGGGAACGGACCGCCACCCGACCACGGAAGTGATGGGCGCGGTTCGGGCTTTGCGCGATCTGCCGGGCGACTTCGAGATCATTCTGGTCGGCAGTCAGCCGGCGATCGAAGCGCAGCTCGCTGAAGCGGGAGCTTACCCGAGAGGCCGGCTGCACATTCTGCACGCTTCACAAACCATCACGCCGAATGAGCCTGCGGTAAGCGCAGTACGTCGCAAGCAGGATTCATCGATCGTAGTCGGTCTCGGGCTGCAAAAAGACGGTAAAGCAGACGCGTTCATCAGTGCCGGTTCAACCGGCGCAGTGATGGCCGCGTCTTTGTTTTTGCTGCGTCCAATCGCGGGCGTCGATCGACCATCGGTATCCACGATTCTGCCGACAGCCGGCGCGCCCGTGCTGCTGATCGATGCCGGCACCAACGTGGACAGCAAGCCGCACAACCTGCTCCAGTTCGCGCGCCTCGGTGCGGTCTACGCACAGGATGTTCTCGAGTGCGCTGAGCCTCGCATCGGCCTGTTGAACATCGGCGAGGAGCCGGAGAAGGGGAACGAGCTGGCGGTTGCGGCGCACGAGCTGCTGCGTGAGAGTGATTTGCACTTCGTCGGCAATGTCGAAGGGCGTGACATCGTAAAAGGCGTCTGTGATGTGCTGGTCACGGATGGCTTTGCCGGTAATATTCTCCTCAAGTTCTACGAATCGATCGCATCGTTCATGTACGGCATGATCGAGCGCGAACTGGAAGCCGTTGGCGCAGCGATCGACCTCGACAAGATCTTCCGCAAGTTCGACTACACGGAATATGGCGGCACGCCGTTGCTGGGCGTGAACGGCATCTCTATCATCTGCCATGGCGGTTCGCCGCCGCGCGCGATCCGGAACGCGGTACGAGCCGCGATCCAGTCCGTCCACCGCGATCTGGTCGGCCATATCAGGCGTGAGATGGCACGGCATCCGGGTGAAGACCACGAAAGCGATGAAATCGTGAAGGATCATTCGACGGCGGGCACGGCATGAAGGGTCCGAAACCGATCGTCGAAATCGCGGCCACCGGACGCTTCCTGCCCGACAACGTGGTCACCAATCACGACCTCACCAGGATCGTAGACACATCCGACGAATGGATTCAGCAGCGCACCGGCATTCGCGAACGCCGCATCGCGCCGGATGGCATGGGGGCGGCCTTCATGGGCACGGAAGCGAGCAAAATCGCGATGTGCCGCGCGGGCGTGCAGCCGGGTGAAATCGATCTGCTCGTGGTCGCGACCGCGACGCCTGATCGATTGCTGCCATCGACTGCGTGCGACATCCAGGCAATGCTCGGCGCCAGGAATGCCGCCGCGTTCGATGTCTCAGCCGCGTGCACCGGCTTCGTTTATGCGCTGAGCGTGGCGGAAGGGCACATCGCGGCGGGACGCGGCGAGATCGCGCTGGTCATCGCGACCGAGAAGATGAGCGGCATCGTGGACTGGACCGATCGCTCGACCTGCGTGCTGTTCGGCGATGGCGCAGGCGCTGCGGTCGTCAAGAAAGCGGAAAACGGTCGTGGCGTCATGTCTACGTTCATTCGCTCGGATGGAACGCTCGCGGAGCTGCTGTGGCGCCCCGCGGGCGGTCTCAATATCCCGTTCGACATTGCGGTGCTCGAAGATAAATCGCATCTGGTGAAGATGGCTGGCAGCGAAGTATTCAAGGCGGCGGTTCGCTCGATGGCAGAAGCGGCCGACCAGGCCTTGATTCGGGCCGGGCTCACGGGTGACGACATTGATATTCTGATTCCGCACCAGGCCAACATGCGGATCATCGAGGCTACCGCGAAGTATTCGAAGATTCCAATGGAGAAGGTGTTCGTGAACGTGGACCGCTACGGCAACATGAGCTCGGCCACAGTGCCGATCGCTTTGGATGAGGCCGTCGAGCAGGGCCGCGTGAAGAAAGGGGACAACATTCTCACTGTCGCATTCGGAGCCGGCTTCACCTGGGGCTCGTCGGTTATCCGTTGGTAGCGCTCCTCTTTCCGGGCCAGGGTTCGCAATTCGTCGGGATGGGGCGTGACCTCGCCGACGCATTTCCCACCGCCAGGCAAACCTTCCAGGAAGCCGACGATGTGCTCGGCGCCTCGCTCTCGCAGATCATGTGGCAGGGGCCCGAAGCGGAGCTGACGCGCACGCACAATGCGCAGCCGGCGATTCTCGTGCACTCGGTCGCGGTGCACCGTGTCCTTGCAGAAAAGCTCGGCGACATTTCTTTTGCGGCGGGCCATTCCCTGGGTGAGTTCAGTGCATACGTAGCCGCGGGCACGCTCGGCTTCGCGGACGCCGTGCGAACCGTGCGCAGACGAGGCGAACTGATGTTTCGCGCCGGCCAGGAACGTCCTGGTACCATGGCGGCAGTGCTCGGCATGGAAGACGCCGCGCTCGAGCAAGTGTGTCTGGAAGCAGCGGCGCAGGGCGGCGCGTGCGTGCCCGCCAATTACAATTCGTCCGGTCAGATCGTGATCAGCGGTGATGCGCCGACCTTGCAGATCGCGCTGGACCTCGCGAAGCGGAACGGCGCGAAGCGCGTGCTGCCGCTGAATGTCAGCGGCGCATTTCATTCACCGCTCATGCAGCCGGCGGAGGCCGGGCTCCAGGCTCAACTCGCAGACATCGAGTTCGCGAAACCGAAGTTTCCGGTGGTGTCGAATGTGAATGCACAGCCGATTTCCGACGTCGTGATCGCGCGCCGCCTGCTGATCGAGCAGCTGACGAAGCCGGTACGTTGGGGCGCCTGCATTCGAACCATGCTCGATAACGGCGTAAGCGATTTCATCGAGCTGGGTCCTGGCAACGTGCTGACGGGATTGCTGAAGCGGATTGACAACAACGCGTCGGCGCGCGCGGTCGGAACTTCGGCGGAGGTGCAGGAATGGCTGAACCGCTGAGCGGCCAGGTAGCGCTGGTTACCGGCGGCAGTCGCGGCATTGGCCGCAGCATCAGCGAGCAGCTTGCGCGTGACGGTGCCAAAGTAGCCGTGGTTGCGCGTGATGGCGCGCGGGCCGAAGCTACCGCAGCCGAGCTGGCGGGCACCGGCCACCAGGGCTATGCATGTGATGTCGCCGATTCGACCGCGGTCGCTGCGCTGGTCAAGCAGGTCGAGCAGGATCTCGGCGCGCTTGACATTCTGGTCAACAATGCGGGCGTCACGGCAGACAATCTGCTGGTGCGCATTGACGACGACGCGTGGGACAAGGTGCTCGACACGAATCTGAAGGGCGCATTCAACCTGATTCGCGCCGCGGCGCGGGGCATGATGCGGCGGCGCAGGGGACGTATCATCAACATTACCAGCATCGTCGGTTTGACGGGCAACAAGGGACAGGCAAACTATTCCGCCTCCAAGGCGGGACTGATCGGCTTGACGAAGGCAGTTGCGAAGGAGCTCGCCAGCCGGTCGATTCTGTGCAACGCGGTTGCTCCGGGCTTCATCGAGACGGAAATGACGGGGAAGCTGGGCGAAGATGCGAAAGCAGCATTGATGCAGCAGATTGCGCTCGGACGGCTCGGCTCCGGAGACGACATTGCCGGCGTCGTGCGGTTTCTGGCTGGTCCGGATGCCAGCTATATTACCGGCCAGGTCATCGTCGTCGACGGCGGCATGGTCATCTGAACCGCTCCATTGACACACAACGGGAGGATTTCATGGCGGACATCGAAGGCAAGGTCAAAGAGATCATCATTAACGAGCTGGGTGTCGAGGCGGACAAAGTCACGAACGAAGCATCGTTCGTAGAAGATCTGGGCGCCGACTCGCTGGACACCGTAGAGCTGGTTATGGCGTTCGAGGAAGAGTTCGGCATCGAAATTCCGGACGAAGACGCCGAACAGCTCCAGACCGTTGGTGACGCCGTGAAGTATCTCAAAGAGAAGGGTGTCGAGCAGTAAGTGAGCAAGCGTGTCGTAATCACAGGAGTAGGGCTGGTGGTTCCGGTCGGCAACGATGCGCCGACGGCATGGCAGGCGTTGCTCGCGGGCAAGAACGGTGCGGCACGGATCACGATCTTCGAGCTGACCGACGAGTTCGATGTCCAGTTCGCGGCTGAAGTGAAGAATTTCGACTCGAGCAGCGTGATGGATCGCAAGGAAGCCAAGCGGATGGATCGCTTCGCGCAATTCGCGATGGCGGCATCCGTAGAAGCCATGAGACATGCGGGACTCGAGCAGCAGCTGGACACGCTCGACCGCGACCGCATGGGTGTTCTCATTGCAAGCGGCATAGGCGGGATTATCACGTTCGAGGAACAGGCGCGCGTCATGATCGAGCGCGGCCCCAAACGCATTAGCCCGTTCTTCATTCCGATGTTCATTCCCGACATTGCGGCCGGTCACGTATCGATGCGCTACGGCATGCGCGGCCCGAACTACTGCACGGTGTCGGCGTGCGCCTCGAGCGCGCATGGTATTGGTGACGCGTTTCGCATACTCCAGCGCGGCGAAGCGGACGTCATGCTGGCGGGCGGCGCGGAAGCGACGATCGCGCGCATGGCTATGTCGGGCTTCGCGAACATGAAAGCGCTCTCGACCCGCAATGATTCACCCGAGACCGCCAGCCGGCCATTCGACGCGACCCGCGACGGTTTCGTCATGGGCGAGGGCGCGGGCATGGTCGTGTTGGAGACGCTCGAGTACGCACAGCAGCGCGGCGCGAATATCCTGGCCGAAATCGTGGGTTACGGCATGAGCGCCGACGCGTATCATCTTACGGCGCCGGCCCCGGAAGGTGCGGGCGCGCAGCTGGCCATGAAGAAGGCTCTGGAAGATGCCGGCATCAAGACTACCGACGTCGACTACATCAATGCGCACGGCACTTCGACGCCGATGAACGATCTCAACGAGACGCTCGCCGTGAAGAAGGTGTTCGGCGATCATGCCTACAAGGTGGTCATGGGCTCGACCAAGTCGATGACCGGCCCCCAGCTTGGTGCGGCTGGCGCGGTCGAGGCGGTGATTTGCGCAATGGTGACCAGGACCGGAAAGATTCCGCCGACCACGAACTTCAGCACGCCAGATCCCGCGTGCGACCTGAACTACGCCCACAATAAGATGGTGGAGCGCCCCGTCCGCTACGCCATTTCCAACTCCTTCGGCTTTGGTGGCCACAACGTCTGCCTGGCGGTAAAACGCTGGGAGGCTTAGCGTCCTGCCAGAGGTCGTGACAGCCGCCCCCGAAATCCGCGTCAAGCCGAGCGATCGGCGACTGTTCGCCATCTACGATAAAGTACTCGACGGCGCCCGTCTCTCGAACGACGACGTCGTCACGATGTTCGAGTCAAACGATCTGCTTGCAATCGGCGCCATGGCGGATTGGGTGAATCGCCAAAAGAACGGCGATCGCGTCTTCTTCGTTGCCAACCAGCATCTCAATCCGACCAACGTCTGCATCCTGCGCGCGACCTGCACGTTCTGCTCGTTCGCGCGCACGCCGAACGAAGACGGCGCTTACACGATGACGCTGGAAGAAGCGCTGCACGAGGCGGATGTGATTCGTGACGTACCGGTTCGTGAATTTCACATTGTCGGCGGGTTGCATCCGAAGCTGCGCGTGTCGTACTACGAGGATCTGATCCGCGCACTGAAGGACAAATATCCGGGCGTTGAAGTGAAGGCGCTGACCGCGGTCGAGATCGCGCACCTCGCGCGCGTCGAGAAAACCAGCGTAGAGGATGTGCTGACGCGGCTGCGCGCAGCCGGCCTCGACAGCATGCCCGGCGGCGGCGCCGAAGTCTATTCGCTGAACGTCCGCCAAACCATCGCGCAACGAAAGCTCGGTGCCGGGGAGTGGCTGGATGTGCATCGCAAGGCGCACGGCATGGGCATTCCGACCAACTGCACGATGCTGTACGGCCACGTCGAGACGTATCAGGAGCGCTCGGAGCATCTCTCGAGGCTGCGCGACCTCCAGGATGAGACCGGCGGCTTCCTGACCTACATTCCGCTCGCTTACCATCCAGACAACAACGAGCTGGGCGAAGAGCTGGGACGCACCGGCACCGCCACGATGGGTTTCGATGACCTGAAAAACCTGGCGGTCGGCAGGCTGTATCTCGACAACTTCCAGCACATCAAAACGCACTGGATCATGAACACCGCGAAAATCTCGCAGGTCGCGCTGCATTTCGGCGTCGATGACCTCGAGGGCACCGTGGTGCGCGAGCGGATTTATCATGAGGCCGGCGCTTCGACACCCGAAGCGTTGGATTTCTCCGATATCATTCGGCTGATCAAGGATGCCGGTAAGCGGCCGGTAGAGCGGGATGCTCTCTATCGAGAACTGAAGGAATGGTAGATCGCTTCTGCTTCGTTCAACGCAGAGGAGGCCGCGCGAAGCCGGTCACGCATAATAAGGACGGATCGGCAACAGAACGTTTGGTTTTTTGTTTATTTAAAATCGTAACAGCGCTGGAGGCGTGCGCATTTGCGCGACCTCCTCTGCGTTGAAAACAGCATAGGACTATGGCAGACCTGGTCGTACCTCGAGAGCAGAAGGCTCTCCCGATCCTCAGCACCGTGTCACCTCGCAGACGGGAGCCGACGGTAACCGGATCGGTTGGGATGAAGCAGCGCGCGCCGCAGCCGCAATACAGCCCGGCGCCGGTCGAGTCTCGGCCGCACGCGGCGGAGATAGCGCACTGGCTGGATGTGGTGCGCACGACTCCGCTGCTCGAGCTGGGGGCGCGATCCCAGGCTTTGCGCCAGCAGAAGGCCCGACCTGATGTGGTCAGCTACATCGTAGACCGCAACATCAACTACACGAACCTGTGCATCACGGATTGCAAGTTCTGCGCGTTCTATCGCCGGCCGAAGGATGACGAAGCATACACGCTGACCTTCGAGGAAATCGGCGCGAAGATCGAGGAGACCAAGGCGCTGGGCGGTGTGCAGATACTCATGCAGGGCGGTCACAATCCGTATCTGCCGCTCTCGTGGTACGTCGATCTGCTGCATTTCGTCAAGGAGAAGCATCCGATTCACGTCCACGGCTTCAGCGCGTCAGAGATCGAGAACATTAGCAAGGTCTCGAAGATTCCTGTCGACGAAGTGCTGCGCCAGCTGCACGACGCAGGGCTGAATTCCATTCCCGGTGCAGGCGCCGAGATCCTGGTCGATGCCGTGCGCGACTTTATTGCGCCGAAGAAGATCGATTCGGCACGGTGGATCGAGATCCATGAAGCCGCGCACGCCGCCGGTATGCATACGACCGCTACCATGATGTACGGCGTCGGCGAAGTCTGGGAGGACCGGCTCGAGCATTTGCTCGCGCTGCGCGCATCGCAGGAGCGCAGTCTCGCGCGCGGCAAAGGTCATTACACTGCGTTCATCGCCTGGTCCTTCCAGCCGGCGCACACTGAGATGGCGGACTGGAACGTGCCGCTCGGGACCGGCATGGACTATCTCACGATGACCGCGCTCAGCCGGCTCGTTCTCGACAACTTCGAGAACATCCAGGTCTCGTACGTGACCCAGGGCCCGAAGCTGGCACAGGTCGCGCTCAGCTTCGGCGCGAACGACTTCGGCTCGCTGATGATCGAGGAGAACGTGGTGTCCGCGGCGGGCATTGACTTCATCATGCCGGAATCGGAGATCGTTCGGATCATCGAATCGGCTGGGTTTACTGCGAAGCGGCGCTATCAGGATTACACGCTCGTAGATGATCATCCGGGTGGTTGTCCATGTTGCGCGAAATAGATTGAACAGTTTGCTCGGAAGCGCATTATTTCTGGGCATTTAAGATGGGCATGCATGGAAGTCCCCGGTCGGATTTGTCGCGGCGGACGACGGTCAGACATCAGCGGCAATGCTAGTCTGTAACATGAATAATTAGACGGACAACTTCGACTCTTCAAACGATCGAACCCCGAAGCCATTGAATGAACTTCACACATTACGACCTCGGGCAATGCCGCGCCGGTGAGATCATTGAAATCACGCTTCAAGGAAGCGCCGCTAATGTTCGGTTGATGGATTCATCCAACTTTACCAACTACAAGGCGGGGGGATCGCATCGTTACCAAGGAGGGCTCGTTAAGCGTTCGCCATACCGCGTACAAATACCGCGTTCAGGTCACTGGCACATCACTGTTGACATGGCTGGCCTGAGAGGGACCGTGCGTTCGGGCATTCGCCGGCTGCCGGGCGCGCTACCGGAAGCGCGAGAAGCACCCCTTTCCTCGGTTCCTTCATTGGTTCGCGACAACCCACCACCGAATCGGGCCGCGGATGAGCGTACCTTTGATGTTTTCATCTCCCACGCTTCCGAAGATAAGGATGAAGTGGTGCGTCCACTTGCCCACGCATTACGCGATAACGGCCTCACCGTTTGGTACGACGAGTTTGAATTGAAGATTGGTGATAGTCTTCGGCAAAAAATCGATCGTGGCTTGGCAGCAAGCCGCTTCGGCGTCGTCGTGTTTTCGACCGCGTTCTTTGGACGCGGTTGGACGAACTATGAATTGGACGGGATCGTCACAAAAGCGGTGAGCGGCGAGCAGGTTTTGCTTCCAATCTGGCACGGGATCACCAAACAACAAGTAATAGATTACAGCCCTTCGCTCGCGGATAAGCTCGCACGAAGCACCGCCACTCACACGATCGAAGAAATCGCCGCCGAAATAGCCGATGTCGTGGGGGATCATTGACGGCGTCGGTCGTGCCGTGGCTGCCGTCTAACAATAGGACTCCGCAGGCGTTGATGCGAAGGTTAACGCGGAAGCTTGAGTCCCGGTGTTTATCGTTCTTGCGTTAGAAGGACTTACGTGGCTTCCGCGTTCAAAAACGAATAATCAACGTGGATCGAAAGCTCAAGCACCTCGAATTTATTCAAAGCACCATTAACCGGCTCTCGACAAACTCCTTTCTTCTCAAGGGCTGGAGCGTTGTCTTAGTCGCGGCTCTGTTCGCCTTATCAGCGAGCGACGCAAGCGTCGATTTCATTTACCTCGCCTACTTCCCAGCAATCGTATTTTGGGGACTTGACGGCTACTTTCTCATGATGGAGCGGGTTTACAGAAAGCATTACGATCGAGTCCGCGCCAAGGGACCTCAGGATATCGATTTTTCAATGGACACCTCGGACCTAACAGCCGATGTTCACGAATGGGCGAGGGCAACGTTCTCAAAAACGCTCATTATATTTCACGGTGTGTTGGTATTCGCGATTCTCGTGGTGATGATTGTCCAAATTCAGAAAGGGCGATGATGCCAAGGCGCTGCTTTTACAGTTTCCATTATAAGCCCGACTGTGCGCGAGCGGCTCAGGTTCGCCAAATTGGCGCAATTGAGGGGAACAAGCCCGCGAGCGATAACGATTGGGAGTCCATCACGAAAGGCGGCGACGCCGCAATTAAGAAGTGGATCGATGGGCAAATGAAAGGGAAGGCTTGTGCCATCGTCCTAATAGGAAGCGAAACTGCCGATCGAAAATGGATCAATTACGAAATCGTTAGCGCGTGGAACGCTGGCCTTGGCGTCGTAGGCATTCATATTCACAGTCTCAAAAACTTTGATGGTAAAGTGGCAGTGAAGGGGGCAAACCCGTTTGACTTCATAACTCATGGGCCCTCGAAAAAGAAGCTGTCATCGATTGTGAGGTGTTACAATCCTGCCGGAGTCAATCCCTTTCTTAGTTGAAATTTGAGTGACGCCTCCATGTGCGACGTTCATGCGACGTCGCGCTTCTGTGCCTTCGAGATGCGCAATGCTTCTGCGAGTCGTGGCAGATGGCGATATCCTTTTACCTTCCGAAGGCGGGGCTCAAGCGCGAGTAGCGCAGCCGCACACCAACGCTGCTTCTGGTCGCTGGTTCGCCAGTGATCCACCTTCGCGGTGCGATGCTCCACCTGCGCCATCACCGACTCGA
>JBQTID010000245.1:0-8204 GCA_052389275.1 Gemmatimonadota bacterium | reverse complement strand
GCGTACATCGCGTCGCCGACTGTAATGATCAGCGAGAATGCGCCGACCAGCTGGGTCAACGCCTCGCGAATCTGTATGTCGGGCGTCTCACCACGCGAGCGCGCTATCAGATGGACGATCACTTCGGAGTCGACAGTGCTCTGGAAGAGTGAGCCTTCGCGCACCAGCTCTTCGCGCAGCGTCTGCGCGTTCGTGAGGTTGCCGTTGTGGACGAGCACCAGGTCGCCCTGATGGTAACGGACCGTGATCGGTTGCGCGTTGCTCAGCCCCGCGCCGCCGGCGGTCGAATAACGCGTGTGACCAATCGCGATATTCCCAGGCAAGCTGCGTAACACGTTGTCGTCGACGCCATCCATGACCAGGCCGTGCGCCTTGTGCAAGGTGGCGCGGCCATCCTTCACCGACGCGATGCCGGTCGCCTCCTGGCCTCGGTGCTGAAGCGCGTAAAGGCCGAGATACGCCAGCTCGGACGCCTTATCGATATTCGTTACGCCTACGATTCCGCACACTAGCTCATCGCTCCATCATTTCACGCGGAGGCCCTCCGCGTGAAATCAACCTCACTTGGAAGATACGCGCTCCATTAGCCGCGGAATCGCGTCACGCCACACCTCAGAGAGCTGCGACACCGGAATATCCAGCGACACTTCCGCACCGCTCATCTTCAGAACGCCGTTCACCGCACCTACGGTTCCGATCTGTCGCGCCGGGACGCCGTGCCTTGCCACAATCTTGAAGACGCGCTCCACATTGCCCGGCGCGCACGAGATGACAATCCGCCCCTGCGCCTCGCCGAAGAACAGCGCGGCGGCGGGCACTTCATCGTGCAAACGGACCGTAGCGCCCAGCATGCGCTCCTCGTTCATGATGCACGCCTCGGCGAGTGCAACGGCGAGGCCGCCTTCGGCGCAATCGTGCGCGCTGTGCGCAAGCCGTTCATCCGTAATCGCGAGCAGCGCATCCTGAAGCGCCTTCTCGCCAGCCAGGTTAATGGCCGGCGCATCGCCGGCTACTTTGCCATGAACCACCTTGAGATACTCCGAGCCGCCGATCTCATCGGTGTTGATGCCCAGCAGAATGATCGCGTCGTGCGGATCACGGAAGCATGAGCGCACGTGCTTCTCGACATCATCCAGCACGCCGATCATACCGACGGTCGGCGTCGGATAGATCGCGCCGAAGGGACTTTCGTTGTACAACGAGACATTGCCGCCGGTGACGGGCGTCTCGAAAACCGTGCACGCTTCGGCCATGCCCCCGACCGCTTCGCGCAGCTGGTAATAAACCTCGGGCTTCAGCGGATTCCCGAAGTTCAGGTTATTCGTGATCGCGCGCGGCCGCGCGCCGACGCAGACCACGTTGCGCGCCGCTTCGGCCACCGCGATCATCGCGCCGCGCCGAGGATTCAGATAGACGTAACGAGCATTGCAGTCGACCGCTGCGGCGATGCCCTTGCCGGTGCCGCGCACGCGCAGCACGCCGGCGTCGCCACCGGGTTCGACCACGGTATTGGTGCGAACCGTCGTGTCGTACTGCGTATAGATCCACGCGCGCGAAGCGATGTTGGGCGAGCCGAGCAGCCGCAGCAGCGTGCGCGCAGGATGGGGCAGCTCGAGCTCGTGTGCGGTTGGCTGCCAGTCTCTCAGCGCCTGGATCTCGGTGGCTTCGCGCGCTTCGCGGGTATAGGTCGGACAACCTGTGACCAGCGGCTCACCGGCAATCTCGGCAACGATCTCGCCGTTTTCGCGCACCCGATACAATCCGTCATCGGTTACGCGCCCAATGACGCTGGCGTCCAGCTCCCACTTGTTGAGGATGCGAATGACATCATCTTCATGACCCAGTTTCGCGACGACCAGCATGCGCTCCTGCGATTCCGACAGCAGAATCTCGTAGGGCGTCATATCCGGTTCACGGGTCGGCACCAGTGCGACATCGATGTCCACGCCGGTTTCTGCGCGCGCTGCCATTTCTGTTGATGACGACGCGAGTCCTGCCGCCCCCATATCCTGAATACCGACGATGTGGCCGCTCTTGATCAGCTCGAGTGATGCCTCCAGGAGCAGCTTCTCGGTGAAAGGATCGCCGACCTGAACCTGCGGACGGCGTGCCTGATTAGCTTCCGTGAGCTCTTCGCTGGCGAACGTCGCACCGTGAATGCCGTCCCGACCGGTGCGCGCGCCGACTGCGAGAAGCGGATTACCGACGCCCTCGGCGGTCGCGCGAATCAGATCCTCCTTGTGCATCAGACCGATCGCCATTGCGTTGACGAGCGGATTGCCCTCATACGCGTCGTCGAAATAGACCTCGCCGCCAAGGTTCGGGATGCCGACACAGTTACCGTAATCGCCAATGCCTTTGACGACACCTGCGAACAGATAACGCACGCGCGGGCGCGTGAGCGAGCCGAAGCGCAGCGAGTCGAGCACCGCGATCGGACGCGCGCCCATGGTGAAGACGTCGCGCAGAATGCCGCCCACACCGGTCGCCGCGCCCTGATACGGCTCGACCGCGGACGGATGATTGTGCGATTCGATCTTGAACGCGACCGCGTAGCCATCGCCAATGTCGATGACTCCTGCATTCTCGCCGGGACCTTGCAGCACCCACGGCGCCTTGGTCGGCAATTGGCGCAGCAGGGGCTTCGAGTTCTTGTAGCCGCAATGCTCCGACCAGAGCGCGCTGAAAACGCCCAGCTCCGTCCACGTCGGCTCCCGGCCGAGGATGTCGAGGATGCGATCGTACTCTGCCTCGCTCAACCCATGCTGCGCGACCAGCTCGGCCGTTATCACCGGCTCCTCTCTGCGTCTCTGCGTCTCCGCGAGGATCATGTCAGCGACACCAGCTGTTGCCTGGCTGCGAGCAGCGACTCGAAAATGCCGCGGCCATCCTCGGAACCGAGCAGTCCTTCCACCGATCGCTCCGGGTGCGGCATCACGCCCATGACATTGCCATCTGCGTTAATGATGCCCGCGATGTTGTGCAGCGATCCGTTCGGATTTGCCTCCGCGGTCTCGACGCCGTCAGCATCCACGTAGCGGAAGATGACCTGGTTTTCGGCCTCGAGTATTTCCAGAACCTCCTCGCTCGCGACGTAGTTGCCCAGGCCGTGCGCGATGTGGACTTTGAGGACGTCGCCTTCATCATACTCGCTCGTGTAGATCGTCTGATTGTTGTCGACGCGCATGTAGACGGATTTGCTCTCGAACTTGAGCGACGCATTGCGCACCAGCGCGCCGGGCAGCAGGCCGGCCTCGCACAGGATCTGGAAGCCGTTGCAGATCCCCAGCACCGGGCGGCCTGCGATCGCAAATCGCACTACATCCTGCATGATGGGACTGAAGCGCGCGATCGCGCCCGCGCGCAGGTAATCGCCATAGCTGAAGCCGCCCGGCAGCACGACCACATCCGCATCGCCGATCGACGCCTCGCGATGCCAGGCGAAACGAGGCTCCATGCCGACGAGCTCGGCAGCTTTGAAGCAATCGTAATCACAGTTAGAGCCCGGAAACGTCACGATGGCCATGCGAGTACTCATACCGAGACCTCGAGCGCGATCTCGTAGTCTTCCGTGACCGGATTCGCCAGCAGCTGCCGGCACATCGCCTCCACGCGCGCGCGTGCTTCTGTCTCCGACGCCGCATGCACCTTGATGACGATCAGGCGGCCGACGCGCACATCGTCGACTTCGGGGAACTCCAGCGAGTGCAGCGCGCCGGCAATCGCCTTACCCTGCGGATCGAGCAGCCCCTCACGCGGCGTCACCCTGACTTCAACGCGGAACTCAGTCACATTCGCACCCTCTCACACTCACACATTCTCAAGGTCACAGATCTTGGTCGTCTCGCCGACGCCCACGCGTCCGCCTGCGGCCTCTGCGCAACAACCCACGGCGCGGCGAAATCTCCGCGTAGCTGATGTCACGCAGCTCCGCACCCGCTTCATCACCCGGTTCTACATCGAGCATCGGGTCCTCTTCCGGCAGCCGCTCGAAGAAGCCGAGTACCAGCAGCTTCAATACGCCGTAGGCGGCGTAGCCGACCGCCATCGGGAAGAAGAAGACGGCAGGGAGCCAGATCGCCAATCCGATGAGTAGCAGCATCCACGCGAAGACCAGGAATCCTCTGAAGTTGCTGAACCCGAACTTCGGCACGACTGGGTAGAGCACCTGGCTCATCATCAGGAGCGACAGCACGAACAGCATGGTGGTCATGATGGTCGACCATGCCCACTGAGAAAAATATTCCCGGAAGAACTCCGTCTGGCTGAACGGATAGAAGGTTGCGAGCAGTACGCCGGCCGCTGGCGATGGCAGTCCGTGGAACGAGACTTTCGCATGTCCCGCCTGATCGACGTTGAAGCGCGCCAGGCGAATCACTGCGCCGGTCACATAAAAGAAGGATGCGACCCAACCCCACTGCGTGCCGGTCAGGAAGAGGAAAAAGATGATGATGGCAGGCGCTACGCCGAAACTGATTGCGTCGACCAGCGAGTCGAGCTCTTCGCCGAATCTGCTGCCCGTCTGCGTGTAGCGCGCGACCCGGCCGTCGATGGTATCCGCGATCGCGGCCCACACAATCAACCACGCGGCAGTCATGAAATCGCCGCGCGCGGCGCTGACTATCGCCCACAGTCCGAAGAACAGGTTACCGAGTGTCAGCGCGCTCGGGACAATGATAATGCCGCGCTGTAGCCGGATAGTCTTCCTGACACCCTCGGTGTTCAAGAGAGCTCCTTTCCAGTCAGACGACGTTGCAGCTCACGGTAGCGCGCGGTGGTTTCCGCAATGACTGCGTCCGGCAGATCCGGCGCCGGCGGCCGCTTGTTCCATTTGCCCTGAGCGACGAGCGACTCGAGATAATCGCGCACCGGCTGCTTGTCGAGCGATGGTTGACTGCGTCCCGGCTGATAGCTGTCACGCGGCCAGAAGCGCGACGAATCAGGGGTCAGCACTTCATCGATCAGGAGCAAATTGCCGTCCGCATCATGACCGAACTCGAACTTGGTGTCCGCGATGATTATGCCTTTGCTCTCCGCGACTTGCCTGCCTGCTTCGTAAATCGCGAGGCTGCGATCCCTGAGCTGATCGGCCAGCTCCGTGCCAAGCTCGTTGGCGACGCGCGCAAAAGGAACGTTCTCATCGTGCCCGCTCTCCGCCTTGGTCGCAGGCGAAAAAAGCGGCTCCGGCAAATGATCGCTCTCGTACAGACCGGCGGGCAGCGGCTCGCTCGCCAGCGTGCCGAACCGCTTGTACTCCCACCACGCCGACCCCGACAAATAACCTCGGACCACGCATTCAAAAGGAACCGGAGTCGTGCGACGCACGACCATACTGCGCCCGGCCAGTGATGGCTCGGCGAGTTCCGCGAGCTCGGCGGCCAATAAATGGTTGGGTTGAAATGGTCCACCCTGACCAAGCCACCAGCGCGTCACTGCGGTCAGCACTTCTCCCTTGGCCGGAATCAGCTGCTTCATGACCACGTCGAACGCGCTGATCCGATCGGTCGCGACAATCAGCAGGCGATCAGCTCCTACATCATAAACGTCCCGCACCTTGCCGCGCCGGACGAGCGGGAATGGCAGGTCGGTCGTGTCGATCGCGGATGAATACATCATGCCTTCAGCTCCGGAACCGCATCACTGACACTGTAGCGCGCAAGCACAGGTTCGGCGTGATCGCGCAGGAACGCGTCAACCTGTTGTGCGGATCGGCCGACGTGCCGTGCCGGGTCCAGTACGCGTTCGATCTCGGCGCGCGAGAGTTTGAACGCCGCATCGCCGGCAATGCGGTCCGCCAGATCGTTCGGCTCACCGCGATCCTTGACCATGTCGCCCGCGGCAATCGAGTGCTGCCGGATGCGCTCGTGCAGCGCCTGCCGGTCACCACCCGCCTTCACGGCGCGCATGAGGATCACCTCGGTCGCCATGAACGGCAGCTCATCCGCGAGATGTTTCTTGATGATCGCCGGCCGCACGACCAGGCCGGATGAGACGTTGTGCACGAGCAGCAGCATTGCGTCCGTTGCGAGATACGCTTCAGGGATCGCTATGCGGCGGTTCGCCGAATCATCCAGCGTACGCTCGAGCCACTGGGTGGCCGCTGTGAACGCCGGATCGATGGTCAGCGCGATGATGTGGCGCGCCAGCGCCGTAATTCGTTCCGCGCGCATCGGGTTGCGCTTGTAGGCCATCGCCGACGAGCCGATCTGCTCTTTTTCGAACGGCTCCTCGATTTCCTTCAGATGCTGGAGCAGCCGGAGGTCGTGTGCGTATTTCGATGCCGACGCGGCGACGCCGGCCAGCGTTGCAAGCAGCGCGTAGTCCGTTTTGCGCGGATACGTCTGGCCGGTTACGCCGTAGAGCTTGTCGAAGCCGAGCTTGTGCGCGACCCGTTTGCCGAGCTCCTCGACCTTGGCGTGATCGCCGTCGAAAAGCTCGAGAAACGACGCTTCGGTTCCAGTCGTGCCGCGAATGCCGCGGTAACGAAGCGTCGACAGCCGGTGCTCGATTTCTTCGATGTCGAGCAGGAAATCCTGGATCCACAGCGTTGCGCGTTTGCCAACCGTAGTCGGTTGCGCGGGCTGAAAGTGGGTGTATCCGAGCGTGGGTAGATCGCGATAATTTCGCGCGAACTGCGCGAGCGCCGCGACACACGACACGAGCCGCCGCAGCACCAGGCGCAGCGCCTGCGCGTGTTGCAGCAATTCGCTGTTGTCGGTGACGAACGCACTGGTCGCACCGAGATGGATGATACCTTTTGCGGCCGGCGCTGCTTCGCCGAACAGATGGACGTGGGCCATCACGTCGTGACGAAAGCGCTGCTCGAGCGCGGCCGCGCGCTCGAAGTCGATGTCGCCGACATGGTCGCGCATCTGCGCCAGCGCTTCCTGCGGAATCGGCAGCCCGAGCTCCGCCTCGGCTTCTGCCAGCGCAAGCCATAGCCGCCGCCAGGTGCCGTGCTTCTCGGCGGCGGAGAAGATGCGGCTCATCTGCGCTGACGCGTACCGCTCCGTCAATGGATTCTGGTAGACGAGATCGGCAGTTTTCAATGTCTCAAATCTTGCGCTTCGCGTGGGGCAGCTTTTCCCAGTCAGCCAAAAACCCCTGAATGCCTTTGTCCGTCAGCGGGTGCTGGATCAGCATGTGCAACACCTTGGCCGGCATGGTGGCAACGTGCGCGCCGACCAGCGCCGCTTCCACGATGTGAACAGGATGCCGCACCGATGCGACCAGCACTTCAGTGTCGAAATCATAATTCTCGTAAATGACTACGATCTGGCGGATCAGTTCCATGCCATCCTGCGAAATGTCGTCGAGCCGGCCGACGAACGGCGAGATGTAGCTCGCGCCGGCTTTCGCGGCGACCAGCGCCTGAGTCGGCGAGAAACAGAGCGTGACATTGACCTTGATGCCTTCGGAGCTGAACGCTCGACACGCGTGCAGGCCATCTTCGGTGAGCGGCACTTTGACGACGATGTTGTCCGCAATTCTCGCGAGTTCGCGCCCTTCTCGCACCATGTCTTCATACTTGAGAGCCACGACTTCCGCGCTGATCGGGCCGTCGACGACCCGGCAAATCTCGCCGAGAATGTCGCGCGGCTCATGATCGGCGCCGGCAGCTTTTGCGAGCAATGACGGATTGGTAGTGATGCCATCGATCAAACCGGCTGCGGATGCGCGCCGAATCTCCGCGAGATCTGCTGTGTCCAGAAAAAATTTCATGAAGGATACTCTACGTTTGAAAGAAAAAGCCCTTCCGGCGGCGCCGGCGGTGAAGTTTCCACCGAGTCACCAGCCACCGCTACCCGCTCCCGCTCGTGCAACAGCCGGTCAATGTCAGAGGCCGGACGGCGCTGCAGCGCGACGTCGATCATGGTTCCCACCATATAGCGAACCATGTGATGCAGGAATCGGTTCGCCGTAACATCGAACTGAGCGCCACAGCTCCAATGACTCCACTCCGCTTTCGTAACTGTACACAGCTCGCCGCGCTCCGGCTGTCCCGCTTTCGCCAGTGCAACGAACGAGTGCGTGCCAATGAACCGGTCCGCAGCGTTTTGGAGCCGCGCTAACGACAGCTCGGCGCGCAGCGGCCAGCACCAGCGGCGCTGAAACGGCGACCACGCTTCGGGTGCCGTACCGACGCGATAGAAGTAGCTGCGTGAAACCGCGTCGTAGCGCGCGTGAAAGGCGGGAGGAACTTC
>JBQTID010000244.1:0-8146 GCA_052389275.1 Gemmatimonadota bacterium | reverse complement strand
CGCGTGTCGTGCACGCGGAGGACATTGTCATTGCGACACCGTCTGCGAGTCCGGAAGACCTGCGGCGCATCGTCGAGCGCTGCGAGGCCACCGATCTCCGCTTCAAGGTGCTGCCCGGCATCCAGGAGGTCGTGCAGGGGCGCGTCAGCCCGACGCACATTCGCGAGCTGCGCATCGAGGACCTGCTCGGCCGCGAGCCGATCATGCTCGAGCTGCCCGAGCTGCGCGAGGACCTGCAGGATCGCTGCGTGTTGATCACGGGCGCCGCCGGCTCGATTGGCTCGGAGCTGGCGCGCCAGGTCGCCCTGCACCGGCCGGGCGTGCTGGTTCTGCTCGACCAGGCCGAGACTGGCATGTTCTACTTGGAGCGCGAGCTGCGCGAGCGTTTCCCGGATCTGCAGATGGTCTTTTGCGTAGCCGGCGTAGAGGATGAGGTGGCGCTCGAGCGCGTCTTCCACGCCTTCAACCCCTCGCGCGTCTTCCACGCGGCCGCCTACAAGCACGTTTCCATGATGCAGGCCAACGTCCGCCAGGCGATTCGCAACAACGTGCTGGGCACCTGGCGCGTCGCGGAGGCAGCCGGTCGTCACGGCTCCGACCGGTTCATCCTGGTCAGCACCGACAAGGCGGTCGAGCCGACCAGCATCATGGGCGCGAGCAAGCGGCTGTCCGAGATCGTCGTGCTCGAGATGCAGAAGCGCTATGCGGACACGATGTTCTCGGCAGTGCGCTTCGGGAACGTGCTCGGCAGCGGCGGCAGCGTGATCCCGATCTTCCAGAAGCAGATCGAGGATGCGAAACCGCTCACCATCACGCACCCCGAGGTCACGCGCTACTTCATGACCATCTCCGAGGCAGTCCAGCTGATCTTGCAGACGTCGGTGCTGCCCGAGATGAAAGGGCAGATCGCAATGCTCGAGATGGGCGAGCCGGTTCGCATCGTCGATCTCGCGAAGAATATCCTGCGCCTTTCCGGCCTGCCCTACCGCGTCGGCCAGACCGTCGTGTTTACGGGGCTTCGTCCCGGTGAGAAGCTGCACGAGGAGCTGTCCTCGATGGACGAGACCACGTCACCGACTGCGATTGCAAAGGTGAAGGTCGTGTATCCCGCCGAAGTATCGCTCGCGGACATCGAGGGGTGCCTCGTCGAATGGGATGACGCATTCAAAGAGGAGCGCGACGCCGAGGTGCTCGCGTCGCTCACCAATTTGTTCCCAGAATTACACGGCAAGCCGGCCGGTCCGCGCCACGCGGAAGCCACGGTCAAGCTGCAAGCCGCTCGAACTAGCTAACGGATATCAGCCGAACAATCGTGTCAAAGATAAGGCTCACCGGCCGCGCGATCCCGAATCACCGTGGCCGGCACGCCCAGGCAGACACTGTACGGGGGCAGCGAACTGATCACGGCAGAACCTGCGCCAACGACTGTGTAATCTCCGATCTCACAGCCGTGAACGACGGCTGCGCCAATTCCGATAAACGCGCCTCGCCCGACCTTTACGGTTCCTCCAATCGCGACACCTGGTGCAATGCTGGCGTAATCCGCGATCGCGCAGTCATGGTCTATCGATGAATTCGTATTGATAATGACGTGGCCGCCTATCGTGCTCGCCGTATTGACGACGGCGCCTGCCATAAGAACAGAACCCTTGCCGATATCAACATCCGTTGCAACTTGCGCGTTCGGATGGATCGCTGTGCCGAACTCGCATTCAGGAATGACGGCAAGGATCGATTTTACCACCCGTTCGCGCACGGAGTTATCGCCGATGCCGACCAAAACTCGATCGCCGCGCGTGTATCGCTCGGCCAATTCTGCTTCATTGACAAACAGCGGCGTATCGTGACCGGCCGCAACGACAACGCTGGCGATGACGCGGGCCTGCCCGCCTGATCCGACAATGTAGTGTCTCATTCCGGCAGAATACCTCGAGCATCGAATGGTCGCCAAGCAGAGTCCGGTTTTCGAGTCCGGTTTTCGAAAGGTCTACATCGTCGACGAAGCGGGTAGCCGCCACCGGCGCAGAGCGGGCAGCCCGTCTGGCACATGTGCAGCAAGCGGAGGCGGATTTCGATCCGTTGCGTTCGACGCTGCCGCGGCGCGTGCGTTTGGCCGGGTTGCTGCTTCACTGCGGCGTACTGGCCGTAAGCCCGCCGCACGCGCGTGCGAGTGGAGACAGCCGGACGTCATCCTCATCGGTGATTCCTTTGCGCACGGCGCCTGCGTAGATAACAACGCTCGCATCAGTGGCCATCTAGCGCGCGCAGGTTTGCGTGTAGTCAACTTGGGGCTCAGCGGCGCAGGGCCGCTGATGGAGTTGGCGACACTGCGCGAATACGGCCCGCGGCTGCGGCCCCGCGTCGTCGTCTGGACTTTCTTCGAAGGGAACGATCTTCAGGATCTCGACCTCGAAGGCAGAGACACAGCCCTGAGCAGTTATTTGGTTTCGGGCCACACGCAGCAACTCGCTGAACGCCAACGCGTGGTCGATTCCTTGCTGATTGTCGAGTTCAATGCACGTCTCGCACGTGTGCCAGAGCTGCTGCGCAATGATCGCCGGCATACGCGAATCCACGTGCTGAAGCTCGGCACCGTCCGCCACACGATTGGATTTCCGGTGCGCCATACACGGCGGCTCCCTTACACCAACGATAACTATCAGCTGTTGGAGCGCGTCCTGAACGAGGCGCGGTCGGAAGTAGCGCGCTGGCACGGCAAATTGGTCCTCGTGTTTGTGCCGTCGCGCACGCGTTATGAAGGCGTGCCGCGCATGGATTTACCGGATGCGGACCGCATTGTTGCGGCCATGCAACGCTCTGCCAGCACGGTGGTCGACTTGCGGCGTGACTTTGCTGTTGCTGCAGAACGGCAGTCGCTGTGGTGGCATGCCTATTCGCACTACTCCGACGGTGGCTACCAGCTCGCCGGCCAGGCGATCGGCGCGGCCGCGGCGCGAGCCTTATACAACACCAACAAACGCGCACATTGAACACTTTGGAGAATACATGAGCGTTGTTGTTGCAAAAGGTTCGGGTTGCTGCCATGCGCGTCCCGCTGCTCGATCTGAAGGCGCAGTAAGCGGATTGCGGCGGCATTCAAGCATGTGCGCGGACTAACGCGCAAAGGCGAGATCTTCCGCTCGTGAGAATGTACTTAGGAGGTGCCCTCCGTCCACCGGCCATGCCCTTTTTCTCTCTCCTCCCTTCCTGATACACCAGATTCTCATTAGATTTCGTCATCCCTCGGCCAGCCGTTTGCCGAATTCGTTGCCACCACTCCACACAAATTGAATATCGAGCTGCTGATTCTGAGCTTCGTGGCGCCACTCGTCGTGTGTGCCCTCTTCACGGCTCTCGCGCGCCGAGGCCGCTGGACCGCGCGCTTTGTGGAAGCGCCGGATGGTATGCGGCGCCTGCACGCGCAGCCGACACCCAAGCTCGGCGGGGTGGCGGTTTATCTCGCGGTAATTCCAATCGTCGCCGCTCTGGTCGTCTGGTCCGATCCGGTCCTGGCACGTGGCAGCCGGAACACACTGCTCCTCCTGCTGGCTGGCGCGACCGGGATGCTGCTGCTCGGGCTGATTGACGACCTGCGGCACCTGAAACCGCTCAACAAGCTCGGTGTGCAGGCCGCGATTGCCACGGCCATGTATCTGGGCGGCGTCAGTGTCGGCAACATCATGGTTCCGGGTGGCGCGGTTTGGGAGCTGCCGGGCGGCGTCGAGTTCGGGATCAACGTGCTGTGGGTAGTGGGCATTACCAACGCATTCAATTTGATCGACGGCAGTGATGGTGTAGCCGCGGGTGCGGCCGTGTTTGCCGGCCTGACGCTGGCCTTCGCCTCGCTCTTCAACGGGTCGCTGTTCGGCGCATTGGCGGCATTCGCAATCGCGGGTGCCGTGTTGGGGTTCCTGTTTTTCAACTTCCCGCCGGCTTCCATTTTTCTCGGCAACTCGGGCAGTTTGTTCATCGGATTCACCCTCGCGTCCCTGGGCATTATCACAGCGCAGGCAAAGCCGACCACGGTGGCTGTCGCCATTCCGATTCTCGCGCTGGCGTTGCCGATTCTGGACACGAGCCTGGCGGTGATTCGCCGAACTATGCGCAAGCAGCCGTTATTCGAGGGAGATCGACGGCACATTCACCATCGCTTGCACGACCTCGGGCACTCCCCGCGAACTGTGGCCTTGCTCTTGTACGCGGTGTGCGCGGCGTTCGCTCTGCTGTCACTGGCGATGGCCAGATCCGGGTCGCTGCAAGTCCTCGTACTGCTGCTCGCAGGTGTTGTGGCAGTGTTCCTCGTCGTTCAGCTCAGGCTCCCGGAAATCGCGGAACTGCGGCGCGTACTGGTGAGCGGCTTGAACGCTCGGCCTGTGATTGCACGCAATCTGGAGCTGAGGGAGGCGGCGGAACGCTTGAGTGCGGCGCGCGTGCCGGACGAGTTCACCGCCGCTCTGGCCATGGTAGCCGATGCTGCCGACTTCGACACTGCCGAGCTTTGGCTCGACGAACCATCGCCCTCCTGGCAATGGAATGGGCCGGTGACACGGACACGACTCCTTTGGCGATGGCAGCGCGCCGGCTCTGAGCTGGCGGATTCAGCCGGTGAAGTGGTGCTTACGCTCAATGACCCGGACGGGCTGCGGTGCGGCCGGCTGCTCCTCGCGCGGCCTCTATCCGGCGCCTCGTTCATGATTGATTTCGCTACACTCGACGCGCTGTTGCGCCCCGCGCTTCAGCCGGCCTTCGCCCGCATGTTTGTGCGCGTCGTTTCTGAGCCGGTGTGACGACCACGCGCATCCGGGAGTCCGGGGTGTCTGGTGTTGTCGAAGGGCGAGGCCGGGCACTCGCGGTTGCCGTGGCCGCGGTCGCGAGCGGGAGTGCCGCTGCTTCCGTGCTCATTGTCGCCGCCGGGATTCTGGCGGCGCGTGCCATCGGACCGGCTGAGTTCGGCAAGTACTTCATTGCTCTGTCTGGAGCAAATCTCATCGCCTTGTTTTCTGGCTACGGTATCGCGTCTGCCTGCGCGTATGAGCTCACGCGCCGCAATAGCGACGTCATGCACCGTGCCCTCTTCGTGCTCCTGTTCTCGCTCCCGCTTTCCGTTGCGTTGTGGGTCGGAGTGACGAGCGTGCTGGGAGAAGCAGCACGTGGCCTGGACGTCATCGTGTGGGGTTCATTGCTCGGGGGAGCGTTGTCCGTCTATCTCGTTGCGGAAGGTACGCTCAAAGGCGTGCGATCGTATCGCATGCTTGCCTGGTGCCGGACGGCTGGAGCGCTGCTCTTTCTCGCACTCATCGCGGTTGCGAGCAGCATGCAGCTACGCAGCTTCGTACTGCCAGCGAGCGCACGCGGGATTAGCTTGATCGTGATTGGGGTGACGGTTTTCGCGCTGGCCACCGGGCGCGGTACCGATTACACACCCGCCGCGCATTCATACAGGAACTTCGTTTCATATGCCCTCGCCGCCACGGCAGGCACGCTCATTTCCGTAACGCTTTTGTACGCGGACAAGCTGGTCCTGTCCCGCAGCCTCAGTGCGGCCGATATCGGTGTTTATTCCGCGTATTTCCTGCCGTCGTATCTCCTCTTGGGGCGTGCGGGCGAGGCGGCGATCAGCGTGTTATTCCCTGAACGGGCAGCATCCGCACCGAGCGACCGGTTGACACGAGAGTTGTGGCTAGTGCTCGCTCTTGTCGGTGTCGCTCTGGGCGCCTGTTCCCTCCTGGCACAGTGGCTGACATTCTTGCTCCTCGGAGATGCGTATCCATTTCGCTGGTCGTTGGCGTTGTTGTTTGCGACCGGTGCCACGGCGTTCGGGATTGCTGATGTGCAATGGTGGCTGAACGCTGGTAGCGGAGCACGCGGCGCAAGTATTTTCGGCTTGAGCGGTTTCGCACTCACTGTCGTGTTGGTTGTGGGGCTCAGCTTCGCGAGCTCGCGATGGGGCATCGGGGGCGCCGCCGCCATCATGTGTGTCGCATCAACTCTTTCGTTAGCAATGGCGCGCTTGACCGCCGCAGTGGAATCTTGAATACAGGGGCGGGTGCCGCGCAGCCGCGGCCGTCCATCGGACTCACCGCCGGGCGCTATGGGAATTTCCTATACATATTCACGCTGGCGCTGCTGGTCCGGTTGATCGGATACGTGCTCTTTCAGTTGTGGCTTTACGACGGCCGCTTGACTCACCCCGACAGTGCGCTCTACCACGCTCAGGCGAAATCGGCGTTTGCTCCCGCGCTGACAGCGATCTTTCATAAAGGCGGATATTCGACTTTCCTGGACTCGCTGTACTCGCTGTTCGGTCCTTACCACGTCCTGGGCGAATTGTCGAACTTGCTGCTCGGGGCTTTGCTCGTCGCCGTGGGCTACCGCGTCGCCGCCAGGCATTTCGGCCAACGCAGCGGTGCTGTTGCAGGCTTGCTGCTCGTCTTCGACCCGGGACTTGTCTATTGGTCCACACAGCTTCTCAAAGACACCCTGCTTTGGCTCGCGTTTCTGATTGCCGTGGATTTCATGTTCAACCATGAGCTTGCATGGAAGCGTAGTTTGCCGGGTGCGGCCATCGCGCTTGTGGGACTCGCCACGCTTCGGCCAGAGCTCGGCTTTTTGATGGTGCTCGTTTTTGCGGCATTCGTCTTTGAGCCTGGAAAGCTGCGCTCGGCACCGGTAATCGTGCTGTTAACGTTCGCTGCGATCGGCGCGAATTTCGTGGTTCGGCCATGGCTCGAGATTCATTTCTCCGGAGATCGCGTCCCGACGGAGGCGGTTTTGGAAATGATCAACAGCTTTCGCGCCTCAACCAACGTGCGCAGCCACGTAGAGTTCTTCGCGGAGTCGTTGCCGAAGACACTGTTTGAGAGTCCCGGCGAGGTCGCGCTGTTCGTTCTGAAGATTCCAGTATTGTTCCTGACCGTGCCACATCCGTGGCATGCGAACGCGCTTTCCGAGATACTTTTCCTTCCGAATGTGATCTACTGGTACACCATTGGCGCGTTGTCATTGGCCGGCATCGCGAAGAGTGCACCACTCGGGCGCGCGCACTGGGCGCTTTTGGGACTCATTGTCATCGTTGTGCTGCCGCTCACCATGCTCATTACATCCACCGCGGCATACGTTCGCTGGCGAGTGCCGGCGGGTCTTGTTCTGACTCTGTTCGCGGGCCATGGCGCGGTGCAACTGTTCGATCGCGTGCGGAATCGGCGTCCCCCGGCTTCGAGCGAACTCGGGGAGCCATAGACCTTGCGAATCGCGATCCTCGGATCTCGGGGTATTCCAGCGAAGTATGGCGCGTTCGAGGTCTGTGCGGAGCGCCTGGCGCTCGGCTTTACGGAACGCGGCCACCAAATAACCGTTTATTGTCCGGCAGACCAGGAATATCAGGACGCGTTCTACCATTCGGTGAGACTGGTCCACATCAAACATCCGCGAGCCGCCGTTGGGCCGCTGGTTTACGACGTTTCGTGTCTGCGTCATGCGGTCGCAGAAAAACCCGCGGCGATCATCATGCTCGGCTATGGTGCCAGCCCTTTCTTTTTTCTGACGCGCAGGCGCGGCATTCCGCTGATCGTGAACACGGACGGTCTGGAATGGAAGCGCAGCAAGTGGCCGCCGGCGGTTCGTGTATATTTTCGTTTGGCGGAAAGAATGGCTGTCCGATGGGCGGATCGTCTCGTTTCGGATTCGCTCGCAATTCAGCAGTATTACGCCGAGGAGTACGGCGTGCGCTCGACGTATATCGCGTACGGGACAGAAATGCCGCAGGTTGCGCCGTTCGATCTGAGCGCGCGCGGGCTCTCGGCTGGTGGCTACTATATCGTCGTCATGCGGCTCGAGCCCGAGAACAGTATTCGCGCGATCGTCGATGGATTTCGAGCCTCGAGCTCGAATCGGCAGCTAGTGATCATCGGACCAACAACACCGTTTTTTGACAGGGAAGTGCTGCCGCTGGTTCAAGCCGACCCCAGGATTCGGTACCTGGGCTCGATCTACGACCGCAATGAGGTTTTTGCGCTGCGGTTGCACGCATACGCTTATCTGCACGGACACACGGTCGGCGGGACGAACCCGTCGCTACTGGAAGCGCTCGCGTGTGGCAACTTTGTCATTGCGCGGGATGTGCCCTTCAACCGCGAGGTCGTTCGCA
>JBQTID010000243.1:0-4479 GCA_052389275.1 Gemmatimonadota bacterium | reverse complement strand
GCGTGTCCAATGCGGGGGGCGCGAGCCTCGTCATGTTCCGGCGATCGGAGCACAAGGCGGAGGCCTGGAAGCTGATCGAGTTCCTCAGCCGACCCGAGCAGCAGGTGCGCTTCTACGAGCTGACCGGCAGTCTGCCGGCGCGCACGGAAGCATGGCAGCTGACCATTCGGATAGCTGATGAGTATGCGCGCGCGTTCCGGACGCAGCTCGAGCGCGTGCGGCCGCTGCCGGCCGTGCCGGAGATCGAGTCGATCGTGCAGCGCGTCATCGAGCACGCGGAATCGGTCATTCGCGGCGGCGTTGCCACTGAAACCGCACTCCAGGCGCTGGACGAAGATGTCGACCAGATTCTCGAGAAGCGCCGCTGGATGAGCCAGCGAGCAGCGCGATGAAGGTTGCCGCCACGCGATCTGAGAACAACCGCGCGGCGTGGTTCTTTCTCGCGCCGGCGCTGCTGCTGATCGGGCTGTTCTTCCTGCTGCCGGTCTTTGCAGCGCTGCTGCTCAGCGTCACGGATTTCGACATCTACGCGATTGCCGATTTTGCGAACATCCGCTTCATCGGACTGCGCAACTATGTGGATTTGTTCGGCAATCCGGTTTTCTGGGCTGCGGTCAAAAACACCTTCTACTTCGCACTGGTGGGCGGGCCGCTGACGGTCGCGGCATCACTCGGTGCGGCGCTGCTGGTCAACGCGCCGCTCGTGAAGTACAAGAGCTTCTTCCGGACGATCTTCTTCATACCCTTCGTCACCACACTGGTCGCGGTTGCGATCGTGTGGCGCTACCTCTACCACCCGCAGTACGGCCTGTTCAATTACGCGCTCGGCTGGTTTGGCATTGGCCCGATCAACTGGCTCGGTGATCCGAACTGGGCGATGCCAGCGATCATCCTGATGGCGGTCTGGAAGAACTTCGGCTACAACATGCTCATCTTCATTGCGGGGTTGCAGAATATTCCCGCCGAGCTGTACGAGGCTGCCTATCTCGACGGCGCCGGTCCGCTGCGCCGCTTCCGGCATGTAACGCTGCCCATGCTCGCGCCCACTTTCCTTTTCGTGGGTGTCGTGACCATGATCGGTTATTTCCAGTTGTTCGCGGAGCCGTACGTGATGACCGGTGGCGGGCCGTTGCGCGCTACCACGTCGCTGGGGCTGCTCATGTACGAGGAGGGCTTCCGCTGGTGGCGCATGGGCATTGCCGCGTCCGTCGCGTTCGTGCTCTTCCTCATAATCCTGATCTGGACGCTGATCCAGTTCCGGCTTCAGAAGGATGAAGCATGAGCCGCGCACGCATGAAGGCGGTTCTGCTGTACGCGACGCTGCTCATAGCGGCGGCGCTCTCTCTGCTGCCGATGCTGTGGATGATCGCGGCATCCTTCATGAGCCCGGGCGAGGCGAATACATTCCCGCCGCGTTTGCTGCCCGCCGATCCCACGCTCGAACACTATCGCACGCTGTTCACGCGCCTGAACCTGGGACGCTATCTGATAAACAGCACGATCATCGCGGTCACGGTTACCGTCGTCTCGCTGATCATCAACTCGATGGCGGGTTACGCATTTGCCAAACTGCGCTTCCGCGGCCGCGACCGGCTGTTCCGCTACCTGACGCTCGGCCTGGTGATTCCGGTGCAGGTCTCCATGCTGCCGCTCTTTCTGCTGCTGCGCGAGCTGGGACTGATCAACACCTACTGGGGCGTAATCATTCCGGGCCTCGCCAGCATTTTCGGCATCTTTCTGATCCGCCAGTACGCCACCTCGATTCCGGACGACCTCATCGATGCGGCCCGCATCGATGGCGCGAGTGAGCTCCGCATTTATTGGTCGGTCGTGCTGCCGGTCATTCGGCCGATCCTGGCTACGCTCGCGATCTGGACGTTTCTGAGCACGTGGAACGATTTCATGTGGCCGCTCATCGTGCTGAACGATGACTCGATGTTCACGCTGCCGGTCGCGCTCGCGAACCTGTCCGGTGAGCGCGTGCAGGATACCGAGCTCATGATGGCCGGGTCCGCCCTGACCGTGCTGCCGGTGCTGCTGGTGTTTCTATGCTTGCAGCGCTACTACGTCGAAGGCATTACGCAGGGCAGCGTCAAGGGATGATGCAAGCCTGCGTGATTCACATTTGAAATCGAAATCGAAATCGAAATTGAATTAGATGTATGGACTTGCTGCATGCTGTCATAAAACCGTGTAACAGCAATTCAATTTCAATTTCAATTTCAATTTCAGATTGATTCGGGTTATCCTGGTTGTTCGGCTGTAATTACGCAGGGCAGCGTCAAGGGATAGTGACATAGATGAGCGAAGTTGTTACGAAAGCGCATGTGCTATCGAATGGCGAATACGCGGTCCTCACGAGCGCCGGTGGCGGCGGTTACTCGGCGCTGCGCGGCTTCGCGCTGACGCGCTGGCAGCCCGACCCCGCCGCCGACACGCAGGGCATGTATCTCTACATACGGGATGTCGACACGGGCGCCTACTGGTCGTTGGCCAGCGGCAGCTCCTGCGGTGTGCGCGTGCTCACCGATGGTGTCGAGCAAGGGTGCGAGCATGATGGCATTGCCGCCCAGGTTATGCGTCGCGTAGCCGATGACCGTAACGCGGAGATTCGAGCAATACGCATCGTGAATCGCAGCGGACGCACGCGTCGCATCGACATCACGACCTACACCGAGCTCTCGCTCGACACCCCGGCGGCGGACGCCGCGCATCCGGCGTTCTCGAAGCTGTTCGTACAAACTGCCTTCGACACTGCGCGCGGCGCCCTCATCGCGTGGCGCCGGCTGCGCAGCCCGGACGATCGGCCACTGTGGGTGTCCCAGCGCTTGACCGGCGCGCGCGAATACGAGAGCGACCGCGCCAAATTCATTGGCCGCATCCGCTCGACTGCAAATCCGCTCGCCATGGCCATGGACGCAACTTTGTCCGGTACTGTTGGCGCGGTACTGGATCCGATCTTCAGTCTGCGCGCGCCATTCGAGCTCAACGCCAATGGTGCCATTGACCTCGAGTGGTTCCAGTGCGCGGCCGACACGCGGGAAGATCTCGAGCGCATTCTGGACGCCGCGCCAACGGCGAAATACGCGACCTGCACCGACCCCGCCGCGCTGGGGCTGCCGGCCCGATGGGCAAGCGGCGTCGCCTTCGATCTGCGCGTTCACGACTGGCGGGGCGAGGGCGCTCGAGTAAGAGAGGCGACAGCGGCAGCGCGCACTGAATACGGAAAGTTCAGTGAAGATGGCTGCGAGTACATCATGGAAATCGGGCCGGACCTCCAACCCACGCCGCAGCCATGGATCAACGTCATCGCGAATGAGGACTTCGGATTTCTCGTGTCGGAGAGCGGCGCCGGTTACACATGGGCCATGAACAGCCGTGAGAACCGGCTCACGCCGTGGAGCAATGACCCGGTCACCGACCCGCATACCGAAACGCTGCTGGTGCGTGACAACGACAGTAATGACCTGTGGAGCGCGCTGCCCGGGCCGCTGCCGGCGAAGGCGCGCTACCAGGCGCAGCACGGCTTCGGCTACTCGCGTTTCCGGCACAGCTCGCATGGGCTCGCGCAGCAGGTGCTGCTCTACGTGCCACGTCAGGATTCCGTCAAGATCACGCGCGTGCGCGTCACGAATGAAAGCAGTCAGGCACGCAATCTATCGCTGACTTCCTGCGCGCAGCTCGTGCTGGGCGGCAATCCGGCCGACACCCGCGGGTCCGTGGTCACGAGCCACGAAGACGGCGTCATCTTCGCGACCAATGCCGAGCGCGGCGAATACTCGCAGCGGGTAGCGTTTGCCTTCCCCGTATGTGCCGATGCGCAGCTCGATCATCGCTTTGGCCGCGGCCGCGACCCGTGCGCCGCGCTTCAGCTATCGGTCACTTTGGCGCCCGGCGCGACGCTCGACTGTGCGTTTCTGCTCGGCGAAGCCGCGGACGCGGTGGCCGCGCGCGCCTGTATTCAGCGCTACCGTTCACTCGCGGATATCGACGCCGCATTCGAGGGCGTCCGGCGGTTCTGGCAGGATCTGCTCACGCGCGTGAGCGTACGCACGCCGTCGCGCGCACTCGATGTCATGCTGAACGGGTGGCTCGCGTATCAGAATCTGGCCTGCCGCATGTGGGCCCGTTCCGCCCTGTATCAGTCGGGCGGCGCGTTCGGTTTCCGCGATCAGCTCCAGGATTCATCCGCGCTCCTCTATCTCGATCCGGCCCTCACTCGCGAGCAGATCCTGCTGCACGCGGCGCATCAGTTCGTGGCAGGCGACGTGCTGCACTGGTGGCATCCACCGACCAGCAAAGGCATTCGGACTCGCTTTTCCGACGACCTGTTGTGGCTGCCGCACATCACGCTGTTCTACATCGCGCGTACCGAGGATCGCGCAATCCTGGATGAAGAGGCGCGCTTCCTCTCCGCGCCGCTGTTGCCGGAGGGTGAGGACGAAATCTTCGTGCGGCCGGTAACAGCGGCAGAAACCG
>JBQTID010000242.1:0-4251 GCA_052389275.1 Gemmatimonadota bacterium | reverse complement strand
TCCCTCATTTTGTAGGATACGAGACGGCGACACAAAAGGAGCTATGATTTATAGTGCGTTACGCAGAGCTAACCGCGCCTTCCCGTTGCGCCTTGCCGTTACGCCTTGCGGTTACGCTTTTTCCGTTACGCTTCGCCGTTACGCAGTTCGAAATACGCTTCTCCGTCCCGCTTTCACCGGATTATGCGTCATTCCGTTCGTTGTCTCTGATGGTGCTGGCGGGATATCTGCGTTTTTCCGTGTCGACCAAATCAATGAAGCCGTCGCGAATTAGCGGGTCCTCTATGGCAGCGAGCGCCGCGGCCTGACGCGCCGCGGGATCGCCGGCCGGCACGGTGCGCACGATTTCGTCAATGTCCATGACGTGCTTCATGACATGATCGCGTGCGGCCGGCCGCACATCGTTCGGCGCTTCGTATGCGGTCAATACCGTCTGATCGGGAGTCTAGCCGCGAAAAGAATGCCGCGGTTATACTGCGCGGTATGCGAACCCTGTCCCTGCTACTGCTGGTCGCCGCCACCGCCCACGCGCAGCGGCCGAACATCGTCCTCATTTACAGCGATGACCACGCGGCGCATGCGGTATCCGCGTACCAGCGGCATTTGAAGTACGCGTTTCCTTTGCCCGCCACGCCCAACATCGACCGGATCGCGCGCGCTGGCATGTTGTTCACCAACGCGTTCGTGACCAACTCGATCTGCGGGCCGGCGCGCGCGGCGGTGCTGACCGGACAGTACGGTCATCTGAGCGGCGTGATGACGAATGCGGATTCGCTCCACCCGACGGTCATGACGTTTCCAAAGTTGCTCGGGCAGGGCGGTTACCGGACGGCGCTGTTCGGCAAGTGGCATTTGAAGGAGCGGCCGGCGGGCTTCACGCGTTACGAGATCACGCCGGGGCAGGGCACGTATTACAACCCCGTGCTGGTCTCCGAGTCGGACAGCGTACGACACATCGGTTATTCGCAGGAAGTCATCACGGACCGCGCGCTTGGCTGGATCCAGCAGCAGCGCACGCCGTTCTTCGCCATGATCAGCTTCAACGCGCCGCATCGCTGGTGGGAGCCGGGACCGGAGCAGCTGCCACTCTATCGCGACGCGCCGCTCGCGGAAGCGCCCACGCTGTTCGATGACGGAGCGGGCCACGTATTCAAGACCACCGATCCCGAGATGACGATCGCACTGGATCTGGTCGAGCGCGATTTGAAACTGATCGAGCCTGACGACATGAACGACGAGCAGCTCGCGCAATGGCGCAAGTGGTACGATCCCGAGAACGCCGCGTTTCGCGCGGCCGGCCTGACCGGCGATGCGCTGACACGCTGGAAGTATCAGCGCTTCATTAAGGATTACATGCGCGCGGTGGCCGGCATCGATGCGGCGGTCGGCCGTTTGCTGGATCAGCTGCCGCCGAACACGGTCATCATCTACAGCTCGGACCAGGGCTTTTTCCTCGGCGATCACGGCTGGTTCGACAAACGGTGGATGTACGAAGAATCGTTGCGCACACCGCTGCTCGTGACCTGGCCGGGAGTGATCAAGCCCGAGTCCGTGAACCACGATCTCGTCATGAATCTCGATTTCGCGCCGACGCTGCTCGAGCTGGCCGGGCTGGATGCGCCGGCGAGCATGCAGGGCATGTCATTCGCAAAGCTGTTACGCGGACAGAAGACCAAGTGGCGCGACGCGATCTATTACCAGTACTTCGCGTATCCCGACTGGCACATGGTGCGGCGGCAGTACGGCGTGCGCGATGCACGCTACAAGCTGATTCACTACTATGAAGTCGGAAAATGGGAGCTGTTCGATCTGGAGAGGGATCCGCATGAGCTGCGGAGTTTGTACGCGGCTGCCGGCTATGGCGACGTCGTCAAGCGAATGAAAGGCAAGCTGGAAAAATTACGCGCGCAGTACCAGGTCCCATTACAGGATCCGGTTCCCTACGCGCCCTGGGAAGCGCCGCCGGAATACCGGCGGCACCATTGATCCTGCTCAGCCTTTGACGATTTTGCCGGCCTTCGAGTCGTAGGTCACGCCCGTCATCTTTTTGACGCCCTTTTCGGTCTGACGAAATACCGTGGCTCGCGAAGGATCCGCGGCGTACTCGTCCGACCAGAAATAATCGGTCGGCTTGCCATGCTTGTCATTGATCGTGTGACGTGTCATGAACGGCTCCTTGGGCGGGTGATCTCATTGATACCCTGCTGAGGGGTTGAGGTGCCGGGCGGCGGGTATAGGTGTCTGGATGGCTCGGTTTTTTCGCCGATTCGCGAAAAATCACGAGTGTACGACGAGGGCATAGCTCGCCCGTTCGTCCTCAAACCTACGTCGCATTCACCCATTCTTTCGCCCACACAAACCGACATGTTTGTTCAAATGCGTATTTACTGGAGCCACATCTGGAAATCATCGGAGTATAGATGGGGCACGCGGCTCGAGCGCCGCATGATAGAGCTGCGATTTGCGCTCGCGCGGGCCGTACGTGCCAAACGCCGGGCACACCGTGCCACACAAAAAGAGCTGGCATCTTTGCTGGGATCGTCGCATCAGACGATCTCCCGCATTGAACAGGCTTCGAGCCGGGTCAGCATCGACCAGGGTCTGGCTGCGCTCATCGTGCTGGGAGCGACCGACGCCGAAATCGTGGAAGTATTCGATCTCGGCAGAAACGCGGGAATTCAGCAGTTGCGGAAGAGAATGACGCTTCCGCTCAACACATGCGCTCGCTATGACCGCAGACACGCGAACGTGACAACACCTCCGATCGCCGGCGAACGGATCCTGACGAGTCGAGGCGCCGCGGAGCATCATCCGGTCACGAGCTCGTCCCCAACCAGATGGGCACGCGAGCGCGCCATTGGCCGCCGACATCGTCGGCTGTTATGACTGCTCGAGCGCGCTGCGTACCGCCTCGAGCAGGGTGGCGGGCGTAAAGGGCTTTTGTAGGAAATTGATGGCGTCGCTGAAAACCCCGCGATGGATAACCTCGTCCGGCGTGTAGCCGGACATGAACGCGATGCGAATGCCGGGCCGTATCATAGCGATGCGGTCGGCCACTTCGCGGCCGCTGAGATCGGGTAGCACGACATCGCTCAGCAGCAGGTGAATCGGGCCGTCGTGCTCGTGCGCCTTGCGAAACGCGTCCTTCGCATCCGCGCTGTCCAGCACCCGATAGCCGCTGTCCTGGAGCACGCGCTTCACGAGTCCGCGCACGGCGGGCTCGTCTTCGACGACCAGAATCGTCTCGCTGCCTGCCGTTGATCTACTCGATTCTTTTCCAGCGTGCAGACTCGCGGCGCTACCAGTCGCGGGCGGGAAATACAATCGAAACGTGGTGCCGTGGCCGGGCTCGCTGGTTACGCTCGCGTAGCCGCCGCTCTGCTTCATGATGCCGTACACGGTCGCCAGGCCGAGGCCGGTTCCCTTGCCGACATCCTTGGTCGTGAAAAACGGCTCGAACACTCTGCCCATGGTCTCGTTGCTCATGCCGACGCCGGTATCGCAAACGACGAGGCACGCATACTCGCCGGCCGGAATCGGGTCGTGCGAGGCGAGCGGTGCATCATACGCGGAAACGTTGCGAGTCTCGAATGTCAGGCTGCCGCCTGAAGGCATGGCGTCGCGCGCATTCACGGCCAGGTTCATAACCGCCTGCTCGATCTGGCCGGGATCCGCGTTGACATCCCGCAGCTCCTGTTTCAGCTGGATGCGCACGACGATATGTTCGCCGAGCAGACGCGCCAGCATCTGCTGCATGCCGGTCAGGATCTCGTTGATGTTGACCACACGCGGCTGAAGCACCTGGCGACGGCTGAACGCAAGGAGCTGCCGCGTTAGCGCCGCGGCGCGGTTCGCAGCGTCGCGGATCTCGCATAAAGCCGGATTCGCCTGGTCAGGCTGCTCGCTCGTCATCATTTCGACGTTGCCGATGATCACGGTCAGCAGGTTGTTGAAGTCGTGCGCGACGCCGCCCGCCAGATTGCCGATCGCCTCCATCTTCTGCGCCTGCTGAAACTGCAGCTCGAGGCGACGTCGATCGGTTTCATCCTGCGCGGTGATGACGATGCCGCGCACGGCGGGATTGTCGAGCAGGTTCTGGCCGACGATTCGCAGGGTCCGATAACTGCCGTCGCGGTGCCGCGCGCGCAGCTCGGCGCGGGCGATCGCACCTGGCCCGCTGCGCAGCTGCGCAAGGAAGTCTTTTGCGGCTGGCATATCATCGGGATGCGTAATGTTCAGCGCAGTACCGCC
>JBQTID010000241.1:0-3171 GCA_052389275.1 Gemmatimonadota bacterium | reverse complement strand
CGAAAGCTGTCGGTAATATCAAGCGCGCTGTGCAGACCGGTGCCGAGCTTCCCTTCCAGGATGCGCTGGCTGTCGAGCGTGAGCTGCAACAGCTGCTTTTCCAGAGCCAGGATGCAAAAGAAGGCATTGCCGCCTACGTAGAGAAGCGCAAAGCAGACTTCAAGGGACGCGGATGGAGCGGATAGCGCCAAGCCGGCTGTTCATTGGTAACCAGTGGACGGACGCGGCGTCGAAGAAAACGTTCGCGACTTACAATCCGGCCACTGGCGACATCATCTCCGAGGTCGCTGCCGCTGAAGCCGCCGACATTGATGCCGCCGTCACTGCCGCGCGCACTGCATTCGCCGATCCGAAATGGCGCAAAATGGCTGCGGCCGACCGCGGCGTTCTGCTTTGGCGCATATCGGATGCAATCGAAGCGCGTGCCGAGCAGCTGGTCCGTCTCGAGGTAATCAACAACGGCAAGCCGCTGCGTGAAGCGCAGATCGACATCCGTGAAGCTATCGATTCGTTCCGTTACTACGCGGGCTGGACGACCAAGCTGGCCGGCGACACACTGCCGGTGCGCGGCAACGTGCTCAACTACACGCTGCGTGAACCGGTCGGTGTAGTTGGCGCGATCATTCCCTGGAATTTCCCGCTGCTCATGGCGGCGTGGAAAGTGGCGCCCGCGCTTGCCTGCGGTAACACGGTCGTGCTCAAGCCGGCGGAGCAAACACCGCTCACCGCGCTCGAGCTGGCCGCAATCGCGTCGGAAGTCGGGCTTCCTGCCGGCGTATTGAACGTGTTGCCCGGATTTGGGGAAAGCGCCGGCGCCGCACTGGTTCGTCATCCCGGCGTCGACAAGATCGCGTTTACCGGTTCGACGCAGGTCGGCAAGCTGATCATGCGCGCGGCGGCGGACTCGCTGAAGAAAGTCTCGCTCGAGCTGGGTGGCAAATCTCCCAACATTGTATTCGACGACGCGGATCTCGACGCCGCGGTGCGCGGCTCGTTCGCGGCCATCTACTACAACACTGGTCAGACCTGCACGGCCGGCTCGCGCTTGCTCGTGCACGAGAGCGTCAAAGACCAGATTGTCGAGAAACTCGCCGAGCGCGCCGCGAAAATGACTGCGGGCGATCCGCTCGATCCAAAAACGCGGCTGGGACCACTGATCTCGCAAGAGCAGATGGATCGTGTGCTCGGCTACGTGCAGAAAGGCACCGCTGAAGGCGCGCGTCTGGTTACGGGCGGCAAGCGGCTGCGCTACAACGGCGAGGAACGCGGCTACTGGGTGGAGCCGACCATCTTCGACAATGTGAAACCGGATGCGAGCATCGCGCAGGAAGAGATCTTCGGACCCGTGCTCGCGACCGTAACCTTCCGCGACGAAGAAGAAGCGGTCGCCATCGCCAACAACACGATCTACGGGCTGGCCGCCGGCGTGTGGACCAGCAACGTGAAGCGTGCGCATCGCATGGCGCAGCGCCTGGATGCGGGCACCGTGTGGGTGAACACGTATCATCCGCTCGATGCGGCATCGCCATTCGGCGGCTACAAGCAATCCGGGTACGGCCGCGAGCTCGGCGCCTATGCACTCGATCTTTACACGCAGATCAAGAGCGTGTGGATTGATTTGAGCTGATGAATCGAATCGCATACATCGTTGATGCGGTCCGCACGCCGATCGGCCGTCACGGTGGCGCGCTCGCGCACGTTCGTCCCGATGACCTCGCTGCAATTCCGATAGCTGCGGTCGTGCAGCGGACCGGTATCGATCCGGCCGCAATCGACGACGTCATCCTCGGCTGTGCGAATCAGGCAGGTGAAGACAACCGCAATGTCGCGCGCATGGCCGCGTTGCTCGCCAAACTGCCGGTCGAGGTCGCGGGCCAGACCGTGAACCGCCTGTGTGGCTCGGGACTGCAGGCCGTTAATTCCGCGGCCCACACGATCGCGGCAGGCGACGCGGACATCATCATTGCCGGTGGCGTGGAGTCGATGACGCGCGCGCCGTTCGTGCTGCTGAAACCGGCAGATGCATTTGCGCGCGGCGCGCCGCCGATTGCGGACACCGTGCTCGGCTGGCGTTTCACGAATCCGCGCTTTTCTGCTGAGTGGACAGTGCCGCTCGGTGAGACCGCCGAGAATGTCGCGGAACGTTACGACATCGGCCGTGATGCACAGGACGCGTTTGCGGTCGAATCGCAGCGGCGCACGAGTGACGCAATGCGCGCGGGCCGCTTTGCAGCGGAGATCGTCGCGGTCGAAGTTGCGGGCAGGAAGGGCGCGGTCACGCGCTTCGAGCTCGATGAGCATCCTCGCCCCGACACGACCCTAGAGCAGCTGTCGAAGCTGAATCCGGTATTCAGGAAGGGTGGCACCGTGACCGCCGGCAATTCATCCGGCCTGAACGATGGTGCCGCGGCGCTCGTTGTGATGTCGGAGCAAGCGGCGAAGCAGCAGACGCCGATTGCGCGTATCGTCGCAACCGCGGTCGCCGGCGTAGAGCCGCACTATATGGGCATGGGGCCTGTACCCGCCACCAGGAAGGTATTGGAGCGTGCGGGACTAACCACAAAAGACATAAAGCTGTTCGAAGTGAACGAAGCGTTTGCAGCCCAGGCCCTGGCGTGCGCGCGCGAGCTCGACCTCGACCTCGATCGCGTAAACGTGAATGGTGGCGCGATCGCGCTTGGTCACCCGCTCGGTGCTTCCGGTGCGCGCATACTCACGACACTCGTGCATGAGCTGCGGCGCCGCGGCGGCGGATTAGGCGTAGCGACCATGTGCATTGGCGTAGGCCAGGGCATCGCCACGGTGGTCGAGGTCTTCGCATGAGTGGCGCGGATATCCTGACCGAACGCGATGGCAACATTGCGTGGATACGCATCAATCGGCCGGATCGATTGAACGCGTTCTCCGGGACCATGCGCGAGGATCTGGAAGCGGCGCTGGCGCAACTGGAAGCTGAAGCGGACGTGCGCTGTGTCGTCATCACGGGGGTTGGCCGCGCCTTTTCGACCGGCGGCGATGTAAGTGTGATGCGCGAGCTGATAGAGCGTGACGACGTCGCTCGCTTCGAAGCGCTCGTGCGCGCGGGCGCGCGGGTCATTCAGCGCATCGACGACATGACCAAGCCCGTCATCGCAGCCATTAATGGTCCCGCCGCCGGCGCGGGTGCCTGTT
>JBQTID010000240.1:0-8746 GCA_052389275.1 Gemmatimonadota bacterium | reverse complement strand
TTCATGGCCGCGCGACCATTCTACTGGCGCGATGCGGTCATTCAGATGGATCGCATCGGTGTCGGCTCGATCCCGATCGTTCTGCTGACCGGTCTGTTCACCGGCATGGTGCTCGCTCTCCAGACTTCGGTAGAGCTGACCAAGTTCGGCGCCGACGTATACGTCGGAAACCTGGTCGGCGCATCGATGATACGCGAGCTGGGCCCCGTCCTCGCCTCGCTGATGGTAGCAGGCCGCTCCGCCTCCGGCATCGCCGCCGAACTCGGATCAATGCGCATCACCGAGCAGATCGATGCGTTGCAGAGCTTCGGTACCGATCCGATCAAGAAGCTGGTCACGCCTCGTCTGGTCGCATGCCTGATCATGATGCCGATCCTGACTATCCTTGCCGACGTCATCGGCATCGTGGGCGGCCTCATCGTAGCCGTTCTGCGCATTGGCATTCCGGCAGAGGCTTACATGCAGGGTGTCTACAACTCAGCCGCGCTGTCGGGCTTCGTGTTTGGCATCTTTCCCAAAGACTTTGTCAGCGGTTTGCTGAAGCCACTGGTGTTCGGCGGCATTATCGCACTGACGGCGTGCTATTACGGAATCAACACAACGGGCGGAACGGAAGGCGTCGGCAGGGCGACTACGCAAGCAGTGGTGACTTCGTCTGTGCTGATTCTCGCGATGGACTATCTCATCACGCAGCTGTTGATGATCGTGCTGCCACCAGGATGATGATGCCGGAAGCAGTCGAAGAGCATTGGGACGCGATCCGTGAGGAGCTGCGCCAGGATGAAAAAGCGCAGCCGGCAAAGCGGCCGGACGACGTCGTCATCAATCTGGGAGACGTGTCCTTCAGCTACGACCGGCCCATTTTGAAGGATATCAGCTTCGATGTGCGCAAGGGTGAAACGCTGATGGTCGCCGGCGAATCCGGCACCGGCAAATCTACGATCCTCAAACTGATCCTGCGGCTGCTGCTGCCCGATTCAGGCAGAATTCACGTCTTCGACAAGGAAGTCGTCCACCTCTCGTTCGAGGAAGCACTCGAGCTGCGACGTCACATTGGGATGGTATTTCAGAATGCCGCGCTGTTCGATTCTCTCACCATCTTCGAGAATGTGGCGTATCCGCTACGGGAGCGCGCTTCAGAAGAGCGCAAGCCGGCCGATGAGGACGAGATCGAGCGGATTGTGCATGAAAAGCTGGAGTTCGTCGATCTCGACCCGCAGCAAGTGAGCGAACAGTTCCCGAGTCAGCTGTCAGGCGGCATGCGCAAGCGCGTCGGCATTGCGCGCGCAATTGTGGCCGATCCCGAAATCGTACTATACGATGAGCCGAGTGCCGGGCTCGACCCGATCACGCTCGGCACCATCATCGATTTGATTCGCAAGCTGCAGCGCGAGCTCGGCGTGACGGCAATCGTAGTCACGCACGACATACGCGCGGGCTTTCGCGTCGCGAATCGCGTGCACCTCCTGCGCGATGGTGAGATCACCTTCCGGGGCACCCCGGAAGAAATGCTCGCTGACAGCGACCCCTACATTCAGGCATTCCTGAGCTAAGCCATGCACGCGACCGAACGGAAACGGTTTCAGGCACGCGAGCTGAGGGTTACGGTACTCGCATTGCTCGGCTTGCTGATCCTGATTTACGGCGTGTACAGAGTCGGCAAGATCTTCGACGTCTTCGCCGATCGCTACACGATCGTGACGTTGCTGCCGAACGTAGCTGGCATGCGGGAAGGCTCGATGGTAACCCTTGCCGGACAGCAGGTTGGGCAGGTGGACAAAATCGAATTCATTCCCATGCAGCTGAAGCGGGACAGCAATCATCTGAAAGTCTCGCTCAAGGTTGCCGAGCGGATCAAGAATCACATCCGTCAGGACTCCCGGGTTACGATTAGACCGATGGGGCTGCTTGGCGACAAATACATCGATATCCATCCCGGCTCGCTGGCGGCGCCGGTGCTCGCAGAAGGCGACTCGATCACCTCTTCGACCGCGCTCGATCTGGAACAGTTCCTCGCGCGCGCTTCGGAAGCGATGGATCAAGCTGTGGTCGTGGTTCAGGACCTCGGCAAAATTACGGCACCGCTGGCGCGCGGCGAAGGCACCATGGGTCAGCTGCTGCACGACGAGCAGCTGTATCGTGAGATGGTGTCGGCAACCAGCGAGATGCGCGGGCTTCTGGCGCAGATCAATCGCGGGGATGGCGCGCTCGGTCACATGATTCGCGATCCGGAGCTCTACCAACGAATGGTTTCGGCGGTAACGCGTATCGATGAGCTGGGTAGCAGAATCCTCAACGGACAAGGCACCCTATCTCAACTCATTCGCAATGATTCGATTTATCGCGGGCTCGCGGGCGCTGCGGCAAAAGCAGATGTCGCAGCAGGCCAGTTCTCCGCGCTCATGCAACGGCTGAATCGGACCGACGGCACCTTGAATCGCATGATAACCGACCCTCGCTTGTTCGACGAGTTTTTGAAGTCAGTCATCGATCTGCAAACACTGATCGCGGATATGCGGCAGAACCCCAGGAAGTACGTGCCGCCGGTAAACGTCAAAGTGTTTTAACAAGTTCTCGAACCGCGTTCACAATCCGCCGCGCTCCCATGGACCCCACATGGCGTAAGTTCCTCCGAGCCGGGCACCGCGACTGCTGGTAGAGCCCTGCGTGTTGAAGAACAATATTTCGCCATCCGGACTGAAGCACGATCCCGCGAATTCGCTGGTGAGCGAGCGATTCGACGGCTGATGCACGAGGTTGAAAATGCCGCCGTTCGGCGTTAAACCGCGAATGTACTGATCATTCGTGCCATCTTCACAGATGACGATACCACCGCGCCGGCTTATGCAGATGTTATCGGGCGCATCGAGCACGTCGCAGGAAGGTGACTCGAATACCAGAATCAGCTGGCCACCGTCATTTGACGTCGGGCGGTACTGCCACACCTGGCCGGCACGAACGTCCCCACCGGATGTCGAATCGAAGAATATGCTGCGATCCGCGTAGAAACAGCCTTCGAGCCTTTGAAAGACAGCCGCACCCTTAGCGTATCCCTGCCGAAAGACCGCCGAGCTGTCGCGATTCGCGCCCTTCGGATCCGGATCATCGATGTCCACCCAGATCGCCGGCAGAATCGCGCCGGGTTTTTGACCGATCATTGTCATGTAGTTGGGTCTGCCCGCAATGGCGAGCATCTGCAACTTGCCACCCGCATTAAGATTTGCCGGTTGCGCGGGAATGAAGCGATAGAAACCGGCGCCGGGCAGTGCCTGGGAATTCGTAAAATCGTACGTTCGGTCTTCGGTCTCATACACGATGCCGGTTGCCGGATCGACCGCGATGGCCTCGTGAACGAAGCGACCCATCGCCTTCAGCGGTACCGGCTCGACTTCCTCTTCGGCGCTCGCCGGCACTTCGAAAACGTAGCCGTGATCGCGGTCGCGCCCGCCCGCGGTCGCACCAGTTGCGGTTGTGTAAATTTCCTGACCATCCGTCGTCTCCTCGCAGCTCAGCCAACTCCCCCACGGCGTAGCACCACCGGCACAATTCACGTGCGTGCCGCTCAAGCTGGCGAACTCGCGAACGAGACGCACACTGCGCTCGCTGCCGCTTCCCTGCACTTCTACTTCGAGCGAGGTTGTGCCGCCGCCAGCTTTCCGGTCATACGGCCGCTGGCCAAATGGCGTTGCATACGTGATGGGATCGTTGATCTCCTGATTGCGAACCAGACGGATGTTGCCATTCGGCAGCGCAAACGCCGCCATGCCGTCGAATGCCTGCGGTACAATGAAGCCGGGGTCGGCCAAAGAGGGCGAAAGCGTCGTGCTGAGACGGACACAGCGAAAATCGATCGGTATGAAAAGCTCCGGCGCATCCAGTGAAGGCACCAACTCGCCGTAGCCACCGTACCCGAGCCCTACGTGCCTGACTGTTTGCTCTGCATGGGGAGCGGCTCGCAGTCCGTTGAATGCGGCGAGGCCACTCAGGGACGGCGCGAACAGCGCGCCGCTACCGATAATGGTGCGGCGCAGGAAATCACGACGTGAGACCGGCATGCTATCCTTCCGTGTTAGAATCGATCCGTAATAATTCTAGCACACGGACGAGCACACCGCCTCACATGGTGGCTCTGCGAATATCCACGTGATCCTTCAGCCCCGAGACTCCGGTGGCCCGCGCGCAATGGGCGCAGCAGAATACGACCGTTCCCTGTTCGACGCCGTGGCCGACCACCTTGATGCCGCAATTCGCGCAATCAGGCGCAAGGGAGTGAATCGCGCATTCGAAGCAGTCGAAGGTGTGGCTTTCGCCATCGCGCGAAACCGTAAACGAACGCGCGTAGTCGTTGCCGCAAACCTCACATTGTGACATCGTCGCTCCTCCTTTTCATTCGAGTCCCCAGTAACAGCAGAAAGAGGACCGCACCTTGCCGGTCGGGCTGGCCCATCGTATTATCCGGATACCAGGATGATCAAAACCAACCTGCCGGTCTTCGGACAGCTGGCCGCGCTGGCCGATCCGACTCGAAGTCGGATGCTGCTTCTGCTGGAGCAGCAACCACTTAGCGTTGGCGAGCTATGCTCAGTTCTGCACCTGCCGCAGTCCACTGCCAGTCGTCATTTGAAGGTGCTCGTGGATGAGGGGTGGGCCAGCGCGCGCGCAGAAGGCGCGACCCGCATGTACCGCATTGCCAAACTGCGGGCGCCGGCGCAACGGATCTGGGAGACGGTTCGCTCGGAGGTCGCGAGCACGGCAGCGGGTCGGCAGGACAGCCAGCGACTGCGTGCGGTACTGGAAGTGCGGCGCGACAAATCCGTCGCTTTCTTCTGCTCGGCGGCCGGCGACTGGGAGCGGGTGCGGCATGAGCTGTTTGGTTCGACCGGCGAAACGCTTTCGCTACTGGCGCTTCTGGACCCGGAGCTCACGGTTGGTGATTTCGGCTGCGGCACCGGTCAGATCGCGCGCGCGCTCGCGCCTTTCGTGAAGCGCGTGATTGGCGTGGACTCATCGTCGGCGATGCTCGAAGCGGCGCAATCGCGTGGCGCGCCGAATCTGGAATTCCGCGCGGGTCAGCTGGAGGAGCTGCCGATTGCTGACGACGAGCTCGACGCCGCGCTCGTCTTCCTGGTGTTGCATTACGTCGTCGAGCCTGCGCGCGTATTGGCCGAAGCCGCGCGCAGCTTAAAGCCGGATGGCCGGCTGCTGCTGGTGGACATGATGCCGCACGATCGTGAAGATATGCGAGAGACCATGGGTCATGTCTGGCCGGGATTCGCGGAAGAACAAATCAACGTATGGCTGGATGCGGCCGGCTTCGGCCGCATTCAGCATATTTCACTGCCGGTCGATGCGCGCGCCAAGGGGCCTGCGCTGTTCGCCACGCGGGCTATCAAATCACGGAGTCGATAAATGAGCACAGTTATGCAGCGGAATACGACGTCGACATCGTCCAGGACGGAACGTCTGCCATTCAAGGTCGCCGATCTCGGTCTCGCCGAATGGGGACGCAAGGAGATTCGCCTGGCCGAGCAGGAGATGCCCGGTCTCATGGCGTTGCGCGCTGAATATGCAGCTAGCAAGCCGCTGAAGGGTGCACGCGTCATGGGCTCGTTGCACATGACGATTCAATCCGCGGTGCTCATCGAGACGCTGGCCGAGCTGGGCGCGGATGTGCGGTGGGTGTCCTGCAATATTTTTTCGACGCAGGATCATGCGGCTGCCGCGGTCGTGGTCGGCCCGAACGGCAGTGTCGAGAAGCCGAATGGCGTGCCGGTGTTTGCCTGGAAAGGTGAAACGCTGGAAGCATACTGGTGGTGCACGGAGCAGGCGTTGCTCTGGCCTGATGGCGGGGGCCCCACGCTGATCGTGGATGATGGCGGTGACGCCACGCTGCTCATTCACAAAGGCCTCGAGTACGAAAAGGCCGGCCGGATTCCCGCATTCGATGCGGCAAACGATCCGGAAGAGTGGGGCGTCATTCTCGAGTTGCTGGGCAAGATCGCCAAGGAAGACGCAACCCGCTGGTCACGCGTCGCGCCAGGCATTATCGGTGTGTCGGAGGAGACAACCACCGGCGTGCATCGTCTCTATGAGATGGAGCGGAGCGGCACGCTGCTCTTCCCCGCCATCAACGTGAACGATTCGGTGACCAAGTCGAAGTTCGACAATATCTACGGCTGCCGCCACTCGGTGGTCGACGGCATCAATCGCGCGACCGATGTCATGATCGGCGGCAAGGTCGCCGTCATTTTCGGATTCGGCGAGGTCGGCAAAGGCTGCGCGCAGGCGCTGCGCGGACAGGGCGCGCGCGTGATCGTCACCGAGATCGACCCTATCTGCGCGCTTCAGGCGGCAATGGAAGGTTATCAGGTTGCTACCATGGAAGACGTCGTCGAAACCGCCGACATCTTCATTACCGCTACCGGCAACAAGGACATCATTACCGCCGAGCACATGAGCCGGATGAAGGACAAGGCAATTGTTGGTAACATCGGCCACTTCGACAACGAGATCGACATGGCCGGCCTGAAGAAGGTAAAAGGAATCAGGAAGAACAACATCAAGCCGCAATACGACGAGTGGGTTTTCCCGGACGGCCACAGCGTGCTGATTCTCGCGGAGGGTCGCCTGCTCAATCTCGGTTGTGCCACCGGCCATCCGAGCTTCGTCATGTCCGCGAGCTTTACGAACCAGGTTCTGGCCCAGCTCGAGTTGTGGCAGAACCAGCAGCAGTATGAGAAGAAAGTTTACGTGCTGCCGAAGAGGCTGGATGAAAAAGTAGCGCGGCTGCACCTCGATAAGCTGGGCGTCAAGCTGACCGAGCTTTCCAAAGACCAAGCCGATTACATTGGCGTGCCGGTGCAAGGGCCATACAAGCCGGATCTCTATCGGTATTAGATCGACAAGCTTCGGTAACTGCGTAACCATCCCGACCGCGTGGTTTGGAATGATCCCGTGCTGGATCGGCTGGCGGCTACGAAGCGCGTGAAGGCGATGATCCTCGACGAATGACGGTCGCATGGCGCGGCGTTACTGCCTGGTTACGCGCAGGATCTCTTCAGGTGTGGTAGCGCCTTCCAGTATGAGCCGCACGCCATCAGCTCTCAACGTGCGCATACCTTGGCGGAGTGCGATGTCCCGCAAGCGATCGGTAGTTGTGCCGCGGGCGATCTCGCTTCTGATCACTTCGTCCACGAGCAGCAGCTCGTAAATGCCCGTCCGACCGTAGTAACCGGTTCCGCGGCATTCGGCGCATCCATGACCAATCGTATACGACTCGACATCATTTAGCAGCTCGCCAAAGGCATCGATGATCCGAGAATCCAGGCGCGCATCGCTTCGGCAAAGCGGGCAAATGGTGCGCACAAGCCTTTGAGCAAGGACGGCCTCGACCGTGCTCGAGACGAGGTAAGCAGGCACGCCGAGATCGAGCAGGCGTGTGATTGCGGTTGCCGCGTCATTCGTGTGCAGTGTAGAGAGTACGAGGTGACCGGTGAGTGCAGCCTGCGTCGCGATTTCCGCCGTATCCGCGTCACGGATTTCACCAACCAGAATCACGTCCGGATCCTGGCGCAGCAGAGAGCGGAGCGCGGTCGCGAACGTGAGCCCTGACTTCTCATTCACTTGCATCTGCGGAACGCCCGCGAGCTCGTACTCGACCGGATCTTCGACAGTCAGAATCTTCTCGGATCCCGTACGAATCGCATCGACCGCGGCATAGAGCGACGTTGTCTTCCCGGAGCCAGTCGGTCCGGTTGCGAGCACTATTCCGTGAGGCCGCGCGATCACTTGCCTGAATGCCTGTTCCACCTCCGCAGACATGCCGACGCCGGTCAGCTCAATTCGACCACGGCTCTTGTCGAGCAAACGCAGCACGACGCTTTCACCGTGCAGCGTTGGCACGGTCGATACGCGTACATCCACGTCGCGGTTGCGCAAGTGCAAACGGATGCGCCCGTCCTGAGGCAGGCGCCGCTCGGCAATGTCGAGATCCGCCATGATCTTCTGGCGGCTGACAACGGCCGCACGCAGGTGCGCGGGCGGCGATGCCGCGTCCTGCAACACGCCGTCGATGCGGTAGCGCGTGCGCAACCCATCCGATCGTGATTCGATGTGGACGTCGGACGAGCGCGCCTCCAGTGCCTCGATCAACAGCAGATTCACCAACTTGATGACGGGCGCCTCGTTTGCGAGGTGGAAGAGATCATCGATCGCGGCGTCGTCGCCAACTGCGATTTCGGCGCCGGGCATCTCCGCGAGCAGCTCCTCCGCGGAAAGTGACTCCGGTGCATAAACCCGGCGAATTGCATCGCGGATTTCCTCTTCGCCAAACCGCACGAGAATCGGCTCGGTCTCCAGGCGCAAGCGCAGGTCGTCGAGAACGCGAGGCGTTACCGCATCAAACCATGTCGCAACCGTGTAACCGGTTTCCATCCGTGCAAGAGGCAGCACACCGTAATACTCGAGGTATTCCGCATTGAAGGGGAGCCGCTCTGCAACGGGGATCATTTGCGGGCGCCTGCCGAATCGGGTTTTACGGGTGTAAGCAACGGCTTGATCGGTGAAAGCTCGCGCATCAATCCGTCACGGTGCTCGGTCTCATTCCGCAGCCGGTCTGCGTCCTCGTCGGTCTCGACCACGTGCGGCGTCAGAAACAGGAACAGCTCGCTGTTGCGATCGCTGATGCGAGTCGTGCCGAACAACGCGCCGATCAGAGGAATCTCCTTGAGTCCGGGAATTCCCGAGC
>JBQTID010000239.1:0-19385 GCA_052389275.1 Gemmatimonadota bacterium | reverse complement strand
GAACGCGTGGCGGCGCTCGCACCGCCATCACAACGAGCCCGCTCAGCAACAAGACGCTCAGCAGCTCTTTCGCGGTTACGGCCGTGAAGACCGCGTTTGCCGCAAACAACAACCAGAACAGCCAGTCCGTGCCGAGCGTCTTGCGCGCTAGCCGTGCGCAGCCGACTGCGATGATGCCGATCACGGCGGCGCCGACTCCGTAAAATGCGCCGGTCATCCACGGCAGCCCGCCGAACCGCACGTACAACACCGACAAAGCAAGGACCATCAGGAGAGACGGCGCAACGACCGCGATCGCGGCGAGGGTTGCCCCGGCCCGGCCAGGACGCACCCAGCCGAGGTATGTCGCCAGCTGCGCCGCCCGCGGACCCGGCGCGAGCTGCGAAAGCGCGAGACCATCACGATACTGCTGTTCCGTGACCCAGCCGCGCTGCTCAACCAGGTCACGGTGCATGTAGCTCACCAGCGCGATCGGCCCACCGAAGCCGATCGTGCCGAGCTTGAGAAAGTACAGCGCGATATCAGCAAGACTCGGTTTCATGCGCGCGCCGAAAGCGCGTCATACAACGAATCGAACAACACGCGGCCTCGCTCGAGTCTTTGCCCGTCATCGGTCGTTCCCGCCACGAATCCTTCAATGAAAATCGCGATGCCGGCGGTCTCGGGTCGCTCGAACTTCGCGTCCTTCACGTCAATGTCGTGAACAATCTCTGCCAGTGCGCGCAGCGCGCGGTCGTGCAGCGTGAAATGCGCAACCAACGTCTCAAATGTGCAATGGTCGCCGTGGTGCGTGTATTCACCGTCGAACATATCGAAACGCAACTCACCATCCGCGTGTGTGTAATTCGCCGGGTCCACGAAGCGGAGCTTCGCGTGCTGGTCGATGAAACGACGAATCAGCCACGCGCTTGCCATGCGGTCCACTTTGATGCCGGCGCGTGTGACCCAGGTTCTGCCCTGCTCGATGTGGTGCGGCCGCGACGCTGTCTCGCGCATGCTGTCTCCGGTTTGAATGCGAGCCTCGAGCTGACGCACCGCCTGCTCGGCAGCGCTACGGCCGTCCGCATTGAAGTAGTCGATTTCGACGACGTCGTTCAGCCGCCGCCTCAGCTTCCGGAGCGTCGCCGGCGCGTCGTCTTTCGTGGCCGCGCCTGCTTCCTCGGCAATCCCGGCGTAAAGCGCGGTCCGCTCACGGCTGAAGCTTTCGATCAGGTCGTCGTCGGACGTGCCGGCAATCACGGAGGCCGAGCAGATTACCGCGTCGCCGCCGTCTTTTCGGAGATCCTGGCGCAGCCAGGCAAGATCCTCGAGGCAGTCGCCCTGGTGAGGCAGTGCGTAGACCGCTGCCTTGACCGGAATCGCGCCGAGCTTGGCCAAACGTCGCCTCAACTTCACTCGCAGATAGTCCGGCTTGGCCGGGACCTGTGGTACAAATAGCAGCCACTGCACCGTTTACGACTCCGGTATTGTCAAATGATTCGAACGTATCAATGTTGGATTCGACAGTATCATCACCAATCAGCCAAAATACAAGAGCGAAAATGGAGCTGGTGCCGCTGGGCTGTTCAGATGTTGCCAGGCTGTTGCCTATGTCGAGATCCATCCAGGTGGTGGAGCAGGGGTTCCGGCAGCTCGGCGAAGGAGCGGCGCCGGCATCCGCCACGCTCTCGTATCCTACCGATCGCGGCGTATTTCATGTGAAGGCAGGGCGACTTGGCCGCTACTTCGCGGCAAAGCTGAACGGCAACTTTCCACTGAATCCATCGGAAAAGGGGGTCCCGACCATCCAGGGTGTCGTTGTGCTGTCGGATGCGGATGACGGACGTGTGCTCGCGATCATGGATTCGATCGAGCTGACCGCCAGGCGAACCGCCGCAGCCACCGCGATCGCCGCACGCCTGCTCGCTCGCGCCGATGCGACGGTCGTGACGATTATCGGCTGCGGAGTGCAGTCGCTCGCGCAACTCGCGGCATTACGATATTACATCATATACGCGTGTGCACCTAATCCGTGCGGCAACGCGAGATCTCTCAGCGTGTTCTGCGAGCTCAGCGGTAAAAAGTGCCTTTTATGAGGCCGCGCGGGCACGCTCGCACTCTCGAGCCGTTTCTGAAATAACCGTGAAGCTTCTTGCGATTAGTGCTTCGGCATGCTGTTGCGCGCGATTGGCAACCCGCCAATCCTGATTGGCTTTGCCGTATTCGCGCACCCAGCGCCGGCTCAAATGACATTGTGCATCCGCCGGCAACGCGTGGAAGTGTCTAATCAGCTCAGGCACGCCGTCGGCGCTCAAGCGCGACAGATAAGCCGCGTCGAGTGCAGCACCTTCGCGGGCGCGCTGCAGATTGACCCGCGCGATCAGGGCATCCGGATTCGCTGCCGCCAACGCGAAGACTGCGGCAATACCGGCCGCGATCGGACCCGCCGCGAAACGCCGGCGCCGACCTCTCAGCGTCGTGATCATGAACCAGACGAATACAACCCCGAGCCACCCCATGAAAGCGGTCGCGTAAAGCCGATCCTCGGTCAAGCCAAAGCGGTCGGTGTAGACGGTCATGCGCTGAAACGCAGAACCCAACACCAGAAAAACCAGGACGACCAGAATGCCGGAAAGGGCGCGCAGCGCGCGCCGCGTGTTAGCTGGCACATCTCGCGATGCACCATCGGCGAGCAGTAGCAACGGCAGAACGAGCGCGGATGCGAACACCAGCTCGAAAAATCCGCGCCGCGCGTGATCTGCCGCGGTCAGGCCAGCGGTTGCCGCCAGTGCGCCGCTGCCGTCGAAGAGCCAGCGCGCCTGCACGCCGACAAATGCCGCAAACAGCGTCGTCACTGCGGCTACGGGGAGGACTACTTCGATAGTCGACACGACGGGCACCGCCGGCAATATTTCGAGCGGTGACTTCTGCGGCAGCAGACTGCGCAGCAGACCGGCACCGATCCACGCGAAGCCAAACGCGATCACAGCGTGCGCTGCGAGATCCTCGCTGGCAAAGCTGAATACACTGCGCACATAACTCTCGAACAATGCATCCGCGGAAACGAACAGCGCGCCGAACACGACTACTGGGGGCACGGCGAGCAGCATGCCGCGCACCAGCGGGAGCGGAATGCGCGTCACGCGCTTAGGCAGCAGCGCGCGACTCGCATCCCGCGTCACGAATGCCAGCACTCCGGCCATTGCATGCAAGACAACCGCGGCGAGCCCGAACAGCTGCGCTGCCACGGGCGTGCTGCCGAAGCGCAGGGCGCGGGCGCGCAGTAGCGGAATCGACGCAGCCGCGATGAGCACGAGTACGGAAAGCATGTGGAGTGCTTCCGAGTCACGCAGCGCCGCCACGATCGCCGCGCAAACCGCTATGCCGCTTGCGAGCGCGGTTTCGCGCAGCCAGGGAAAGCCACCCTGCCGCACGACCAGCACGGCAGAGGCGCCGAACAGCGCAATCCACAGCACCCAGCCCCAGCCGAACGGCCCGTGGATTAGCAGGCGTTCAGCCGCTATGCCGAGCAGGATAGCGCTGCCGAAGCCCGCGCGTGCAGCGGCGGTCGTTCGGAGCGCGTTGTCTTCTTTATCGTACGATTTACTTTGCATCACAAAGTCCTCCTGCAAAAAAATAGCGCGGCGGCCTGCAAGGAAGGGCACGCAGCCCCTGGCGGCTGCGCTCGGATTGTGAAGGGCCGCCGGCCGTCTATTCGCCGACCGCGCCGATCAATGCTTCCATATGAGCGAGGTACGCCTTGAGCGCCGCGCGGCCGGCTGCCGTGATCGCGTAGTCGGTGCGCGGGACGCGGCCCTCGAAGCGCTTCTTCACTGCGACGTAACCGGCATCCTCGAGCTTGCGCGCATGCACGCTCAGGTTGCCATCCGAGATCTCGAGCAACGCCTTCACGTCGTTGAACGACATCGGTGAAGCTACCGCGAGCGCGCCCAGAATGCCGAGGCGCACCCGCTCGTGGATCAGCGGGTCGAACGCCGTCGATTGCGCATCGCCGGTGATCGCGCGCAACGCGCGCCGTACGCCGCTGCGCACGCCGCGAGGCTCGTCGCGCTGGTCGCGCGCCGGCTTAGCCACCGTGCCTCCGCGCGATCACGATGCCGCAGGCGATATGAAAACCCCCGAAGCCGAGCGCCAGCACCAGGCCGGCCGGCAACGACGGCAACAGCAAAGCGGCACTGCCAAGCAGCAAGAGCGCCGCGCCGAGTATCGGCACCGGACGAATGGAGTACACGCCTCCGGCGACTACGGCCGCACCATAGACCGCGAGCCACATACCGGGCAGCAGCGCCTGAGCGTTTGCGTTGATCAGGGCCACCGTGAGCACCGCGCCGGCTGCCATCACAGGCGTGAAGCCGAGCAGCAGCTTGCGGCCGGCGCCGCGCGCGAGTGGCAGCTCCAGCCGTCGTGCTTTCTGGGTCGTGGCGGCAATCGCAATCGCGATCGCAACCGCCAGCTCGACAAACCACACAGTCAGCCACGCCTCGAAGGACGCACTGCGCGCCGCGACCGCGGCGGCGATCAGCGCGCTGGTTCCGATTGCGATGTAGCCGATGCCGGACACGGCCGTGAAGGAATCGGCCCGCTCCATGGCGGAGCGGATGTAGTGCAAATCGGCGGCAGCCTTGTCGTGCAGCGCATGGGTCGGTTCGGGTCGTGGCAGCGCGGTCATATCTCTCCAAGGATGCGGGCCTCGCGGGGTTCTTGTCAAGTACTCTACCATGCAAAGGACATGCCTTTTACGCAATGGCTTGGCGTCCGGCCACGGCGGCTTGTAGGATTTGCCTCATGCGACGACGAGACTTCATGCGCGCTGCCGCGTTTGCCGGCACAGGCTTGCTGCTGCATGAGCGCGAGGTGTGGGCCACACGCCAGCAGCAGGCGACGGCCATTTTGCGAGGCGCCACCATCTACGATGGAACGGGCGGCCGTCCAATAACCGCGGATGTCGCGTTGGATGGCGATCGCATTACCGGACTGGGACGACGCCTGGATCGAGCAGGCGCAGAAGTCATCGATCTGCGCGGCCTCGCGCTCGCGCCCGGCTTCATCGACATCCACTCGCATACCGACCGCGTGCTGCTTGCCAATCCGCGGGCCGAAGCCAGGGTGCGGCAGGGCGTGACGACGGAAAATGCCGGGCAGGATGGTAGCTCGAACGCCGACTTGCCCGGTTACATGACCCAAATGGAGCAAGCACAGCCAGCGGTGAACTGGCGAGCATGGTGGGCGCTGGCAGCATTCGCCAGCGCGTCATCGGCAATGATGATCGACCGGCCACGCCTGGTGAGCTGAGTCGCATGGTCGATGAGGTTCGGCAGGCGCTTCAGGCGGGCGCAATCGGTCTTTCAAGCGGCCTCGAATACACGCCGGGTGGTTTTGCCACGGTCGACGAGCTCATTGCACTCGCCGCGCCGCTGAAAGGCACGGGGCTGCCGTACGCGTCGCACATTCGTAACGAGGATGATGAACTCATCGCCTCGATCGAGGAAGCGATCGCCGTTGGCAGAAGGGCAGGCGTACCGGTGCAGATATCTCATCTCAAAGTGCAAGGCGGCCGCAATTGGTGGAAGACGGCGAGCGTGCTGCGCTTGATCGAGCAGGCGAATGAGCACGGCACCGACGTGATGTTCGACCGCTATCCGTACATCGCGTATCAGACCGGACTGGCCAACCTGTTTTCGCTGTGGGCACGCGATGGCGGGGATGCGGAGTTGCTGAAACGCCTGGACGATCCGAGCGTGTCACTTCGCATTGAAGCATACGTGCGTGACAAGATCGATGAGCTCGGGTCGTGGGATGCAGTCATGGTCACGTCGACGGGCGAGGCGGCCAGCTTCGCACGCGGCAAGCGACTGGGGACGCTCGCGCAGGAACGCGCCGTCGAACCATACGCACTGCTGCTGGAGATAACGCGTGCGGACCAGAACCGCAGCGGCATGGTTGGATTCGGCATGAGCGAAGAAACAACCGAGCCCATACTCGAACATCCGCTCGGTATGATCTGCTCGGATGGCGGGGCGCGCGCGACTGCCACAGGCTCGACTCACCCGCGCTCATACGGCAGCTTCCCACGTGTGCTCGGCTACTACGTGCGCGAGCGCAAGCTGATGCCGCTGGAAACGGCGATTCACAAGATGACCCTGATGCCGGCGCGGCGCGTCAAACTCGCCGGCCGCGGGGTCATTCAGGTAGGCGCTTTTGCGGATCTGGTGGCGTTTGATCCGGCAAGCGTGCGCGATACCGCGACGTTCGAAGATCCGCATCAGTATCCGGTTGGCATTCCGCACGTCTGGGTGAATGGTGTGCAGGTGGTGCGCGACGCGCAGCACACGGATGCGCGGCCCGGCAGAGTGCTGTGGGCGGGATCCGCATTTAGCGGGTGATATTCCCACGCGGGCCCGGAGTTAGTTGCGATATGCGCCGCTCGCGCTCGCAGCCCGATTTGCTGATTTCAATTGGCACCCGAAAGTCGGAGTCGGCGACGCTGCCGACTCTCGCGCCTGTATGGTATTGCTTCGGCTTCGAGGTGGTCAACACGAAAAAAGGGCACGCATTGCATGCCCTTTTTTCGTCTGTTTGTTTTCAACTGGAGCGATAGAGCTCCCGCGACTGGACTCGAACCAGTGACACGCGGATTAACAGTCCTGCCCAGAACGACTTAGCCGGACACCTATGGACGTCATACGCTAGGCAGGATGGTACCATCCGGTCCCATCCGTAACCACCGTCCGCGTAACGCCATGGGCGCACAATAGGCGCACCGGGCAACGTACCTAGAGGATGTTGTTGATACGCTTCAGGTGGGAGCGCACCAGCGATTCGCTAACCTCAAAGCGGTCCGCCACGGCGTAAGTGTCTGCCCAGCCGACCAGGCGCAACGCGGGTCTCGGTATCAGCAGGGCACCGGCAAAAACGAAGGCCTGCCATTCAGAGTCACGGTAGGCTGGAAGATCACTACGCAAGGTCCTTTTCATGGCTAGGACATGCGGTTGGGCCCTACCAGTGCGAAGCTCTCTTTCATGAAGTACCGCGTGACCGATTTCGTGACCGAGCGTCGAGCGAGCGCGCACTGTTTTTGAATTCTTTTCGAACAGCGCATCGTAGAACTCCTCCCGCATCAGGATTTCCAACCAGCCACACGAGCCAGCTCTCGTTTCAGCTTCTGCGTCAGGTAGGTCTTCTACGCTTACGGGATAAACCACGATCCGCTTCTGCTCTAGGCCATAATCGACGAGATGTGCGATGTCTAACGGTTGAGCTGATGTCAGGTGATTAGGGCAGCACTCCCGGATGAACTGCTCAGCGATCGCCGCAATTGCAGCAGTTGAGCGAGGTCGGACAGAATAGCCGTGTTGAATCAACGCGACTTCCTGCGCTTTTCGAGAAGGTCCAGAAGCTTTTTTGCTAGTTCATCCGACATGACTGGGTTCTCTTCCAGAGTTCGTGCGAGGGCAACAACGACGTCCCTGCTCGCTCCCTCCATTGCCGCTGGATCAAGAGGCTCGCTTATAGCCGCGAGGTGTTCCAACTCTTTAACGGTAATCCCAGGGACTTCCTTCGCCAGCTTCTTCCAATACTTTTCTGGCAACACCCTCCGCCTGCCGCGCTCGACCTCGCCCAAGTACACGTGCGATATCTCCAGCGCATCCGCAACCTCTCTCAAACTCTTGTTAGCTGCCGTCCTCTTCTCCCGCACGTATTCGCCAAACGGGCTGATGGACAAGTTCCCTCCATAGTTGTAGACGGATGGCGGTAATCATATATGCCTACCGGGCCGCGCTGCAAGAGTCTTGACTGCGGTAGGCAAGATTGGTTACCATCCAGCGGTAGGCAGCTGCGCCTACCAAAAACCAGGCAAGAAAGGTTTGAGCTGAAATGGATACGCAGACAATCCCGCAAGGAAAACCGGAAGGGCGTCCACAGGACACGCTGAATGTTTCTGTGCGGTATGCCGCTGCGCAGCAACCGTTTCAGGACCATGACGCCAGCAGGACGGAAACGCTCGTTAGCCTAAAGGCCCGGGTTCTTCAGCAGTTTGGGCTTACGGAGGGGCAGGGTACACCTGAGGGCAATGTCATCAACTACAAACTCTACCATGAAAAGACCGAGCTCATCGATCTCTCCCGCTCGCTCGGTGATGTGGCAGGTAACGCCCACGCGTTGGTCCTCAAGCTGAGCCAATTCATCCAGCAGGGCGGTTCGTGCACGCGGTGATGGAACGCACGTTCGACGAAGTCGCGCTCGCGGCGGACTTCGACGCGTTATCGGGAGCCACCCACCTAGACGCGGTCGACCGATGGTCGGCCTCGCAGATGGGACGGCGCGAGGTCCATGTGCGACTCAGCCCGATCGGTCATGCGGAAGAGTTTTTCTATGCACGTCTGGTTTGGGAAAAGTACCCAGACGCCGCGCCCTCCGTACTCTTCTTCGATCATGAAACCGGCCGGACCGATGTCGCTCGCGCATGGCCAACGGGAGGACCGTTCCGGCCAATGACCGGTCTGTGCGTGAACTACACGCGCGAGGGGTTCGCTCTTCACCCCGAATGGGTCAGTGATCCGCGCCTACGATGGAGAAGCGATGGTAACGTCCTGTTGAAGGTGATTCGGCTGCTTCAAGACGATCTTGACGCATACTACAGCGGGAGGCATGGGTGATCACTGATACGAGACGAGAGTACCGCGGTGATGAACGTCATGACACGGTGTGGCGGATTCCCAATTCCGCAATTGAGGCGTCGTACGCAGAGATGGCCGCTGATGGAGAGCGTGATCGCGAAGGAATCGCACTTTGGATCGGGCGACGTGATGCACGTCTCGAGCAAGTCGTCGTGACGCATGTCTTGCTTCTTCGTGGAAGCGGGATAGTTCGCGAGCGCGCGTTTATCCAAATCGCGCCGGAGCTGTTGAATGAAGTTACTGATGTCGTAGCTGAGCTCAGTGACGACCGTTACCTGGTTGGTCAAATCCATGGTCATCCACCGGCAAGTTCAACGGACTTGTCGTGGAGCGACATTACGTACGGCATCCGGATTTCCCAGTACCTTTCTGTAGTCACACCGGCGTACGGAATGAATCGGCCCATGGCACTGCGCGATTGTGGAATTCATGTATTTGCCACGATCGGGGGTTGGCGGCGCCTTTCATCTGCGGAGGTGGACGAACGCATACATGTGGATCATGAAGCGCCAGTCAATGTCATCGTAGTCGGTGATCGCTCTGACGACGAACTCAGCACGACGCGTCGGTACAATCGCTCATGGTCGGGTCGCACATGAGCGGAGTCATCTTCCCTGCGGACTCGCCGCTAAGCCGTCCCGCTGCGGCAGCGGATAGACTCGGAGATGCTGCGCCAGATCGTCACCGTTTTCACGCCAAGCGCGTGCTCTTAACGGGCGACAATGAGTGGCTCGCGATTCCAAACGGTCGCGTGATGGTCATGAACGCGTTGCGGTTGCTGTTACGGATTTGCTCGAATGTCGTCGTAGATCTGCGTGGCGCGCCTTGCAATGTCGTCGATGAAATGCGCGCGGAAGCAAGACGGATCGAGTTCGATAAGCCGGTTGAGTTCGTGGAAGGCTCAGCGAGCATTCGGTTGATGAAATACGGCGCAGTGTAGACGCCGAGCTCACGGTCGGGGGCGACGTCGTATTCGGTGCACCGGCGACTTCTATTAGGTCCGACGGCTGGCTCGCCATCGTGGATTCCACTGGTACGGGGCGCGCTGCGCCAGTGGCATCGGTGCAGACGAACCCAATCGCCGCACTGGTTGCTGCCTCGCTCGGTGTCGGCGAGGTCTGGAAGCGACTAATCGCTCTACATTCAGAGCGCGGTGCGCTGGCAGACGGTACGCCCTTTTCGCTCCTCACATACGCTTCGGGCGCATACGACCGAGGCCCGCAATTGCCCGACAGTATGGCTTTAAATGCGTTGATTGCCGGTGGGGGTGCGATCGGCAACGGCATTGTCGCGGTACTGCTTGAGCTGCCAATCAGTGGCCGCGTCGTGCTGATCGACCGTCAAGCCTTTGGTTGGGAGAATCTCGGAACATGTATTCTCTTGGGACGCGCCGGCGTGACGCGCGACAAAGTAGAAGTTCTTGCGGAGTTTCTGCGCTCCTCGAATTCGAGTTTGCACGTCGTGCCACTTTCCGGTGAAGTGGCGAACTTAACTTCCAAAATCCAGCGCAATCTCACGGCTGGGCCAACCATTGTGCTCAACGGGTTCGACAACAGGGACGCACGGCGTGCAGTTCAGAACCTTTGGGCTGACGTCACAATCGACGGCGCCATTGGCGACTTCATGACGCAGGTGAGTCGACACCCGGGAGATCCTGAAGTGGACATAGCATGTCTACGTTGTCTCAACGCACCCGATACTGGATTGCCCGCAGATGTTGTCGCGTCACAAGCGACAGGCCTTTCAATAGAGCGCGTCCGCGACATTAACGACGTAGTCCGGCAGGAAGATGTTGATAACGCACCGCCGGAGCATCGCGAATCTCTTGCTACCAAAGTCGGCCGGAAGATATGTGCAGTCACGAGCGTCGCAACCGTGGCGAAGCTTTCCATGGAAGAACAGCATGAGGAGTTCGAGCCTTCAGTGCCCTTCGTCGCCACGATGAGCGCGGCGATGGTGGTAGCGGAGATGGTAAAGTACATCATGAGACTTCGCAGTCCGCTCGCGCCTCGCTTTCAGTTCGACATTCTCAGGGGACCATCGTTTGGGCTTGAGTTCGCAGAGTCGCGACACATCACCTGCGATTGTTCGACGCGTCGCTCGGCTATACAACGGTTTCGGCAGCTTCGCCACGCCAGTTAATCAAATCTTCGGTCTGATGGCATCCTCAAAGACACGCAGCCCTCGCTGCTGACCCTTCACAGCTAACTCACGGCCCCTCTTCCCATTTTCACGCCCACACTATCCAACGTCCTTTCGCCGGACCGCCGTGGTGCGACAAACACCGTCAGCCCACGAGCTCATCCCCTCTAGGAGATCGAAGAGATGTTGACTGCCGATCAGCCCAGTATATATTTGCACATCATAGTATATACTCACACATACGGGTGCATGCTCGTATATGTCTCGCGGCTCCGACGAAACCGATGGGAAGAAGCAGCGACTTCGAACACTGTCCGAACTCGTTCCTTGTCGAACTTGACGACGATCTCAAGCGGCAGTTGTGGTGCTATTGCCTGTGGCGAGGATCAACCAAGGTCTCCGTCGTTCGAAGGGCCCTGAAGAGGTTGATGGACCGCGAACTCGCTGATGCCGATCCAGAATCGAAACGCGAATACGACGAAATCGTCCGCCGTACACACAGGAAACCATTGAAGCTCGTTTTGCCAACAAAAGTAGAGAGCAAAAAAGGCAAACGGATCGGAAGCAACAGAGGAAAAGGAAGCAAGTGAAACGGAAAGCGGGAGTTCAGCCGGTGAAAAAGGCCCAGGGCAAACTGACCAAGGCTTCTCCGATTTCGACGCACACGCCGAAGAAGAGCAAAGCCAACAACACTGCGAAGAGCGGGAGTAGTACAGGAAACGAGCACGCGCCGCCCATGTCGCGAGTGCCGAGTTCAGAGCCGCATGGCTCCCGTAAACCAGCTCCGGTGAATCTCCTCAACGATCTGACCGCGAAGGAGTGGATTCCCGAGACAGTTTCAGTCTGGACTCAGCGAGGTTTAGGCAAGGGCCACGCTCATGCTGAAATTGAACGCCAGCATCCCGCACCGTTCTCATTCCAGGATGTCGCGCGCCTCATTCGTTTCTTCAGCAAACGAGGCGAGACAGTTCTCGATCCTTTCGTCGGTGTCGGTTCTACACTGAAGGCAGCAGCAGTGGAAGGACGGAAAGGGATCGGCATTGAGCTGAACACGAAATACGCAGAGCTCGCTCGGCTTCGGTTGGATGTTGAGTTGAACGGCGATCCTGCCATTTGCCGCGACCAGACCGTCATTTGTGACGACGCAAGGCGCGCGATACCAGATGTTGAACCGAACTCCGTTAAGCTTGTGGTTACAAGCCCGCCTTACTGGACAATCCTGCAAAAGCGTGATCATAAAGCGCGGCAAGAGCGCGTTGCACATGGCCTCGATACACAGTACAGCGACGACGACGCCGCAGATCTAGGCAACATTGGAACATACCCGGAGTTCCTCACTACACTCGCGGACACGCTGGCACTTACTCGAGGCTGCTTGGTAGATGGCGGATATATGTGCATCGTCGTAGGCGATTTCCGTCACAAATCCCGTTATTTTATGTTTCACGCGGATGTCGCGAGGGAGATGGAGAGTCGCGGGTTCACCCTCAAAGGCATTAAGATCCTATACCAGCGCCACAAACGGGTTTTCCCATACGGGTTCCCTTATTCTTACGTGCCGAACCTGCATCACCAGTACATCGTGATCTTAGCGAAATGATTCGAGAAAACACCGTTCATGTCGGGGACGCGCTAGCATTCATGCGCGAGTTGCCGGACGCCTATGCGGACCTCATCATTGCTGACCCACCGTACAGCATTGATAAAGACCGCGAGTTCGGCGAAGGTGCGTTCTTTGAGGACACTGCAACATGGTTGGGATGGTGCAAGTCTTGGCTCGCCGAAGCCAAACGAATTCTCAAGCCCACAGGCAATCTGTTTGTCTACGCGATTCACCACTACGCGTGCTTCTTACAGACTTATCTGTATGAAATCGACATGGTGTACCGGAGACAGATCATTTGGTACTACGAAAATGGCTGGTCAAAATACAAGAACGGGCCATCCTGCCACTACGAGCCCATTCTATGGTTCGCGCACCGCAATGATTCGACGTTCCATGTGATTCGCGAGCCTTACAAGAGTGAAGAACGCCTTCGCCATACGATTACGAAAAATGGTAAGGTGTGGACACCGCATCCGGACGGTCGACAAGCCGGCGACGTTTGGCGTTTTCCGACTCTTGCGGGAAGGCGCTTTGCAGGCGAGCGAACAGAGCATCCTACGCAGAAGCCACTCGCGTTATCGCGGCGCTTAGTTGAACACTTCTCGAATCCTGGCGAGTTGGTGCTAGTGCCATTCGTGGGATCAGGCTCGGAGTGTGTGGCGTCACTCGAATGTGGACGCCGTTTCCTCGGTGTAGAAATCAATCCGACATATGTCGAAATCGCTCGGACGCGTATCGACGCAGTGTCACCGCAACTCTTCGAGGTACGGCCCGAGGACGTTCTTAGCGAGATCGTCGCCGGCAAAGCGCCCGTCTCCAATCGCCCAAATGACAGTGATTCCGGACTGGTTTAGCCAACGCTGGTGATCGTCAGTAATGGCTCCTTCGAAGCAGGCGACCTTCTGTATTTCGACGCCTTGTGCTGCAGGAGTGGTTAAGAAGGCCTCATAGTATAGGAGTTGCGCAAGCGCATCTCGAACTCTTCCACGTTCGTCCTCAACGCTTCCGTCCAATGTTTTTACCTCGCCGAGCACGCCAGCATTTACGTGAACGGCAAGTACGTCATACGGATCCTCGTAGAGTGCGAGCCCCGCCGCAGCAAAACGTGCAGCGAGCGAACGCACGATTAGGTTATGACGACGTAGTCGGTCGGCGCGCAACCGATTTGCAGCTGCAGTTGCCACGGGATCTGGCGACGGCGGAACTGGGGGCTCATCCCGTTCGGCGATCCCCGCTGCGCCTATCGTCTCAGGCGTAACTGCGCGAGCGCGTCGTTGCTGTCGGTGACGAGCCGCAGCTCTAGCAGCAGGTTCTCCGCCTGCCTCTATTTCGCCACTCCCGGGAGCGTCAGCGAGCGTAAAGTTCTGGCCATTCTTCACGACATCGCCGAGTTGCTCGGCGAATCGCGGCAGAACCTTTTTGGCGTTATCCCAGTTTGACTTTGAAACACCAATGCGCTCGCGAATCTGTTCCTCAGGCAACCGAGACAACTGAACGATTCGTTCAAGTTCTTCAGGAGAATCGTCTTTTGCCTCCAAAGCCAAAGCGCACTTGGCCCGGGTAATTCCCGGCCTCTTCGCAATAAGCCGGAGTAACACTTGGTAAGGATGCGACGCTGTCGCATCACCACCGTAGTGGTTCAGGTTGCGTACAACCCGACGCCAAAATTCGATTTGCGCCGCATCGAGCGAAGTGCCAGCGAAGGCCGCGGCTTGTCTCCCCGCACTCGTCACGACCACCAAGCCAGCTGTCTCGTCGATCAGACCCAAAAGTCGAAAGAGTTCGCGCAGGCCCCTCGCGCTGGTGCGGAAGCTCTGGCGGTCTAGGGTTTTAGCCCGCTGCTCCCTCAGGTATTGGTCGACGGGCTTAGGTGTGTGACCGGTGCCTAAGACACCACCCCGCACAAATGCTTCTCCGAGCACACCATCATCTCGGGCGTTATCGCCTCGATCGACGAGCTGGATGACGGTCTGCATGCCCCGGCTAAGCTTGGTAAAATCAGCTATTTGGTTCGGGAATCCCTTCATCGAGAATGCGCATCCAGAGTCGAGTGATTAATGTGCGCAGTATCTTGGTGTCCTCTGGATGTTGCAAGCGGATTCAGCCCACGGGCTGTGCTCAAGGTGGTGCTTCCAGGCGGGGTTACGGATTCTGTCACCACGGCGTGCCGATTTCGACGGCGGCTCCGTAACTCTTAACTGATTACGCCATAACAGGATAACGTGGCCGAGAAAGCTGGACCGTACGGCTTTCGTCAATTGACGAAGGAAAACTTCCTGTCACCTGACCCAGTCAGCTCCCTTTGGCGACTCCATAACCGCACAACCGGAGAGAGCCGGCCCATGAGCGCCCCCGACTGGGCAGAGGGAATTCTTCATTCTCAGTTGAGCGAAACGGTTCCCGAGGAAATCCGACGCGCGTTCGAGGTCGCGCGGTCGCCATTGCTGTATGGATTCTTTTTCTATCCGCTATTTGCTCTGGGTATGTCGCAACTCTTGCAAGTCGGCGAGATGGCCGTTCGAGTCGCAGCTGATGCCGCGCAAGCGCCCAACTCGTGTAAGACATTCGAAAAGCGAATCGACTGGCTTGAGTCGCAGGGGAATCTTACCGCAGTCGCGGCGCAGCGCTGGCATGCAGGACGGTATCTCAGGAACACTTTTGTTCATGAATTACGACCGTCGGCATTGCCGCCGACCATAGCGATGGGAGAGCTAGAAACGCTCGTCGCGGACATCAATGAACTGTTTTCAGCAACAACCTTCGAGTGACGCACAGGACATCAAGATGCTATTTGTCGTTGATGAGAGAACCCGGCAAGCGAATGCGGTGGCGGTTTCGACTTTCGCTGATCTCACGTTACGGGAAAGGTTCGATATTCAGGAGTGGGTACTAGCATGTCCGCAATTGCTTGGCGAAGAACTGCTCATCGTGACAGCGGAATGTGATCAGTTCGACCGAACCTCAGAACGTCTCGACCTGCTCGCGGTTGATCGCAAGGGAAAGTTGGTCATCGCTGAACTCAAACGCACCGCGGTCGGGACGAAGGCAGACTTACAAGCACTCCGATACGCGGCTTACTGTTCGACGCTAGGGATCGATGACATTGCTGAATTGCATGCAGCTCACCTTCTCCGACGAGAGAAGCGAGATGTCGGGATAGATGCAAGTCGCGAAGCAATTCTGGAATTCATCGAGAAATCCAGAGTTCGAGGAGTTTGACGATAAGCCGCGAATCGTCCTGGCCGCTGAGGAATTCCCACCCGAAATGACTGCAACCCTACTTTGGCTGAGAACATTCGACCTTGATATTTCGGCGGTGCGACTACGTCCGTATAGGATCGATAATCAACTGGTCGTTGATTGCTCTATTCTGATTCCGTTGCCCGAGGCGAAAGACTATATTATTCGACGCGAGCGTAAAGAAGTTCGACAAGCCGCTCGTGCACAGGGCAAAGGTGAATCGTATCGTCCATGGTTTCAGTCGCTAATTGACGAGCTGCGCGAGAAGCACAGTTTCACAAATGCACGCGCAGGCCAGCCGCAAAACTGGTATAGCTTCAGCTCCGGTCACTCCGGTATCGCATACAGTGTCGCATTCACTCAACAGGGATTAAGCACGCAGCTATACATCGACCGCGGGGACAAGGAATCAAACAAGCGGATCTTCGATGCCCTGTTCGACGATCGAACGCGAATCGAAAAGGATGTGGGATCGGAGTTGAGAGGGGAACGCCTCGATAACCGACGCGCCAGCCGTATTAGCATTTACCGGGACACTACAATTCACTCAGCTCCGGACGAGCTTGATGAAGCACGCCAATGGGCTGGGGTCGAGTTGCTCCGGTTTAAAGAGGTTTTTCAACACGACTAACCAAACTGGTCAGCTGACGCTCTACCGGCTCCGTGAACTTCTTTGGCGGGGCCACACCGCCGTGCAGGCCCCACATTACCTCGGTCGCACTTCTCTCGATGGAGCTTCGCGTGAGGCCGCGAGGCGTAGAGCTAGCTCCGATGGCAATGGCGTCAGAACGAACTCGATATCGCGTGGCGTTCTGCCGCGTTCGCGCTCCCTCAGGCAAGCATCATACATACATCTTTCGGTGAAGATCATCAGCTTGCGTGGAGCACCGGCGAGAACATGAAACAGCATGTCTCCACGGAGCTTCATGAACTTACCGACGCCGGCCTTGCCGGAACTCATCGCAGCCTTGCTCGTAGAGATCGTTGCGACGATCTGCGTATTCCGGCCCAAGCCGGCCACTGATTCCGGTCCATTCCGGCCACCCATTCCGGAGCAAGCCGGCCACTGATTCCGGTGATTCCGGCCGGCCATTCCGGCAGAATCCGGCCACCCCTGGTTTCAATGTGAGCTGAAGCGGCGCTGGCAACCGCAAACCCTCGAGCTGCTCATAGCTTCTCCGCGGCGTTGACCCTTACGGAGGAGCTGATGGCGGCAGATCGGTTGTCCATGCGCAAGATCAAGGAAGTGCTGCGGCTGCTCGCCGCAGGTCAGTCGCAGCGCGCGATCGCGCATAGTGTCGCGGTCGCACGCAGCACGGTGAAAGAATATCTGCAACGAGCAGCGGCGGCCGGTCTCGCGTGGCCGGTGCCGGATGATGTCACGGACAGCGCTTTGGAAGCGCGCCTTTTCCCACCGCCCGTTTCGTTCGTCGGTCCCAGGCCGCTGCCCGACTGGAGAGTCGTTCATGATGAGATGAAGGACAGGCACCGAAAGGGTGTGACGCTCCAGTTGCTCTGGCTCGAATACAAGGAAGCCAATCCTGAAGGGCTGCAGTACAGTCAATTCTGTGAATGTTATCGCCGCTGGCGCGGTAGTCTCGGCCGCGTGCTGCGCCAGGAGCACAAGGCCGGTGAGAAGGTCTTCGTCGATTTCGCCGGCCAGACAGTGCCCATCATCGATCGTACTACTGGGGAAGTGCTCTTCGAGGCCGAGATCTTCGTCGCGGTGCTGGGCGCGAGCAACTACACATACGCGCAGGCGTGCCGCAGCCAGCAGCTGCCCGAGTAGATCAGTGCACACACGCGCATGGTGGAGTATTTCGGTGGCATCACCAAAGGCGTGGTGCCCGATAACCTGCGCAGCGGCGTGCGTCACGCTGGCTATTACGAGCCGGATCTTTCACGACGGACGGCGTGTGGCTGCTCACGTACGCGGCCGTAAGAAGGGCGGCTTCACCACCGATCCCTCCCACCGGCCCAAGTCGCATCAGAAATATCTCGAGTGGACGCCCTCACGCATGATTCGCTGGGGCGAACAGACCGGACCCAATACGGCGGAGATGGTGCGGCGCATTTTCGACTCACGCCCACATCCAGAGCAGGGATACCGCGCTTGCCTGGGCCTGCTGCGTCTGGGCGAGCGCTATACGTCTGCGCGTCTGGAAGCGGCGTGTGCGCGCGCACTCCACGTGGGAGCGGTCTCGTACCAGTCCGTAAAATCGATTCTGAGCACCGGACTCGATCAGGTCGCGCTCGAAGAGCAAACCACACTCGCGCTTCCACAGAACCATGAACACGTGCGCGGCGAAGCATACTACGCTACCGCCGCTACTGGAGAGTGATCATGCTACTGCAACCCACGATAGAACGTCTGCGCGAGCTGCGCCTACTCGGTATGGCGGCCGCTCTCGAAGAACAAACGCTCATGCCTGACGTTCAGTCCATCAGTTTCGAGGACCGCCTCGGTCTGCTGGTCGAACGCGAGCACACGCAACGCGAGAATCGACGGCTCACGCGTCTGCTGCAACTCGCGAAGCTGCGTTTGCCCGCCACGGTAGAAGATATCGATTACCGGCGTCCTCGCGGTCTGGACAAGAGCCTCGTCTTGAGGCTTGCCTCCAGTCGCTGATCGAATCTCACGAGGTGGTGCTGGTCAGTGGCGCGGCTGGCACCGGCAAGAGCTACCTGGCCTGTGCGCTCGGCCACAGCGCCTGCCGTCACGGTCTCGCCACACGCTATTACCGCTTCTCACGCATGCTCAGTGAACTCGCACGGGCCCGCGCCGATGGCTCCTACCCGAAACTCCTCGAGAAGCTCGCGCGCACGCAGCTTCTGCTCATCGATGATTTCGGCATGTCACCGCTCACCAAGACCGAACGCCGCGACCTGCTCGAAGTGCTCGAAGACCGCGACAACCGCCGCGCCACGCTCGTGACCAGCCAGCTGCCCTTCGAGCACTGGCATGCCGTGGTCGGCGACACCACATTTGCCGATGCAAATTCTGGACAGACTCGCTCACGGCGCACACCGCATCACCCTGAAAGGAGCATCGATGAGACGAAAACAAACCCCAGACGAGAAGACTGAAAACCGCGGCTAACGCCGCCCAGCGTCGCTTCGCTCCGACAGGGTGGCCGGAATCACCGGAATGGATGGCCGGCTTGCGCCGGAATGAGTGGCCGGCTTGCGCCGGAACAGATGGCCGGAATCACCGGAATACGCAGGAAGAAGGGACACAGGCCGCTCGAGTGCCTGGCAGCGTGGCGCAGCACTTCATGAATCTAGTGCTTTAGACGAGCGGTTCCAAAAGCGTTCCACGCACAGCGCTCGCAGGACGGAATCACGAGCCCCGGCTGCTGCAGGTGCAATCAAAACGTTGCATTGCGAGTTTGAGACCGCCAACAAGCCCACTCCCCGCGATTTGAAATCATACGCGAGCGCCGAATTTGACACCTTTCGTGCTTCATCTTCGGGAAGACCAACAAGGATTTCATCTGCGAAGGCAGTTCTCAAAAACGCTTGGTGCAATGCTCCGCGCACCCGGTAAAGCTTCAATTCCACGGCGAGCACGCGTCGCGCGAGCGGGGTGTCGGGATTAATTCTAATGGCTCTTCTCCCGACCGAGTGGGCGATTTGAGGTGGAAATCCGGGGCGGAGCGAGAGGAGAGGAAGCTTGCAAGCGTGAGAGCTAGGCACATGATTGGCGGATGCCAAAGAAA
>JBQTID010000238.1:0-4473 GCA_052389275.1 Gemmatimonadota bacterium | reverse complement strand
GTCGGCATGGATCACCCGTTTCATCTGCACGGCTTTCAGTTCCAGGTGATCGACCGCAACGGTGTGCCCGAGCCGTATCGCAGCTGGAAGGATACGGTGAATGTGCCGAAGCATTCGACCGCGCGTTTCATCGTGCGTTACGACAATCATCCGGGCAAATGGATGTTCCACTGCCACATCCTCGATCATGAAGATCACGGGATGATGGGCGTTCTAGAGGTCAAATAACGCGGAGGGGTTGCAGTGATGAGAACGAACTGCGGTGTGGTCATACTCGGGATGTTGATCGCAGCATGCGGCGGTCAGGTCGCGACGACGTCGACTTCTTCGACGCCTGCGTCGGTCCAATCACCTGTGGATCAGATAACGCGCGGCAGACAGCTCGTCATCGAGCACGCCTGCGGCGATTGTCACGGCGGCTTCGACAATCCCGCGGCGCGCGGCTGGCTGGCCGGCGTGATGAGCCCGCAGCAGGAATTTCAGATCGGCCCCTTCAAGACGCTACCGCGCAACATCACGCCGGACAACACGACCGGCATCGGTCGTTTCACCGAGCGGCAGATCTTCAACGCGCTGCGCTACGGACTGCGGCCGGGTGAAACGCCGGATGTCGAAATCACCTCGAGCACGCCTGGCCAGGGCAACTTCCCTGCGCATCCGAAATACCTCGCGCCGCCCATGCCGTGGCCGGCATTCCGTCACATGCCGGATCGCGATTTGTGGGACATCGCCGCGTATCTGAACCGCGGCGTGAAGCCCGTCACCAATCGTGTCGCGGACAGCCAGGGCCCGCCGGATTTCTGGGCGAGCACGTACAGCGAGATGATCGGCACTTATCCGGCGCCGGCATATCCGACGCCAAACGAGCAGCCGCGCTAGCTGAGAGAGTTGTTATAGCCGGTTTCCGCTCTCGGCATCGAACAAATGCAGCTTTGCGGTGTCGATCACGAGCTCGAGCTGCGATTCCGGTTGCACGATCGGCTGCGGCGCAACCCGCGCAACCAGCTCATGGCCGTCGGCAGTTGCATAGAGATAGGTCTCGTTGCCCATAGGCTCGACCACGTCGATCCTGGCGGTAACGGTGCTGCTCGCCGGCGGCCTGTAGTGACCTTGGGCGTTGTAGATGTCTTCCGGTCTGATGCCCAGCACCACAGCCCGCTGCATGGGCGCGCCGCGCTGCGCGTCGATCCTGATCTGAAGGCCGCCGCTGCTCGCGATAAAGGTTCCAGCGCGCACGACGCCGCCGATCATGTTCATCGCCGGACTGCCAATGAAGCCGGCGACGAACTGATTGGCCGGGCGCTCGTACAATTCGAGCGGCGTACCGATCTGCTGTATACGTCCGCCGTTCATCACGACAATGCGATCGCCCATGGTCATGGCTTCGACCTGATCGTGCGTGACGTAAATCATGGTCGCGTCGAGCTGGCGATGCAGGCGAGAGATTTCCTTCCGGGTTTGCACGCGCAGCTTCGCATCGAGGTTGGAGAGCGGCTCGTCGAAGAGGAACGCCTGCGGCTGGCGCACGATGGCGCGGCCAACCGCGACGCGCTGGCGTTGCCCGCCCGATAGCTGTCTCGGTTTACGGTCGAGAATCGATGCGATCGCGAGAATGCCGGCCGCGGCGCGCACCCGCTGATCGATCTCGGTGCGCGGCACATTGTGCAGCTCGAGCGCGAAAGCCATGTTCTGATAGACCGTCATATGGGGATAGAGCGCGTAATTCTGAAAGACCATCGCGATGTCGCGCTCGTTGGCAGGCACCGCATTGACGACCCGCTGTCCGATCGACACGGTGCCGGCCGACACGGACTCGAGCCCCGCGATCATGCGCAAGGTCGTGCTCTTGCCGCAGCCGGAAGGCCCGACCAGCACGAGGAACTCGCCATCGGCTACCTCGAAGGTGGCGTCATCGACCGCGACGAAGCCGTTGTCATAGAGTTTTCGAACCTGCTCGAGCTTTACACTTGCCATAGTACTCGCACCTGAGATGAACTTTCCTGACCAATTCCTCTGGGGCGCTTCCACGTCCGCATACCAGATCGAGGGCGCGCCCCTCGAAGATGGCGCGGGACCGTCGAACTGGCATCGTTTCGCACATACGCCCGGCAAGACAAAACTCGGCCACACCGGCGATGTCGCGTGCGACCATTATCATCGCTACCGCGAGGATGTCGCGCTCATGCGCGAGCTGGGGCTTCAGTCGTACCGCTTCAGCATCTCGTGGAGCCGCGTGCTGCCCGATGGACGCGGCACCGCCAATCGCAAGGGTCTCGATTTTTATTCGCGTCTGGTCGACGAGCTGCTCGCCGCCGGCATCGTTCCCAATGCGACGCTCTATCACTGGGACCTGCCGGCCGCCCTCGATGAGCGCGGCGGCTGGCTGAATCGCGACATCGCCAGCTGGTTCGCCGACTACGCGGTGCTGATGTATCGCACGCTGGGCGACCGTGTGCAAATGTGGGCAACGCTCAACGAGCCGTGGGTCATCGTGGATGCCGGCTACATTCACGGTGTCCATGCGCCGGGTTTACGCGACATCGCGAACGGACCGCGCGCCGCGCACAACCTGCTGCGCGCGCACGGCAGCGCCGTACAGGCGTTTCGCGCCGAGCACGGCGGCCGCATCGGCATCGTCGTCAACCTGGAGCCCAAGTATCCGGCAACCGATGCGCCCGCCGATCTGGCGGCAACGCAGCGCGCCGATGCCTACTGGAATCGACAGTACCTCGACCCGGTTTTCTTCGGCAGCTATCCGGAAGAGCTGCGTGACAGCTACGGTCGCGCGTGGCCGCATCATGCAGCAGCCGACCTCGAGTTGATCAAGCAGCCGATCGATTTTGTCGGCATCAACTACTACAAGCGCGGCGTCGTGCGCGACGATCCTGGCGCACTGCCTGCGCGCGACGGCTACGTGCGCCAGCCGGAGCAGCTGCACACGGAACTGGACTGGGAAGTCTATCCGCCGGGGCTCACGCGCATCCTGCTCTGGGTGCGCGAGCGCTACGGCGACATACCCCTCTACGTTACCGAGAACGGCGCTGCGTTCTCCGATCCACCGTCTGCCGCCAGCGGCGCCGTGCACGATCCGTTGCGTGTCGATTATCTCCGCGCGCATCTGCTGGCCGCGCATGAAGCGATCGGCGCCGGCGTGAACCTGCGCGGCTACTACGTCTGGTCACTACTCGACAACTTCGAGTGGAGCGAAGGCTACACCAGGCGATTCGGCATCGTGCACGTCGATTTCGCGACGCTCGCGCGCACGCCCAAGAGCAGCGCGCGCTTTTACTCCGACGTCGTGCGCAGCAACGGCGCGGTACTGGCCGAGTAGCGCGGCACCACGTCCGGCCCCACTTGCACGCGGACAACATGCTCGCCGCCATCGCGCACGATCGGTATCGATACCGGACCTGTCTCTTCTGTCGTCTGCTCGACCTCAAAGGTATAGACGGTGCCATCCGGCAAGCGGTGCCGCAGCGTGAAGCCCGGCCATGCGGCCGGCAGGCACGGCCGCAGGTGCACCACATCTCCTCGCAGATCGAAGCCGAGCAGTGATTCCAGAAACACGCGATACATCCAGCCCGCCGATCCGGTATACCATGTCCAGCCGGCGCGCCCGACATGCGGATCTTCGCCATACACATCTGCGGCGATGACATACGGCTCGCCCTGATAGATGTGCGGATCACCCGCGCGAGTGACCGGACTGAGCATCTCCAGCAGTGGCGCGGCCCGCTCGCGCAAACCGAGTTCCGCCAATGCACGCACAGCCCACATGGCGGCGTGTGTGTATTGCCCGCCGTTCTCGCGCACGCCCGGCACGTAACCCTTGATATAACCGGGATCGTGGCGGGTCTGGTCGAACGGGGGCGTAAGCAGCCGAATAATGCCAGCGCGCTCAGAGACGAGCTGCTCCTGCATTGCAGCGATCGCCTGCGTCGCGCGTTCGGGCGGTGCCGCGCCCGAGATCACGGACCAGGCCTGCGCGAGGGCATCAATGCGACACTCATCATTCGCCGCGGAGCCCAGCGGCGTACCGTCGTCGTAATACGCGCGCCGGTACCATGCGCCGTCCCAGCCACCGTCGTTAAGGGCGTCACGCAGCGCGGTCATGTGCGCTTCGTAGTTGCGTGCGCGTTCCACATCGCCGCGCGCTTCGCAAATCGGGATGAAGTCCTCGAGAATGTCGAACAGAAAAAAGCCGAGCCACACGCTTTCGCCACGTCCTTCTCTGCCGACGCGGTTCATACCGTCATTCCAGTCGCCGGCGCCCATCAGCGGCAGCCCATGCTCTCCCGTTGTGAGCGAGCGGTCGATGGCGCGGCAGCAATGCTCGTAAAGCGTGCCGGTTTCTGCCGCTGTTACCGGCCGCACGAAGATTTCGTCCTCACCCTCCGGCAACAGCGGCGCGGAGAGGAAGCGCGCCTCTTCATCCAGGATTGCGCGATCCTCGGTACGCGCGATGTAGAACAG
>JBQTID010000237.1:0-7552 GCA_052389275.1 Gemmatimonadota bacterium | reverse complement strand
GTTGTTTTTGGTTCGTCTTGGTGTGGCGAGGTTACAGTCATTCCCTCAAATTAACCCCTCCCCCCCCCGACCATACCCGAGCTCTCGACATAAACCAGCACAAGCCACCCGTCCCCGAATCCACATTGACCTGCCCAGTCAAAATCCAGATACTCAACCCATGCTCCTCGAGCTCCGCATCCAGAATTTCGCCGTAATCGAGCAACTGTCCATCCATCTCGAATCCGGTCTAAACACGCTCACCGGCGAGACCGGCGCGGGCAAGTCGATCATTGTCGGAGCGCTTTCTCTGTTGCTGGGCGAGCGCGCTTCGGCCGACACGATTCGCGCAGGCGCACCGAAAGCCGTCGTCGAAGGCGTATTCGACGTCGCGCATCGCAAGGACATTCTGAAGGCGCTCGGCGAGCAGGGCATCGAAGCCAACGAGGGGCTACTGATCCTGCGGCGCGAAGTCGCGCCGGAAGGCCGCAGCCGCGCATGGGTCAATGGTGCGGCCAGCACCGCAACATTGCTTGGTGAGCTCGGCCGCTTGCTGGTCGATCTGCACGGACAGCACGAGCACCAGACCCTGCTGCGAGCTCACGAGCAGCGCGCGATTCTCGACGAGTATGCGGGCGCCACGGAGCTCGCGCGCGACGTAGCTGATGAGCACGCGCGGGTGCGCGTGCTGGAGAATGAACTGGGGCAGCTCGAGCGCCGCAGAATGGAAGCAGAGCAGCGCGCGGATTATCTCCGTTTTCAGGTCGGCGAAATCGATGCCGCCAAGCCACGAGCCGGCGAAGAAGATGAGATCGCGAACGAGGCGGTGCGTCTCGAGCATTCCGAAGAGCTGGCAACGCTTGCGCAGCAGTTGTACCAGAACATTTATGCCGCGGAAAAGTCACTTACCAGCAAAATGGGGGAGCTGCGCCGCACACTGGATCATCTGATCCGCATAGATGCCTCGCAGCAGGACGCGAAAGAGCTGCTCGACGGCGCGTACTACGCGCTCGAGGATCTAGGCCGGCGCATGGGCGATTACGCAGGGACCATCGAATACGATCCGGCGCGGCTGGAGCAGCTGCGGCAGCGCCAGGATTTGCTCTTTCGTCTGAAATCGAAGTACGGTCCCGCCCTCGAAGACGTCATCGCCGCGGGTGAGAAGGCGCGCGCCGAGTTGGCGCTGGTCGATGATGCGGCGGTCGCACGCCAGGATCTGGAACGGGCTCTCGCGGCCGCGCGCGCGCAACTTGAAGCGAGCACCGCGGGGTTGACGAAGCAGCGCAAAAAGGCCGCGGCGAAGTTGCAGAAGGAAGTTGGCGCGCTGTTGCCCGATCTCGGCATGGGCAGCGGCAAGTTCGATGTGGCGCTCGAGACGGAGCCGGCCCTCACTGCCGGCGGCGCGGAGTCGGTCGAGTTCAGGATTGCGTTGAACGCGGGTTTCGAGCCGCGCAGTTTGTCACGCATCGCCTCGGGCGGCGAGCTCTCGCGTGTCATGCTCGCGCTCAAGACCATGCTCGCACGCGTAGACAAAGTGCCTACTCTCGTTTTCGACGAAATCGATGCCGGCATCGGCGGCCGCGTAGCCGTGCAGGTAGCTGACAAACTGCGCGACGTCGCGCACAACCATCAGGTTTTCGTGATCACGCATCTTCCGCAGCTCGCAGCCCGCGCGCGGCACCATCTCCTGGTCGAAAAAGTTGAGAGGGAAGGGACCACGCTAACGCGCGTTTCCGAACTATCGGGCGATGAGCGGGTGCGGGAGCTGGCTCGCATGCTGGGCGGTGATCCAGAGAGCAGCGTGAGCCTCGAACACGCGCGCGAGATGCTGAGATGAAAAAAGCCCGGAGCAAACGCCCCGGGCTTTTTTGCGATCGCGATCGCTATCTAGTGGACTGTTTCTCTGATAACGATAGCTTCGCGGACCGAGGCGATAACACTGGTTTCGAGTACGGGATCGTTGTGCTGGTTCTTCTGCTGCGCTCAACTCAGAGGGTCCCGTTGGCAACACGCCCGGGCTGCCGAACACGTAGCGGCAACCCGGGCGTCAGCTTCTCATAATTAAGAAACGGATGCGTTGGTTCTACCGAAGCGCATTCGCAAGCCGATCCTTCGGCCCGCACGGCATCCTCTGAGTTGAACGCAGCCGGAGCGCCAAACCATCGTTAGCGTGCTCGAGGCCGATGAACTCTTCATTGCATCCGAAATTGAAGAAACGCTCCACTAGAAATCGTACTTCAACCGCAACAGTGCCAGCCGCCGCGTGATCGGCGTGCCGATAAAGCTCTGGTATTCCTCATCCAGCAGGTTGTTGACCGTCAGCTGCAAGCTGGCGCCGGTGAAGGGCAGGCGGTAACCCGCGGTGAGATCGAGCAGCGTGTAAGACTTCACGCAGTCGCCGGAGTTCGCCGGAGCCGATTTTACACAGGACAGGCCGACATAACCCGCGGAGTTCGCCGGGAATTCATCCGTGTAGCGGACCCGCAGCTCCCCATTCAGCCCCTTGTTGAGGTTGCGATACGCGAGCGCGGCGCTGCCTTTCTTCTTCGGCGCGTTGAGCGCCACGACCGTCGAATCGGCGCGGCCGGAGCCGAGCGGCAGATTGAAGAAGTCGTCGCTGACCAGCGAGCCGGTCACGCTGAATTGCCATTGATTCGACAATAATGCAGTAGCGGACACGTCTGCGCCCTCGAGCGTGATGTCACCAAAGTTGATGTAGGTGAGGATCAAACTCGGTGCGGCGGTCGTCGTTTCGGCCGAAGAAACGATACCGCCCGGCAAACGTGCCATGCCTTGCGCGATCGTCTGCGCTGAAGCTGCGCCGACGACGGGTGTGAGGCGTGGCACCAGGAACGCAACCAGCTGTTGCGGACTCAGCATCACGAGCGGCGTTGCCGCTATCAGCGGCGATGTGAAGTTCTTGTGCTTCGCGCGCCAGACGTCCGCTGCCAGTAACAGCTTGCCGCCGATCAGTCCTTTATAGCCGAACTCATAAGTCGAGGTCGTCGATTCCTCGATGCCGCTGATGTCGCTGACTGCATTGTTGTTGAAGCCTACTGCTTTGTTGGTGAGGGGATCCAGAAGGATCATCGCGTTGGTAGCGAATGCCGGATCGGCCACCAAGCCGCGCATATAAGCTTGCACGGCGGCGGGCAGGCGGGCGGCCAACCCAATCGCCGTGACCTGATGGTTATAAATCAAGCCGAGACTCGGCGTCACCAGTTGGCTCGGCTGGCCGGCGAACGGTGTGCGAATCTGAAGATTGCCATTCGCATCGTGCATGCGAATGCCCTGGCGGCCGGGCGCCTGCGCGTGCGCGCGGAAGCCGAACGGGCCGAGCGCGCCGAGCGGTCCCGCGTCAATGTCGAGAAACAGGTTCAGCGAAGTCGGCGTCGAGAAAGCACGATTGTACGTTGCGCGGAAGTTGTGTTCTTCGGTCGGCTTGAAGACGAGCCCGGCGCGTGGCGAGAACACGGCGTCCGAAAGCTCCGAGTGCTTGTCGTAGCGGCCCGCCAGCACGATGTCGAGCATGCGGTGCGCGCGCGTCTCTGATTGAACGTACGCGCCGAACTCCTGGTAATCGTCCGTATCCTCGCGCGTGCCGTTGATCGTGCCTTCGGTGTTCGGCATGGTCGAGATGTAGTCGACACCGCCCGTAAACGTCTGCCGCGCGCCCAAATTCGCAACGTGCTGGAGCTGTGAGACCCACACCTTCGACTTGTCGGTAATTGGTGCGCCATTACGCAACAGGAAAGTCTCACCGGCATCGCTCATGTTGAGATAGGTTTGCGCAAACGTGTTGCCGTACTGCGCGCGCGCCTGTGCGTACGAATACTTCCAGTCCACAACCTGGCCGGCGCCGATTCCGGTTAGCTCGATGCCGTTGGCGTTGGTTATGCCGCCGGAGAGAACCGTCGTGAGCTTTTCCGAAGCACGCCAATCTAGGCGCGCATCCCCCGACCAGCGCCCGATGTCGAAATCGCGGTTTCCTATCCTGCCAGCTCTCGCGGTGCGTTCTGCGGGGGTCATCGTCGCAGGAAACAGCGCGGTCGAGCCGATTGTAGTTACACTCGCGGTGTCGATTATTGCCTTGATGCTGTCCTCGCCGCGATCGCGATAAAAGAACTCCGCTGCTTTCACATATTGGCCGGATACTTTGAAGCCGACATTCTCGCCCAGCTTCTGCGCGGTGCGGAATGTACCCTGCCACAAGTTGTCGGTCTTGGGATCGCCGATCACTGCCCGCGAGCTGGGGGCGGCGCCCGGTATGATGCCGCCCGCGAACGAAACCGTCGTGCCCTGCTCATCGAGCGGTGACTTCGTGATGATGTGCAGAACGCCATTCGCAGTGTTCGGGCCGTAAAGCGCGGACCCCGGACCCAGCACTACTTCGACACGCGCATAATCGTCGTTGGTTTGCGGCGTGAAATGCAGGAAGTTCACACGCAGCGATGGAATGCCCGCGATGCGATAGTCTGTGAGTGTGTGCAGCGCGCCCGAAAAGATGTTGTTGAAGCCGCGTACCACTACGTTGCTCGATTGCACGCCAGTCGTCATGACATCAACACCGGGCACCGAACGAAGATGATCGGCCGGCGTAATGGTTGGACGCTCCGCAATCTCGCGCTCCGACACGACCGCGACCGCTGCCGGCGCCTCGAGCGCCTTTTCAGTGTGCTTCGATGCGCTGACTACCACCGGATTCAGCAAGAATGCTTCAGTAGTAAGCGCGGCGCCCAGCATCGATGATGCGTCGGCCATGACGCGGATACCCTCGACGCGCTGCGTTTGATAGCCCAGCATCGAGATTACTACGGCATGGGTGCCGATCGGCACCGTCAGCCGGAATTGACCGTCCGCATCCGTGACTGCCTGCGCAATGGCGCGGCCGCCGCTGCTGACGGCCTCGATTGTTGCGCCGGCCAGCGGCGAGCTTGTCTCCTTGTCGGTGATGCGCCCCGTGACCGCGCCGCGCGCGACTGGCTGAGAGGCTTTTTCTTGTGCGATTGCGGTGCTGAGCGGCAGGAGCAGTAACGAACACGTGATGACCAGGCAAGTGCGGAAACACGTCGTCATGAATACCTCGCGGTTGGAGCTGCGTCGCCGATTTGGCCAATAGTATTGTCGCGCTTCACCTTGCGTCAAGAAGAATGCTGGCGTCATTCTAAGGTAAAAATGAGCGCCAAATCATACGCCGGGCCACACACCGCAAATCCGCTCAAAATCCTGTTCGCAGCGTCCGAGGCGTTGCCGTATTTCAAATCGGGCGGTCTCGCCGATGTGTCGCGCGCTTTGCCTGACGCGCTGGCTCAGCGCGGTCACGATGTCCGCATTATCCATCCCTTCTACAGTTCGATCGAGCGCACTCGCTATCGCCTGAAACGCGCTGAGTCGCTCGACGTACCCTGGGTTGGTGGCACTATTGCGATGGCTGTGTGGCAACACGAACGCCGCGACACTGCTACCGGTATGCTGGTCGGCCATCCCGCATTCAATATTGCCGGCTCGCCCTACGAGGATTACGACCCACACGTAACCGCCCGGCGTTTCGCTCTGTTCGCGCGCGCCGTGCTGCATTACGCGCAGCGCTGGGGCGCCGACATCATTCATCTAAACGATTGGCAAACCGGACTGCTGCCGGCATACGCGCTGGTAGACGACATCGCGCTGCCGACTTTGTTTTCGATTCACAACCTCGCCTATCAGGGATTGTTTTCACGCGCGATCCTCGAGCAGGTCGGCCTGCCGCGCGAGCTGTTTCGGACTGAAAACGGGCTCGAGTTCTACGGCAACGTCTCTTATCTCAAGGGCGGCATCGCACTATCGACCCGAGTGTCGACCGTGTCGCCGACCTACGCGCGCGAAATCCAGACGCCCGAGTATGGCGCCGGTTTCGATGGGTTGCTGCGCTTTCGCAGCCGCGATTTGTTCGGAATTCTCAACGGTATCGATTTGAAAGCATGGAATCCCGCAACCGACAAAGCATTGCCTAAGAGATACGATGCCAACACGCTTGCGAGGAAGGAAGAAGTGCGGGCGACATTGCTGGCGGAAGCGGGCTTTGAAGCAAACCGGCCGCTGCTTGTCATCGTGAGTCGGTTGGCGCATCAGAAGGGGATCGATCTGGTTCTCGCCGCAATGCCCGATCTGCTCGACAGCGGCGTTAACGTTTGCGTGCTTGGCGATGGCGACGTCGCCCTCGAAACGCATTTCAGCGAACTGGCCCGGCGCTACCCGCGTCGGATTGCCGCGATGCTTGGTTTCGACGATGTGCTCGCGCGCCGTCTTTACGCCGGCGGCGACTTCTTTCTGATGCCCTCGCGCTACGAGCCGTGCGGTCTCGGTCAAATGATTGCGCAGCGCTACGGCACGCCTCCGATCGTGCGGGCTACCGGCGGACTGCGCGACACCGTGAAGGATCGTGTAACCGGCTTCTGCTTCCAGCAGGCGTCGGTAGCTGACCTGGTTGGTGGCGTCCAAAACGCGCTGAGCGTCTGGCGCTCCGGCGAATGGGACGCAATGCGACAGCGGTGTATGGCACTGGATTGGTCGTGGGGGTCATCCGCCGCCAAATACGAAGACGTGTACACTTCCTTGGTTGACCGAAGTGGCTGATGCCACTAGATTTAGTAGTCGTTTTCGCGGGAATAGCTCAGTTGGTAGAGCGTCACGTTGCCAACGTGAAGGTCGCCGGTTCGAACCCGGTTTCCCGCTTAAGCCGCCCTGGTGAATCTGCGCAAGCCCACGAGCCGGAGCTCGTGGGCGTTTGGTTTCACCCGCGGCGCCAAACATTGAGCCTTCGGGCGCGATGGCCCCGTAGCCAAGTGGTAAGGCAGAGGTCTGCAAAACCTTTATTCGGCGGTTCGAGTCCGCCCGGGGCCTCTGAAAATAAACCGAAAGTGTCACGCCGCTGCCCCCAGCGGCGTTTTTCTTTAGGGGTATTCCAGCAAAACTCGTCCGGAGGAGCTTGCGATGATCAGGCGCAACGTAGTCGCAGTGGGCTTCCTTTTCCTCACAGTTTGCGGTGGCGGCTCGAGTGGCGATCCGGCCGTACCCAACAATCCGAATTCACCCAGCAATCCAGGCGACCCGCCCGCACTAGCGAGCGTGGCGCTGCGCAGCACCACGGACGATTACGGATATGGCACGACCTACAGCTTCGCGCCCGCATCAGTCGTCATCCGGCGTGGCGGAACGGTTACCTGGTCCAACTCGAGCAACACCGTCCACAACGTTACGTTTTCGCAGGCAACGGGGGCACCGGCCAATATCGGCGATCATACCGGAGGATCGAACAGCAGGACATTTAACACGGCTGGCAGTTTCTCGTACCAGTGCACGATCCATAATGGAATGGCCGGAACCGTTTCAGTGCAATGACGTCGACTGACGCTAATCTATTTGTAGCGTCATGCTCAAGGAGTTCCGGGAATTCATAGCGCGTGGCAACGTCATAGATCTGGCGATAGGCGTGGTGATCGGCGCAGCACCGCGGCGCTGCCCGCACTGTAATTCCGAAATAGCCTTAAGAGATTGAAGGGGTTGACTTTATACGATGACCGGCGATAATAAT
>JBQTID010000236.1:0-9445 GCA_052389275.1 Gemmatimonadota bacterium | reverse complement strand
GGACCGTTTCCCCGGTCACTCCACCGCGGCTCCCTTGAAGGTGGTTTTGGGAGTACGACAAAACAGAGGGCGGCCGGTTTCCTCGGTGAATTCACCGAGGCTCCATTGAAGGGACCACATTGACCGCGGCGGAGCCTGCAACGACACCGACGTTTCCTCGGTGAATTCACCGAGGCTCCATTGAAGGAGATCGGCTTCGATGAGCTCAACGCCGAGAACTCGTTTCCTCGGTGAATTCACCGAGGCTCCATTGAAGTATGTTACCGCAAGCGCGCCCAGGCCCGAGCCACAAGGTTTCCTCGGTGAATTCACCGAGGCTCCATTGAAGTATGTCGTGCTCGAGCCGGCGCTGTCGAAGGAAGTCGTTTCCTCGGTGAATTAACCGAGGCTCCATTGAAGCGGACTATCCGTCCCGAGCAGCGGTGACATCGACAAACTCGTTTACTCGGTGAATTCACCGAGGCTCCATTGAAGCCGGAGCTCGCGGAGCACGTGCGGGTTCTGATTGTGAAGTTTCCTCGGTGAATTCACCGAGGCTCCATTGAAGCTCCGCGGCTTTGCGCGCGGCCGGCCAGTCGTCCTCTTGTTTCCTCGGTGAATTCACCGAGGCTCCATTGAGGCGTTGGCATCTCTACTGGCCGTGCCGGTGGTTTGCGCAGCTGAAGGCGAGCGAGAGCAGTGGTGGCTCAGCTACTTGTGAGGTTCCGGCGGCGGCATCGTAACGGTCGTGTCGTGCTGGTCTGGATTCGGAATCGTTGATGGCGGGTCGCTCGCCGGAAACGAGTTGGCCACGGTTTCGTCGAGCGCCTGTTCGCGGATCCTGCGCTCCTCTTCGGGCGTGTGCTTGTGCTTTTTGGGCGGCTTCATGCCTAAATCCTTAGTGAACCAGCTTCGGAGCCTCAGTGCCGCTTGAAGAATTGCACGGCGCGCTCGTGCTTTGCCGCCGCCGTTCGCGTCTTGAATGTGCCCAGATTTCTGCGCTTGCCGGTGCGCGGATCTTTCTTGCGCGAATACAGCCGATAGCCACCTGACTTGAGCTTCCGAATCATTGGGACTTCTCCTCCTTCGCCCGATTTCTAGCAGGTTGCTGAAAACCGGGCTGACATGGGTGCAGGCAGGGCGCTACGCAGACCGTCGCGGTTTTACAGCGTACTCCGCATAAACCTGCTGAGCAACCGGACCGCCTCGAACCACAGGTTTATGCAGGATACGCTGTAAAACCCGCACGGTCTGCGGAGCGCCCTGCCTGCACCCAAACCACCCGCCCGTTTTTCAGCAACCTGCTAGACGGCAGATAATGTTCCAGCCCCGCAGATCGAGCGTATGACCGAGTCCCCCCTTTGCAGAATCCAGGGTCTTTTCTATCCTTGAATACCCCCGTCACGAAAGGGATACCGCCGTGGAATGGCGAATCGTTGCGATCAACTTTCTGTACGCCACGCTGGGCGTCGTGCTGATGTATCTCAGCTACCGCATCATTGACATGCTGACGCCGCAGGTCGATTTCCCGGAGGAGCTGAAGCGAGGCAACCTGGCGGTCGCGGTGTTCATTGCCGCGCTCTTCATCGCGATCGCGCTCATTATTGGCGGAGCATTGAGTTGAAGCAGCTCGCCGTCATCCTGTTCATCCTGTTCGCGGCTTCGCCGGCGGCAGCACAGCGCAATCAAGATACCGACCGCTACGACGATATTTTCCGCAAGTACAGCAAGCGCTTCTTCGGGCCGGCCTTCGACTGGCAGTACTTCAAGGCGCAAGCGCTGGCCGAGAGTGGCCTGGACCCCAACGCGAAGAGCCGGGTCGGCGCGCGCGGTGTCATGCAGCTGATGCCGGGCACGTACAATTTGATCAAGAGCCGCAAGCCGGAGCTCGGCGATATCACGGACCCTGAATTCAATATCGCGGCCGGCATCATGCACAGCCGAGGCCTCTGGCATGAGTGGGATGGCCACGTGACTGACGAGCGGCTGCGCTTCATGTTCGGCAGCTACAACGCCGGTGAAGGTCCGATCCTGCGCGCGAAGAAAGCGGCGCGCGCCGATCAGCTGGATGAGAAGTCGTGGAGCAGCATAGAGGTCGTCGCACCTAAAGTGCAGCGCTGGCGTTACAAGGAGACGCTGCCATACGTTCGCAAGATCGAAGACAATCACCGCAAGCTGAGCAAGGCTCCGAATAAGGCAAATGCAACGAAGTAGGCTTCTGTCGACGTTTCTGATGCTGTCGTTCTCCGTTCCGGCACTCGCGCAGGATCCGGATACGGCTGTCGTCCCATTGGGCGAAATCGTGGTCAGTGCGACACGTCCGGTTGCGACCACCGGCGGCGCCAGCGCGCTCGAGGTGCGGCTCGACTCGTTGCGAATACAGGCCGCGCCGACGCTGGACCAGATTCTCCGGCGCACGCCGCTCGTGCAGGTGCGCATGAATTCGCGAGGCGAATCGCAGTTCTCGCTGCGTGGCTCCGGCAGTGATGCGCGTCAGGTCGCAGTAATCATCGATGGCATTCCGCTCAATTTCGCGTGGGACGACCGCGCGGACCTCTCGGTACTGCCGTCGTCCGCGGCGCAAAGTCTCACGATCGCGCGTGGCCTGCCATCGCTCCTGTACGGCCCGAATATCCTGGGCGGCGTCGTGGAAATCGGCGTGGCGCGCGGATCCTACCAACTTGCGCCGGGCGGGCTGCGCATGGACGCGGGCGTCGATCATACGGGCGCGGCCGCCATTGGCGCGGCCATCACGCATCCCGCACACGGCACCAGCGGCAGCTGGCTGCTGCGTGCAGGCGGCGGCCATCGCCGGCGCACGGGCTTGCCTCTGCCGAACGATGTCAGCGAGCCATCGACAACTGCCGATGACGACGATGTGCGCCTCAACACCGATCTCGTCCACACGGACGCCTTCGCGTCGGTCAGCTACCGCGCGCGGCGCGGCGTTTGGGCGGACGCGAGCGTGTCCGGTTTCACGGCCGAGCGCGGCATTCCGGCGGAGTTGCACATCTCTGAGCCTCGCTTTTGGCGTTATCCGGACGTCTCGCGCCTGTTCGCGGTGGTTGCCGGCGGTACCGGCACGCGGCCTTCGCCGCTGGGCGGACTCGGCGACGTCGAATTGAGTATCGGTGCGGATGTGGGGCACACGAAGATCGAGCAATTCGCTTCGCGCGCCTACGAGACGATCAACGCAACCGAAGAAGCGGATGACCGCAACCTGACACTGCGCGTGCGTGCCGATCAAAGTATTGGCCGCACCGGCGAGCTGCGCGCCGGTCTGACCTATTCGGACATCAACCATGACGAATTGCTGATGCCCGGCGGCGCCGCAACCTATCGCCAGCGGTTGTGGAGCGGCGCGCTCGAGCTGCATGAACAGCTGCGCGGCAGCGGGACTCACCTCTCCGCCGGCCTCGCAATCGACGGTGCGGACACGCCGGCAAGTGGTGATAAGCCGGCGCTCGGAGCGCTCACGCAACTGGCCGCGCGCGCTGGCATCACGTCCGCGGTCAGCACAGCTGTGGTCCTGCACGCGGGCGCCAGCCGGCGCGCACGCTTTCCATCGCTGCGGGAATTGTATTCCGGCGCGCTCGGTCGCTTCGAGCCTAACCCGCAGCTGATGCCCGAACAGCTGGTTGCACTCGAAGCGGGCGGCTCATTCGCGAAAGGCAACGCACAGGCGCAGGTCGTACTTTTTCAGCATGTGCTGAGCGACGCGATCGTTCGCGTCGGTGCCGGAGCAGGCAGATTCAAGCGTGTGAATCGGGACCGTCAGACGGGAAGCGGGCTCGAAGTACTTGGTGGCTTGCGCCTGGACAACGTCGCATTGAGTGCCGATCTCGTGCTTCAGCGCACGCGACTCGAGGATCCGAGCGCCGGTACCGCCAGCGAAGGCGAGTATCAGCCGGCGGTGATCGCCGGCGCGGGGCTCGCGCTCAACCTGCCGCTCGCCGTGCGATTCGACGCATCATCGCGCTACACTGGCCGGCAGCATTGTGTGAATCCGGACACCGGTGGCAACACACGCATTGCCGCGGCTTATCGTGTGGATGCGGAGATCTCGCGCAGCTGGAGCAGGTCGCGGAATTCCGCTGTCGAGCTGGCGGCAGGCATCGACAACGCCACCGATGCAGCCATCTACGATCAGTGCGGCCTGCCGCAAGCCGGTCGCACCTTCCGCATGCAATTGCGTTTGCGTTAATCGTCCATCACGGAAATACACGCAAGGCGAGGGCAGCGCATGTAATGATCGCCGCGCTGATTTCCAGCGCCGCAAACAACCACATCAGCTTGCCGACGCCGCCTCGCTCGATCGCAATGCCGAACAACCTGCCAAGCCCCAAACCGCCGAGCGCCAGGAGCAGAAACCAGAGGCCGGGCTCCGTCCATTCCGGGCGCAGAATGCAGAAGGCGAGAAAGCCCGCAACACCGAGCTCGAGCCCGCCATACATTGCGCGGATCTCCGTGCGTGCATCCGCGTTGTCGGCCGGAATGCCCACGGCTCTCATGGCGGTTGGCTTGATCAGCAGCCACGCGCCGAAGAACGCAAAGGCGAGCGCACCAACCCAAAGCGCGATCAAATCGAGTGTCATCTGTGGGTCTCCACTGTTCGTCCCGCAACGGTGACAATGAGCGCGCCGGCGTACCGGTGTCAAGTTTTGCAAGTTATTGCGGTTGAACAACTTGATTCGAGCGATAAAACCGGCGTGGCGCGTGCCTGAGAGATCGTCACCTCAATCCTCTCTCAGGAGACGCGACGATGCGACGCACATTTCTCTTTGCGAGCATGCTGGCTCTGCTCGCGACCGCCGGTAGCGCGCATGCGCAGGCCGGACGGCGGTCATCGGACATCACGATCAGCCGCGGCTCATTCGCGATTGCGCCGTTCGGCGGATACCTGCTCAGCCAGCGTTTCATGGATGGACCACTGGGCACCTCACTCGACGTGGTGAGCTCGTCGGTTTACGGCGTACAGGCAAGCCTGCCACTGGCACCGAGCGCTTCGATCATCGGCAGCATTGGGCATGGCAGCGGGGATCTCGAAGCGGGGCTGCCGATCATTGGCGGCATCTCGGTCGGCACGACCAGCACTACGCTGTTCGATGCATCGGTCGAGCTGCGCTTCGAGCGCAAGGCCGCGCGCTTCATTCCATTGGTGCAGCTCGGCGGCGGCGCGATTCGGCGGGAAGTCACGGTGGCAGGCATGTCCGCGTCGACAACCGATTTTCAGGTGTCGGGCGCGCTGGGCGCCGATTTTCCGCTGGCCTCGAACATCGCGCTGCGCGTGCTCGCGAAGGATCACTACGGCAAGGCGGATTTCGGCAGTATCGGCTCGCTCGACGCGCGCACGGACGACTTGCACGCCGTAGCACTGACCGGAGGATTGCGCATCGCGTTCTAGGGCAGCAACCTGCCAGGCCGATCGGCCAGCTGGCGGGTTGCGCAGCTCGAGTTGCTTCAGGAAGTCATCGCGCTCTCCGTGTTTGCGCCATTCGACTCAGTGGCTGGCGACGACCTCTCGTCGATCACCCGCTCCGCGACCTGCTGCACTCGTTCCTTCGCATCGCTTGCAGTTTCGCGTGCGCGCTCCATTAACCGGTCGCGGGCACTGCCCATCAGTTGCGACTCGCGGCGCGTCTCCGGAATCGCGAAGCCGGCGGCCAGGCCTACGGCCAGGGCGACCGCGCCGACTGCCAGGGGCTGGTCCTGCAAGCTGCGCTGGAAGCTGTCTTCCACCCGATGCGACACATCGCTCACGCGCTCTTCCGCGCGGTGCGCGACTTCACTGACCCGCTCGCGCACGCCGGTCTCGCGGTCGTGTGAAATGCTGGCGCCCGGCCCGCCCGCGGCATCGTCCTGTTTGAGCCGCGGCGTCGCCGCGCTCACGTCGCCGACGTAACCGGTACCGGTAAATTCGCCTATGTCCTCATGGTGACGCGCCTCGAGCCGACCGGTGTCGCGCTCACGCCGTCCGTTGAACAGCAGCCAGCCCAGCCCGATGCCGACCATTGCGGCCGGGATTGGGTTGTCACGAATAGTATTCAGGAGACCGTTACGGGAGTCATTCACCCGATCAGCGGCTTGTCGTGCCATGTTTTCCACCCTTCCGATCGTTGCCTCTCTAATGTTGTTTTTCACTCGCTGCTTGATCCGCCGCGGATTCAGCCGCTCGCCCAACTGACCGAGCGTATCGCTCATGCGGTCCCGCGTATGTTCAATCTCCACGCGCAACTGCTCCGTATCGCGCGCCATCAGACACCTCGATTCGTGTCGTAGTTCATCTCCGCTTGCGACGACGTCCGTGTCGAGTCCGTTCTCGAGAAATCAAAGTTGCTGCCCGCCTCGTAACCGCCGGTGCGATCGGTGTCGATGCCATCGCCGGTGCGCCCGCCGTAATAGGTGTCGTAACCTTCGTCGTAAACCTGATCATTGCGTGAGCTCTTGAGAAAACGCGACGCAATGAAGCCAATCGCGAATGCGCCCGCCATGAAGGTGGCCGGCTGGCGTCGCGCAAAGTCTTCGACGCGATGCACGACTTCATCTACATCGGTGCGCTGGAGGTAGTTGGCAACCCGCTCGACCTGGTCGGCCGCCCGCTCGATGTAGCGGCTGACATCTTCCTGCCCCTGTTCCCGCAACTGCTGGCTCGAGGAGAGTAACGTTTGTGCGACCGTACTGACCGTGTCCGCCGCGCGCGACTTCTGATCGGTCAAACGCGTCTCGATCCGCTCGGCGACACGATCCGTGATTTGATTTGCCATCGTCTGCCACCTTTCAGGCTTTTAGCTTGCTCTTGAAATTCCGGGCTGCTTCGCTTGCCCACTGCTTGTCTTCCATCAGGGTCTGAACCGTCTGCCGGGGCGCCGGGCCGTTCTGCTTGAAGTGCGTGATCGCGCCGCGCGCGAGGACCGCCGCTGTTGCCAGCAGCGCGATCGTCACGAGCAATGCGCTCGCCCAGTAATTGTCGAAGAGATCGCCAAGCGCGAGGATCAGAAATGCGGTCAGTGAAAGTGCACCGATCAATGCAGCGCCTGCCGCGATGGCCAGCTTCGCGGCATCCTGCGTGAGCTCTCGAACGCTCTCCCCAAGCTCGAGCTTGGCCAGCGTGATCTCGTCGCGCATGAGTGCCGCCGCATCCTGACCGAAGCGACGCAATAGATCACCGAGCGGCAATTGCTCTTCTTGTCGTGGAGATTGGATCGGACCATCCGTCCGGCTGAACTGCGGAGAGCGTGTATTACGGTCGTACATCGCCATCTACCACCTCACCGTTGCTTGTCATGGATACGGTTTTGGAGTGGAGCAAGGTCTGTACCGAGAGGCGCTACGGAACTGCGCTACGGAGAGGCGCTACGGGACTGCGCTACGGAACTGCGCTACGGAACTGCGCTACGGAACTGCGCTACGGAACTGCGCGACTCCCAAGCGCCACGTAAAGGCGACACTGCGGCAATGCGCAGCCCAGCGCAGTGTCGCTTCGCCGCCGCCACGTCGCGCCTCTACGGAGCGCAGATTAGTCGCGATTTTGAATAGCGGTTTTCAAGACTTCGTAGCGCCTCTCTGTAGCGCCTCTCTGTAGCGCCTGCCTTCACCCAAACCACCCGCCCGTTTTTCCGCAACCTGCTAGTACACTGTCACGCTTCTTGCCCTCGCATGCGCGGGCATGAGTGACGTCCGCGAAGTCGACCACATACACATTAATGAGGATTTGGCTTTCCTAAGGAAGGACTGGCGCGTCCAGCGGATCGGCTGGGTTGTGGTCGCGCTCATCATTCTGCTCGGACTCGTCGGTGTGTTCGGCCGTGGCCCGGCGGCGCACAAGCAAATCGGCGACCCGCGAACGCTGGCCGCGTCCTTTGACGGCGTCGTGCGACACGGTGCGCTGACCGAAGTCACGGTCACGGTAGGCGACTTCCAACCAGACTCCGTCTTTCGGTTGTTCCTGTCCGGCGAATATCTGCGGAGCTTCGAAATCGTAGACATCATTCCCGAGCCGTCGGCGGCCGGTCTCAGCGGGCATTTCGTCTTCTACGAGTTTCGCCGAACCACGCGCGGGCCCGTGAATGTCGTGTTTCACATCAATCCGGACGGCTATTGGCAGCAGGTCGGCCGGATTGGATTAGCCGGCACGGGGCCTTTGCGTTTCTCGCAGTTCGTCCTGCCTTAAAGGAGCCTGCCATGGATTCGGTTATCCGCGCTCTCTTCGTATATGTCTTCCTGATGGTCGTGCTGCGAATCTCCGGGAAGCGTTCCATCTCGAGCATGACGACATTCGATTTCGTGCTTGTCCTCATCTTGAGCGAAACCGTGCAGCAGGCGCTGATCGACAATGACAATTCGATGACCAACGCGGCGCTGCTGGTGCTTACACTGGTTGGTCTCGACGTGCTGTTATCGGTGCTGAAGACGAAGTCGACGCTGCTGGCAAAGATCGTGGACAGCACTCCCGTCATCATAATCAGGCAGGGCGAAATCTTGTGGGACCGGATGAAACTGGAGCGGGTCGATGAGGATGAGATACTGGCAGCTGCGCGCGAGCGCGCGGGAATCAGCCGGCTCGACCAGATCGATTACGCAATCGTCGAACAGAGCGGCGACATCACGGTAATCCCCAAGCGCGGAGCGAAGAAGTAGCTAGTCGAGCAGCCTGGCGAGGATATAGCCGCCGGCCAGGGCGAGCACTACGCTCCGCAGTGGGTGCTCGCGGATTTCGCGCTCGAAATCGCTTCGGACAGCGCGCGCCGCGGTTGTCGGATGGGTCACCTGTGTGCCGCCCGGCGCCTCCATATCCGTGGCATTAAGCTCGTCGAATGTTTCCGTTGCCATCTGCGTTCTCCAGGTTGTGGCGGCCGGATCCCAGCCATGCAACGCTCGCGCCGCGGCTCAATCTTCGATCGTGACACCCAGCTCGTCGGGAGACAACCCCATTTTCAGCGCCTTGATGACTTCGAGAGCGTAGCTGTGCGCTTCCTGGTCCGGCTCCAGGCCGCGGATATGCGCGAGCACGAGGCGCTCGCCGTTCGCACACTCCAGTCCGATGTAGGCGGACGGGAATTCGAGCGTGCCGAGTGTGGTCTCTTCCTTGTATGGCACGCCCGCAACCCCGAGCTTCGCATCACCGCTCGCGAGCGCGGACTGGATGCGCTCCCACGTGTCATCCAGCAGAAAGCGTGTCGAGGCGAGAATTGTCGGTTGGCCTTCGATGATGAGACCGACGTTTAGCTCGATCTCCTCGTCCTGCTGCCGCACGCGCGCTGTATGCAACACGGGGTAGGGACCAGCCAGGTAAACAGGAATGGCGCTCGAATCCATGGTGCGAGATACCCTGACCCCCGTTTCAGGATCCCGGCGGGTCATTGAGCTGCGGAGGAAAATCGGTAACTTCCAGAGGCGTTACCTATAGAGGCGTAAGCCGTTAAGGCATCACCCTTAAAGGTGTCACCGACAAGCGGCACCGATAACG
>JBQTID010000235.1:0-5254 GCA_052389275.1 Gemmatimonadota bacterium | reverse complement strand
CATCCTCCTGGTGATTGTCATCACGACTCCCCAGAAGAATTGTGCGGCACTATCAAGGACGAAACATGGCTACGCCGGACGCTTACCACTCAGCGGACATTGTTCAAGCCAGGCCGCGACATTATCGCTTCTTGCTGCACGCCTTGGCCAATTCATGCGACCAGCTGCGACTTCGCACCTGATCCATTCCTCAATGATCCACGCCAGACCCAGGTTCTCGCGCACTTCTGATGGCCTGCAACCGATCAGCCGCTTCATCTGATTGCTCATCGTGAAGCCATCAGGATAGCCGACCTGACGCGCGGCCTTGAAGATTGGTACTTGCTGCTTTTCCTGAATCAGAGCCGACACATACATCAGCCGGGCGAACTGGAGCCAGTGTGAAGGCACCGGCAAACCCTCGGCTTCGAAGGTGCGGCCAAGGGTGCGGCGCGACGTGTAGAACTTGCGCGCCAGTTTCGTGATGCTCGGGATCGTCGTCGCCATGTCAAACATCTTTCTGATCAGACCGCGAATCTGCTGATCGCGCAGAATCCCTTCGCGTGTCAGATGATTGACGACGACACCCGGGATATCGCGTGGGGCGCTGCCCAGTAACAGCCTGATCGTCTCCAGACTGGTTGCTCCGCTATTCGGCAGCACCCCACGCGGGTGCAGAGCATTGGCTTCTCTAAGGAGCGGCAATGCGGCGTCAATCGCGGCGGCCGGCGGCAGCACGATGATCAGCGACACCCGCGCCGGCCGGGCTGCGAGCCAGTCATACTCCGCTCTTTGCAGCGCGGCATCGATGGCGCTCCACACGACGGCGATGCCACGATCGGCGCAGGTTGTCAGCTCGGAGATCGAAGTCAGGGCGTCGTACGGTGGCAGCACCAGCGACATCGTCGGAAACGGCAGGTCAAAACGGTACATGGAGCCTCCAGGGGGTTAGTCTCGGCTCCAAGGTTTCGCGCGCCGGTCATCACAGCGTCAATTGATTGCGCCGCATCCGGTTACAAGCCGCTTGCATCGACCTGCGCCAGACTGGTAGCTTGCCCTTTCCGCTGACATCCTCGTCCCCGGGATTTTTGCCATGCTCGTCCGCAGCCGAATGACCGCCGGTGTCCTGACCGTCGCGCCCCTGACCTCGCTGGGCGAGGCGCTGCGCATCACGCGCGAACACGCGATCCGCCATCTGCCCGTCGTCGACAAGGGCACCCTGGTCGGGCTGGTGTCCGACCGCGACCTGCGCCTGGCCGCGCCGCCCATCTGGGCCAGTGACACCGACTACGCCACACTGCGCGCGACCTTCGAGCAGAAGACCGTGGCGGACGTGATGACGCACCACGCGATCATCTCGACCAGCGAGGACACACCCATCGAGGACGCGGCCAGCCTCATGTACGAGCACCGCATCGGCTGCCTGCCGGTCATGCGCGATACCGAGCTGGTCGGCATCCTGACCGAGACGGACGTGATGCGCTCCTTTGTCGAGCTGTTCGGCACCAGCGAGAGCTCGCGCCGCATCGAGGTGCTGATCCCGAACCGGCCGGGCGAATTGTCACGAGTGGTGCGCGCGATCGGCGTCGACTTCAAGATCAACATCAGCGGCATGGTCATGCCCCCGATTGCCGAGGGCGACGACGCGCTCGTCATCGCGCACGTGCAAGCCCGCAATGTCGAGGAGCTGGTGAATCATCTGCGGCAGATCGGCTACAAGGTCGGCTCGCCCTCGCTCGATCTCGAGCCGGAAGCCTCGCACCGGCGCGAGCCGCAGCGCGTGCGGCACTGGGCGGCCGACGGCTTCTGAGGCAGGATCGCCGTCATACATGTAAAAGATGATCATGCTCGCGGCCAATGCCCGCGCCGCGAGCGTCGCGCTGTTCTCCGTCTGGTTCCCTTTCGCATTAACCACACAGTGAAACCTGGCTGGTTGCGTGTCCATTTTTCCGGGGCAACGCCACGCAATGCCACGGTTCATAACCGTTTCTGAACAGAACCTGAACCGTTTCTTTACAATTGGCCTCTTGCGGCGCTAGCAGGGTCTGCGGCCACTTGAAACACTAGCCGCATGCTTTGGAGTTACTCGCGTCTTTAAACCCAAGTGCAGATAGGAACGTGCATCGCACGACAGAAGGTTTTGGCCGAGGATTTCACAATATCCGGAGCCGTAAACGGCATCGGTACAATCTTCCGCATTTGCCGGGGATTTATTGTTAATGCTCCGTGCAGGAGATCCATCTTTTACGGTGTTAAACATCATCATCCACTTCGGAGGTTTCTGAGTGAAACACGATATTGCTTGTACTCGGCGAATCAATCTGACGCGCCGGCGGACGTTTTGTAGCTGCGCCCGCCTCACAACGGTTCTTATGCTCATCTATGTCTCCGCGTGTGCTGATCGCAACGATATTGCAGATCCCTCGGGTGTCGTGTCGCCGAACGCGGCGACATCGATGACCGTGCTAAATGAGGGCAATTATGTTGAAGCCGCGAGACTTGTCAGTGTTATTCTTCAACAACCCTCGGAGCGTGTGCGCCTTCTGCAGATGATGCGTAAATCCGTATGGAGCGAACACAAAGTCGACTTCAGTGAGTGGTTTCAAACACTCGACGCCAAGGAACTCCAGAAGGTATTCGGCTCGGGGGCGGAACGGGCAATCGCAGACCTCAGTCGGTTGCCGTCCTCCGATCTTTACGTTTTGGGACGGGCGAGCAGACAGTCTTGGCGGGGAAACACCACTGTCGCTGTGGTAGGGACCTCTGATCCTGATGCAGCCACCGTGGTCGTCTGGCGGCCAGACGGTGACAGGACTGTCGCAGCATCAACAACGCTTAACGAGCGCGGTGTAATCGTCCTGCTTCATCCGGCGGACGTTAGAGGCGTGCGCGTCGACCGCCGAGATCGGTCAAGCGAGATCGAGACCATCCAGGCAGCCGACGAAAGCGACCTCGGTGTCGCGCGTCGTACAGGCGTAGGCACAGCTATTGTTGGACAACCAAGTACGCGGCCCAACGGCGTGCTCTACTCTTTCAAAACCACGAATGGCGCGACCTCCACGGATTATAGCTGTGCGGCGGTTGAATTCGGCACGTACAGTCATAAGGTAGATGAAGTCGGCGGAGCCGAAGTTAGGGTGAGAACGTTCAAGAACAATGTAGAAGTCGAGTCGTTCACCCTAACAGGAGTCGAGCGTTTAATTCGATATCAAATTGCCGAATATGCGGGCCTTCGGTCGAGCGAGGATTTCGAATCCGGGTATGGATTCGATTACTGGGAAACAGATACGTTCTCTGACGATTATCTTGGTACGACGATGCCAGGGATTTCATTGGGCTACAATCTGGCTTATGACAGCGAGAACGCGCAGACATTTATCTACGCGCAGGCGCAGGAGATCGGAAACCTGAATCCAGTAATTGGTTCGAATCCGCAGACCGTGCTATACAGAGGCACTACAACGCAGATCTCCGTGTCGGGCGACTACTTCATGACAAATGATGGACTGTCCGTTTCAGGGTCCGGCTTGGCGTTAAGCAATTCTTCGAGACCAACTCCATACACATGGACGACGACGATTGCTGTCGGAATGACCGCGCCTGCGGGTCCCCGAGATTTGACCATCGCCCGCGCTGGAAACGGGCTGAGCGGCGTCGCGAATAGTCGTGTTACAATTGCGGACGCTCTGTCAGTGACGATTTCCGGGCCTGTCTGGATATCGCAGAAGGGGACTTACACTTGGGAGGCGATGCCGGTTAGCGGTCAAAGCCCTTATCAATATTCATGGACTGCGTACTACCCGGGAACCGGACAGACTATCTCCCTCGGTACCACAAAGACGGTTCAATTGCTTGTAAGTCCGGGTGAGCGCGTGGACCTTACTGTTATCGTGCAGTCGCAAAATGGTGAGAGCGCGTCTTATGTGCTCGCTGTTGGCGAGGCATAACGTGCGTCTACTCACGAGCGTCATGGGAGTGTTCGCTTTGGCGGCACTCACTTGCAAAGCAGGATTTGCGCAAGGCGGCGATGCATGGAGTTTCGGATTCGGCGCAGGTCCGAGTTTTACGACGAACACGCCCCAACGCCCAGCTCCACCGGAAGGCGAAGGACTGACGGGCGCTGCCGGCCCTGCACCGGGCATCAACGTGCGGCTTCTTGCTGAACGCCGCATGAAGTGGCAGTGGCTACACACCCGGTACGAAGTATTTGTTAATCGGTTGGTGACAAATTCCCGGACGTTCAACTGTATGCGTGAAGATGATTCCACTAACCCACCTCAGGGAATTTGTCATCCGGCGGCAAAAGTGGATCGAGCGGTCGGAGTTGTTGTCGGTGGGCGTGCGCACCTTGGAACAGGCGCGCTCCGCCCTTCGTTGAGTGGAGGAATTGGAGCGGCGCATTTTACGCTTGTACCAGATCCGTCGTTTGCCGGGCTCGAAAACAGATCGAGCACAAAGCCCGTCATCAAAGTCGGCATGGGCATAGAATTAAAGCGCCATCGCGTCTCAATACTCAGCGAAGCTGCGCTACAAATGAGCCTTGGGCGCGGCGGGGGAAGCAACCATTATCCTATATCGCTTGCAGTAATGTTTTGATTTTACCCGCAACGGGGAATGACCAGTAGGATTAGGCGTAAATGCGTGCGTGTGTAGTCTTGTTGACGGCCTGCGCCGTCGCTTGCTCCGACCCATCGGGTCCTGGTGACGTTAATCCGGGACCCGAGCGGCCTAATGCGCGGCTGTGGGTAACTTCAGACATTGCCGAGCAGTTGGATTCCAATGGTCGCTTTGTCCTGGCGCCACCCTCTCGTACGGAACTCAACCGCTAATTACCCCGCAACGTGCCACTCAAATAGCAAATGCGTTCATGAGACATTCCTGTCTCCAAACAACCAGACGCTAAGACGTCAACTGGAGTCAGACCACGGGGCGCCCATATCATGGACCAACATCCGTCCGAATGTAGATCGTATCTTCTTTTCGGCTAGTGCATTCGAGCCATTACCTGACGACGTACCACTATTCGTGCATCGAGCTTACGGGCCGGTGTTCTTCTTTGCGCTGGAATCGGAGGGCAGGCGGGCCGCACTACTCAGTGTCGCCGCGCACAGTACCGACACCTCCATATCGCCAGACGGACCAATTTCGGCCTCGTCAGCAGAATCTGTGGGTGACTTGAGGCTCAGGCAAAGCACCAAGTGCATGATATAAAGCGATTTCCATAGCTCGGTAGCTGCGAAAACCGTAGGCTTTTCTCATCGTCAGTTTCGCTTTG
>JBQTID010000234.1:0-6654 GCA_052389275.1 Gemmatimonadota bacterium | reverse complement strand
CGGCACATCGATGTGCAGATCGATACGATCGAGCATCGGGCCCGATACACGATTCATGTAGCGCTGCACCTGCGCGGTGTGACACGTGCATTTCGCGCTGCCGCTGCCGTAATAGCCGCATGGACATGGATTCATCGCGGTACGAGTTGGGGCGTTCGCGCCGAGCGCGAAGCTCGTCTACAAGATGATCGGCTACAAGTTCTTCGCCTGAGCCGCAATGAGAATGGTGCCCGCCCAAAAGATTGGGTGGGCAGTCTGCTCGCGCTGGCGAACGCGCAGACGCGCCCGCCGCAATGCTGACGCGGCATCATCACCGTCGCGCAGATACCCATAGAAACCGCGCATCAACTCGGCGTTGGTTTCACCTACGGGCCAGTGAGTCGCAATCACGGAACGCGATCCAGCCAGCATGAACGCGCGCGCGAGTCCGAGCAGCCCATCACCACCATACAATTTTCCTGAAACGGTCTCGCAACCGCTCAGCACCACCAGTTCTGCGAGCGGTTGTGTTTCGAGGATTTCCGAAACGTGGAAAAAGCCGTCGTTCTCCTGATCTGCGAGCAGCCGAAGGTGCGAAGCGAGCGGGTCGCGACCGTCTGCACGTGCGTGAGCGACGACATGCAGCACGTTGTATCCACGATGACGCCGCAGTGCGCTCTCCGTCGCCGCCTCGTTCTGAAGAGCCGTGGTGCGACTCGCCGGCCACGCGGCCATGACGGCCCTCGCTTCCGCATTCGCGCCAGGCGCCGAGCCGGCGACGAGCAACAACCGTGCGGATGCGTGGTAGTTCGTCCGCGATTCCGCCGGACCGGCCGCGCTGGCGAGCGAAGGCAAGTAGACGACGTCGTACGCGTCCAGCAAATAACGAGCAGATGCATTCAGAGTCCGTCCGCCTGGCGTGCGGCGCGGCAACGCGGTGGCCAGTGCCTCGAACGGCAGGTAATGAAGCGGGCCGTCTGGAATGACAAACACGCGGCGCGTTCGGGCCGGCTCAGCAACCGTCGGTGCGACCAGCACGCGCCACAACTCGTGCGCGGCTCGATAGTCGAAGCGCAGCCTGTGAAGATCGACGCGCCCGCCCGACACGGGCGCAATTTGCTTGTTTACGCGCTGTAGCAGGATACGCAGTGAATCTGCGGTGACCGGCAAGCGGATCAGACGAGCTGTGCGGTTCGTGATCGCCAGGACGGCGGGCGTTGTGCCCACAATTTGATAATCGAGGAGCAGCTCGTCTGCTGCCAGGTTGCGTTGAATCTGCGCAAGAGATGGCAGCGCGGCAGGTCGTGTGGTCTGCGCGCGTCGCTCCACAGCCAGACGCAACGCCGCCGCTTTGCGGCGCATCGACCAGTGCACGAGGCGCTCAAGGTTGCCGCGTGTCGGCGGCATTGCCGCAAGCGCTCGCAGAGCGCCATCGAAGGGAGCGAGGTGCTGGTCGCGATATCCGACCCGGTTAATGTCCGTGTCGAGGCGATACGTGACCGCCTCGACCGCACGTGCGCCCCTGCCGTACGTAATGAGTGCCGCCTCTGGTTTGCCGGCGGCGAGCAGTGCATCGCCAAAATCGACATGCGTCGCAATCACGGCGGCGGGCGCCGCGCGCGCGTATGCCTGGCGGGCCGCGGCTTCGAGCAGACGACTGCCAGCCGCGATGCTCCCCAACTGAATGCGCGCTGCACCGACAATGCGTTGGGAACGAATTAGTTCATCGGCCAGGTGGAACTCTCGCGCCCAGCCGGCTGCACGTTCCGCCTCGATGAGCGCGGCGCGCGCATCACCGGCGCGCAAAAGCAAATCACCGAGTTCGAGTGTGGCAATGACGGCGCCGTGCGCATTGCCCCTGGCGCGTTGATGCGCTGCCCATGAATGCGAGAGTGCCGCCGCGTCGCTCAAGCGCCCACGCCGCGCGAGAACTCCGGGAAGCAGAGGCGTTTCGAGCGGCTGCCATACAGTTTGAAGCGCATCGTGCCGGCGTGCCGCGATTTCAGCGCTATCCTCCTGGCCTAACGCAAGAAACACACGGGTCAATCCCGCCAATCCTATGCTGACGTCCGAAATCCCCGCAACTGCCTGACGATAGTAGGGGATGGCGCGCGTCAGCTCGCCGATGCGCTCGAAGTATTCTCCAGCCCAGTAGTGTTCCGCGTTCACGGCGTCAACAGCGCGAACCATTTCCTCGAAATCACGTTGTGCCGCGGCGTGCCAGCCGGCCTTCCAGCGAATCACACCAGCATCATAGAGACTCATCACACGTTGGCCGGTGGATTCGCGGCCATGCGCCGAGGCAATGTAGAAATCGGCAGCGCGTGCAGCCTCGTACCATTGACCGCGGCTCTCGTAGGTGTGAGCAAGATTGTGATACGCCTCGATGAGGTAGTACGGATCGCGCACGCGCGGCGCCAATGCGATGGCTGTGAGCAAATTGCGCTCGGCGTCGCGCAAGCGGCCGAGCTTCGACAGTGCACGCCCACGCTGCACGTACGCAATCAATCTGAGACGTGGGGAATCGTGAGCGTCGACCAGCGCGATTTCAGCGTCATGGTACCGCACGGCGGACGCCGGGTCGCCCCGGTCCAGCGCGTATTTCCCCAAAACGTGCAAAGCGTCCACAGCGCGAGCCCACGCACCATGCGCCGTGGCCAGCTCCAGCTTTTTCTTCTGGCCAACCACCGGATCGCGCATGTCAACCGGTGGTGAACGGTACAAAATGCCAGGACGCGCATCTCGTGCAGCCGCGCTGCGCAAGCGCGCGAGCCCGTCGCGTCCGGCGGCGCTGTCTCCAGCAGCCAGGGCGGCATTCGCCAGCTCGACTCCGAGCTCGATGCGTTCCAGCGAATGCAGGTTCCGCATGTGAGCCGCCTTCGCCACTGCTTGAAGCTTCTGATACCTCGAGGTTGTCTTCAACGCATTCACGAGTGCGATCCATCCAAATCCAACGTCGGGCTCCAGTCGGGTAACCATTTCGGCATATGGAATGTGCCGTGCGGCTGCTGTGACAAGCTGTTCGCCGGCGAGGTGGTCCGAAGCGAGAAAAAACGCGGTGCAGGAGTCTGCCGCCCGCCCACGAACAGACGCGCGTAGCGCCTGCGTGCCTGCTTCGGTCAGCACGGGATAATACGTTGCAGTTCGAACGACAATCGACACGCAACGTGCCGTGGCACCGCCTCGCAGCTGCGGTCTCGCGAACTTGCGCTCCAGCTGCTCGTCCGCGCCCTGTTCGTACATCAGGCGGAGGTACTCGTGATAGGCGGGGAAATAGGCTGGATCACGCGCGATCGCTTGCTCGAGCAGGACAAGCGCACCGCCGATGCGCAACTCCGCCTCCTGGTCCAGAGCCAACCAGCGAAGCTGCCGGGCCTGAGCGGAATTGATCAGCGCGGAGTCGCCGCCCAGCAACAATGTCAGAAGGAGTGCGGTCGTTATCGTGTGGCGATCGCCTCCACGCTGTCGGCCAGCGCCGCGGCGTGCGCCGACAGCTCGTGCTCATCAGTTGCAAGGCGCCACAACTCGCGCGCGGCGTCCGCGGCGCGGCCGCCACGAAGCAACGCCTTCGCGAGATAAAAGCGAGCCTCCGCCAGGTAAGGCGTTTCGCCGTAGCTGATGACGCGGCGATAGTAGTCACGGGCGGCGGCAGCGTCGCCAAGCATGAGCAGGCTGCTCGCCAGGAAGAACTCGGCGCCTGGTCGCTCGACATCGGCCTCGAGCGCCGCCCGCAAGCCGGCTGCCGCGGCGGCGAAGTCCTCCTGCTGATAGCTGCGCATCGCGGCGCCAAACAGAGAATCCGCCGTGCTCGCATCGCTACGCACGGTCATACCGAGATAAATCGGTGCTGCGTCGACACCACCGAGACGCACTGCGGAAGGTGAATCCGGCTGCATCACCACCAGAACGATGGCGGCGGCTGTCGCAAAGCCCGCAGCGACTCCCGCGACGCGCCACGTGAAGAATCGCCGCGGCTTTGCCTGAGCGACTTCGTCCAGCGCGGCAGCGAACCGGATCTCATCCGCGCATTGCTCACACGCAAGGATGTGCAGCTCGAGCTGCTCCTCTTCCTCCGGGGTGAGCTGCCCTTGCAGATATCGTATTGCGAGGTCGTGCGCGAGCAAATCGTCGCAAACAAAGGGCGATTTCATTCTTTCTCCACCCAGAAGGTGCGGGATGACGCCGCTACTACTTCATTCATCGCGTCTGCATCCGTGGCGTGACCGCTGGGGGCAGCGCGCGCGCGGGCTGCCGCAACGTCGTCTTTGAAAAACGCCGCGCGCAGCCGCGCCAAGGCACGGGACTTCCGCTTCCGAATACGCTCCGCCGGCATAGCCAGCTTGCTGGCCAGCTCGGCGGGCGTGACCTGCTCGAAATACGTCAACGACAGGATTTCCTGATCGTCGCTGGAGAGCTGCTTCCAGGCGCGGCGCAGCCGGCCGCGTTCTTCCTCAGCGATCAGTGGTGCGAGTGCGTCCGAAGCCGAGGCTTGCCGATCAGCCGCCTCCGAGAGTGGCACCAGGCGCTGCTCGCGGATGCAGCGGCGAACGTGATCGGCAAGCACGTGCCGGGCGACTCCATACGCGATCGGCGCGAATTCTTCTGGATGGCGAAGCCGACCATCGTGCAGGAGCTGAAGCGTGCGGGCGAGAATTTCCTGGACGGCTTCTTCGGCCGCGTCGGCATCGCGCAGGCGCTTGAGCGCGATGACGCGCAGGCCTTTCAGCAGACGCTCGAGCGTCCCGGGATCGGCAGTCGCGGCGGCTTTTGACAAGTTTCGTTGAGGCGCGATGTCACGCCCAAAGGGCAAAGGCGATGACTAATAGAGGACCAGGCTGCCCGTGCAGCGGGCTCCTCCCGAATATCCCCCAGCAACCCCCGTCGAGGCAATGGTCTCGCTTAGATGCCAGGAGGTAGCATGATCGCGAAGAGAACAGCACTGATTCTGGCAGTCGCGCTCTCGCCCGCCGCCGTCGAGCCGGCGGACGCTCAGCGAGCAAAACAGCTTCCTCCTGGTTGTGCCAGCGTGGCGGCGCTTCAGGATACGTTCCAGATACTGACCGCTGAGCTCAATCTCAATCGGCAGGTTATCGCGAATTTCGGGTTCGATCGCTCCATAGCCCAGTTCGAGCGCGCAGCCGCACTTCCCCAGGCCCAAGTGCTTGAAAGCACCAAGGCGGTTCAGAAGCTGCTCTTCGATGAATCGATGCGAAATGCCAGAGCTCAGTTCGCCAGCCAGGCTCAATCGGGAGCTGTCGACCTGGCGACGACGGGCGCGAGCGAGGGAGCGCGCGTGATCGGCTCACAGTTGAGCCCCGAAGCCATTGCCGCTTTCAGAAAACTCGGCTACGGCAATCCGGAACTGGTCCGGCGGGTCACAATCGCTAATGACGTAAGCGCCGCGTTGGAAATCCTGGATAAGGCGAAGGCCGGCTACAGCCTCGCCGATGATGTCAGCAAACGTCAGCTGCTCCAAGCCGGCTACACATTGCTGCACGACTTGGCTGTCAAACAGGCGACTGCTGCGGGAGTAAAAGCCGGTGTGTTTGGACCTGCCTCGGCTGGCTGGGTCGGGCTGATCGTAAGCGCAAACGAGTGGGCATGGCTACTCGCGTACGAATCGGCCGATGCGGTTTGGACGGTTCGGCGCCTGAATCAGGCGACCGCGGGCGAGCTGAAACTTCTGACGCTTCGAGCCGATTCGAGCAAAAAGCTGGTGACGAAGCTGGCCAAAGTGCGCGCCGAACTGGCGCAGCTCGCGCGCACGTGCGACAGCAGCAAGCTTGCCAAGAAGAAGAGTCCTTTCGGGAAGGGAACCGCCATCCTGCTCGGAGCAGGCACGGCCACGCTGGGGGCAGTCGCCGCCGCGTCACTGTTGGTGGAACAGCCGGGGACAAGTGGTAGCAGTAACTCCTGCATATCGTCACGCAGCTGCATCGTCAGCGTGTTCGGGGGCCAATGCAGCTGTGCCGGGTCCGCGTTCGGCCGCTGTGACTTCTCCGGTACGCCCGGGGAAGTCGGCGACTTTTGCGGATCGGGTACGCCATGTGGGGAAGGTCTGTCATGCAATAACGGTCGGTGTGAAGGCAGGAATGGGCGATGCCCATTCTAGCTCCAGCTGACCAGCCGTGCCGCTCGATCGTCATCGCGCTGCTGGTCGCGATTGCGCTACCGATGTCCCAGCTCTGGTGTCAGACGGGTTCGATTGCCGGGCGAACCATCGATGCGCAATCGAAGACTCCGGTCGCGAACGCGGATGTTCTGCTGGATCGTAGATCAGTTTCTGTTTTGAGCGACGAGAATGGCCGGTTCGCGTACCATGATCTTACTCCGGGTCGTCACACGATTCACATCCGGATCATCGGCTATGCGCCGATTGCGCAAGAGATCACGATTACGAGTGGAGAAACCCTGGAGCCGGTTTTTCAAATGAATCCGGTTCCGGTGCCGGTGGCAGGAATCGTCGTCGCAGCTCACAAGGACACACTTCGCTGGGCGCCACTCGCTTCCGCGCGGCTCGGGGCAGGCATCCACGCGCTGGTCGGACGTGACGCCGAACGGCTGATGCGCTTCGCGAAAGCGCTGGCCGGCACAACGCTCGGCGAGGATCGGCTGTACGTAGATGGTCTACCAGCTTCACGACTACCGGCAGCGCAAACGATCGCGGGCCTCGCG